>JBBQYK010000019.1:0-23882 GCA_038208765.1 Verrucomicrobiota bacterium
GGCTCGACGTTCCCGCAGGGGACGAACGTGGTCACGGCGCTGACCTACGACTCGTTTGGCAACACCAACACCTGCTCGTTCCTCGTCATTGTGGAGGACCAGACTCCGGCGGTGCTCCGCATCACGCAGGTTGGGACCAACGCGGTCGTCTGCTGGCCGCAGACCTGCACGCCGTATGTGCTGGAAAGCACCGCTGACTTGAGCGCGCCCATCACCTGGGCGCCGGTCGGTCTGCCGGTCGATGTGGTGGGCAGCGACTTCTGCGTCACCATTCCTGCGAATGATCCGAAGAAGTTCTTCCGCCTGCACAAGCCCTAGGCCGGTGCGCGATTAAATCACGAGAGGCCGGGCGCAAGCCCGGCCTCTTTCGTTTTCGGAAAGCTTGCACTTCAAGTTTTTGAGGCATTTTCCGCTCTGAATTCATGAGCTTGGACCGTCTGCGCAATGCCCTTATCCGCCGTCATCCGGTCGCGTCGCCGGTTCGCGCGTTCACGCTGCTCGAACTGCTCACCACCATTGCCATTATCGCGGTGCTGGCTGCGCTGCTCCTGCCCGCGCTCCAAAACAGCCACCGCAAAGCGCGGCGCATCGCTTGCACGAGCCAGTTGAAACAGATTGGCGTGGCCTTCGCCTCGTGGGCGCATGAGCACAACGATCTGTATCCGATGCAGGTGCCGGCCAGCGCGGGCGGCACGAAGGAGTTCGCGGAGCAGACGGCGCTGAACCCGAACGAGTCGTTCACCTGGCGCCATTTCCAGGCGCTCTCGAACGAACTGGTCACGCCCAAGGTGTTGCTCTGCCCGGCGGAAAAAACGCGTGCGACCGCAAATGATTTCGCCGCGCTGCGGAATGAGAATCTGAGCTATTGGCTGAACAACGCTGCCGTCTTTGGGCGCTCGGATTCACCGCTCGCGGGCGACCGCAACGTGCGGACGACGGGCCGCACGGAGTGGACGTTCCTCCAGTTCGGCGCGGGCGATGGCGTGGAATTTTCCGCCGACCTGCATGGCCATCGCGGCAACGTGCTGTTCGGCGACGCGCACGTGGACACGCTCGACAGCCAGGCGCTGCGGCTGGCGTTCGCGCAAATCACGAACGCGCCGACCGTCACACTCGCGCTCCCGGCGCGCGATGTTCCGCCGGAGCCAGCGCCGGAAGTTGCGGGTGCGCCCGCCGGTGGCCATGCGGGCGGAGGCGCTGCCGGTGGAGGTGCGGGCGCGGCGGCGGCTCCCGGGCCGAACGCGAATGGCACGACGGCCGCAGCGGCGGCAAACAATCCCCACCCGCTGGCTTTTGGTCACAACTCGGGGCCTCCGGTCTTGGACGGGGGCGGTGCGACGTACGCGGCGGTGGACTTCGTGGTGTTCACCCGGCTGGACGGAACCTTTGCCACGTCCACGGTGCCGCGCCGGTTCACGAATGTCGCCACGGTCACGGCGCGTCCGGCGACGGAAGGGGAGAAGAGTCATCCGCTCGTGGACTTCGCGCAGTCGGTGGGCCGCAAGGCGCAGCGACAGATCAACTGGCTGCTGCTGATTCTGGCGTTGCTTGTGGCCTTGAGCATGATGGATCGGATGCGCCGCCGGCTGCGCGGGAAACGGCGCGGAGCCGGTGTGTAAAGCCGCGGTTAATCTTCATTCGTCTGCCCTAATTCGCCTGCCCTTCTGCTCGTGGAAATAGCTCGTGGCAGACGAATTGGGGCAGACGAATTCAGCTTCAAACAGGACATGAATTCCTCTGGCTTGGAGGCAACTCAACTCTTCGGACGAAATCCCGGCGGAAGGTTCGAGGGCGCGGGTGGATCTGCGGATTCTCCCGCCACGGGCACCACCGTTGCATTCGCGGGCACGAAATTCGGTTCAATCTGCGTGAGCCGTTCGCGCGCTTTTTTCGCCGCCGTGGTCGAGCCGTATTCGGTGTCGATGCGGTGCAGGAGCGCAATGGATTTTTCCGGCTGGTTCAATTTGCCGGAATAAAGGTTCGCGAGGTGAATCGCCGCCCAGCCCCAGCGTTCGGGCGGCAGTTTCTTCTGCAACACTTCCTCGTACTCGAGCGCGGCGGCGAGCGGGTTGTTTAGGTTCGCCTCATAAATTTCCGCGATGCGCAGCGCCACGAACTGCTCGCGCGGATGGTTCTTTAAGTAGCTGCGCATGGCGTTCAGCGCGTCGAGATACTGGCCGTCCTTCCACAGTTCCTCGGCCTGTTCATACTCAGGATCAGCGGGCGTGCCGTCGTCGGCGAAGAGCGCCTCCTCGGATTTGCGCGCGAAGAATTGCGACACGTCGTAGGCGAGCAGCGCCGCGAAGCCGATGGCGAAGAGGAGCAGCCCCAGCCCGCGCGAGACCATGCGCGAATAGCCGCGGCTGGAGGCGCCGGCGACTTCGGTGAGGTCGTTCGCGTCGCTGGAATTTTTCGCAGCGGCAAGATTGGTGGCCTCTGCGTTGGTGTTCGCAGAACTGTTGGTCGCGGCGGCGAGCAGGTTGGGGTCGGGCGCGAGGTTGGTGGTTTCGGTGACGTTGGTGTTTTCGAGACCGGCGAGACCGGTGGCGCGGCGCTGGCTGGCCACGGTCGCCTGGCGATAGCTGCTCATCGTGAGCGAGCCGAACACCACCACGCCGAGGATGCAGATGGCGTAAAGAACGAGTTTAATTTTCCGGCTCATGCCCGGCGTGAACTTACGCGAAGCTTTTCAAAAATCCCAAGCGCGAACTTTCACCAGCGTCTCAGGTGAGGATGCCGATGAGCGCCGCCGTCAGGTAGCAGGCCAGCAGTCCGCCGAGCATGGCGCGCAGTCCCAGGCGCGCGAGATCACCGCGCCGTTCCGGGCAGAGTGCCCCGATGCCGCCGATCTGGATGGCGATGCTGCTGAAGTTCGCGAAGCCGCAGAGTGCGTAGGTCGTGAGCGTGATGCTGCGCGGATCGAGCGTGGGCATTTTTTCACCGAGCGAGAGGTAGCCGATGAATTCATTGAGCACCACGCGCTGGCCGAGGATTTCGCCCACGGCGATGCAGTCTTTCGCGGGCACTCCGAGGAGCCACGCAAACGGCGCGTTGATCCAGCCGAAGATCGTTTCGAGGCGCAGCGGATTCGCGATGCCGAACCAGCCCTGGCCCCAGCCGATCAGGGAGTTGAGCAGCGCGACCACCGCCACGAAGGCGATGAGCATGGCCATGACGTTGATGGCGAGCATGATGCCTTCGCCCGCGCCTCGACACAGCGCTTCGAGTCCGTTCACGGTGTCGCGCGGAACCTTGGCGGTGGCCCCGGCGGCCGTTTCACTGACTTCGGTTTCCGGTCGGAGAATTTTCGCCATGAGCAGCGCGGCGGGCGCATTCATCACCGAGGCGGTGAGCAGGTGGCCGGCATTGATGTTGAAGGAAACGTAGGCCGCGAGCACGCCGCCCGCGATGGTCGCCATGCCGCCCACCATCATCGCCATCAGTTCGCTCTGCGTCATGCGCGGGAGGTAGGGCTTGATGACGAGCGGCGCTTCCGTCTGGCCCATGAAGATGTTCGCCGCCGCCGAGAGACTCTCGCTGCCGCTGGTGCCCATGACGCGCCGCATGACCCACGCCACGCCGCGCACCACACGCTGGAGGATGCCGTAGTGATAGAGCAGCGTGGAGATGGCCGAGACGACGATGATGGTGGCGGAGACGGTGATGACGAAGATGAAGGCGTTGCCGGGTCCGAGTTTTTCCCCGAGCAACGGCTTGTTCGCGAGCGGGCCGAAGACCATGCCCGCGCCTTGCTCCGCCGCGTTGATCAGCGACAGGAACGCGCCTTGCGCGCCTTCAAACAACGCCACGCCCGCGCTGGTGTGAAGAATGAACAGCGCAAAGGCGATTTGCAGTCCGAGGCCGGACAGCACCGTGCGCCAGGGAAACCGTTTGCGGTCGTAGGAACAGGCCCACGCGAGGGCGATGAAAGAAATGAGGCCGAGAAAACTCACGAGCTTGAGTTGCACGGGCCGCAGGTTAGAAGTCGCCCTTCGCAATGTCTAGGCGTGTCTGGACAACTCCGGCCTCGCGCGCTCGCCAGACTTGCCGCAAACTTTTTCTGACCACCATGAATCAATTCCATCTCGCCATTGACCTCGGCGCGGAAAGCGGGCGGCTCATGCTTGGCACGCTGGCCAATGGCCGGATTTCGCTCGAAGAGTTGCATCGCTTCCCCAACACGCCGCTGCGCGTCGGCGAGTCCATGCACTGGGACATTGAGGTGCTGTTCACCGAAGTGAAAGCCGGCTTGCGCAAGGCAGCAACGCTCAACATTCCGTTCGCCAGCATCAGCACCGATTCGTGGGGGCTGGACTACGTGCTGTTCGACCGGAACGAAAAGATCATTCCTCCGACTTTCCATTATCGCGATCCGCGCACGGCGCGCGGGGTGGAACGAGTGCGTGGGTTGGTGCCGTGGGCAGAAGTGTTCGCCGAGACGGGACTCCAGTTCATGCCCATCAACACGATCTACCAGCTCGCGGCGGAAACACCGGAGCGGCTGCGTGCAGCGAGACGGATCGTGCTTCTGGCCGACGCCTTCAACTTCCTGCTCTGCGGCGTGGCGCGCGCCGAGGAATCGCTCGCCAGCACCACGCAACTCTACAACCCGCGCACGCGCGACTGGTCGGCGCGTTTGTTGAATGCGCTGGAACTGTCGCGCGATATTTTCCCGCCCATTGTTCCGTCCGGCACGGTGCTGGGTGCGCTCAAACAGGAACTCGCGCGCGAACTCGGCATCAAGGCGATGCCCGTCATCGCCTCGTGTTCACACGACACGGGCGCGGCGGTCGCGGCGGTTCCGGCGCACGGTGACGACTGGGCGTATCTCAGTTCCGGCACCTGGTCGTTGCTGGGCGCGGAACTTTCGTCGCCGCTGCTCACGGACCAATGCCGTGAGTTCAACTTCACAAACGAGATCGGCTTTGGCGGCTCGGTGCGGCTGCTGAAGAACATCGTCGGATTGTGGATCGTGCAGGAGTGCCGCCGCGAATGGGCGCGCGCGGGCACGGACTTTGATTACGCCACGCTGATGAATCTCGCCGCCGAAGCCCCGCCCTCTGTGTCGCAGATTGATCCCGACGATGCGCGCTTCGTCGCGCCCGGCGACATGCCGGGAAAAATCGCCGCGTTCTGCCGCGAGACTCGCCAGCCGGTGCCGCCCACGCCTGGAGCCACGGTGCGGTGCGTGCTGGAAAGTCTTGCGCTCCTCTACGCCCGCGAGTTCGCGAAACTGGAAACGCTCGCCGGGAAAAAGTTCACGCGCCTGCACATCGTGGGCGGCGGCAGCCGGAACGAGTTGCTCAACCAGTTCACCGCGAACGCGCTCGGTGTGCCCGTGCTCGCCGGGCCAATGGAAGCCACGGCGCTGGGCAACGTGCTCGTGCAGGCCATCGCGCTGGGTGGTGTGCCTTCGCTCGCGGCCGCGCGCGAACTGGTGGCGAAATCTTTTCCGCTCACTCGCTACGAGCCGCAAGACCCCGCCGACAACGTGCCCCCGGCGTCCCGCCGGGTCGCGGCCTGATGAGGACGAATGCCGCTCGTCGAGTCGATCCGGCTTGGATATTCGGCAACGCAGACCCGGCGGGACGCCGGGGGCACGCTTGGATTCCTCCTTTTCCTCCCACGCCCCGTTGCTACGCTCGCGTCCGTTCACCAAAGAAAAATTTATGCGCTACTTCGCCACGCTCTTGCTCAGTGCCGTCGCTGCCGCGCTCCACGCCGCGCCGCTCACGCTCGTCACCAATGTCGAAGTGCAGCCGCTGCACGCGCAGGTCACGCGCGTGCATCAGGCGCTCGCGCATCTCGGCGCGCCGTTGAGCGCGGAGGAAATTAAACAGCTCGACGACGCCCGCGCGCTGCCCGCCGCGCAGGCCATCGAGCGGATGCAAACCGTTCTCGACCGCCATGCGCTGTTCGGCGTGAACATCAATCCCGAGATGCGCGTGAAGGTCGCGCGCGGCGAAGCGAAGGCCGAACTCGACGAGCAAGGCTGGCGCATCTTCCTTGTGAAGGTTGAGAACACCGCTGGCACCACCGCGCCGCTCAAGGCCGTCAGTCCGAACGCCCAGCGCCTGCACAATTCTCCCGCCGCCGATGTCGCGAATCGCTGGCTCGACCTCGCGATGTTCGATGCGCAGCCGCTCGCGCCCACACTCAGCGGTCTCGCGCTCGAGTATCGCATCATCCAGGTCCACAGCCGCGACGCGGGGCAGCGCGAGGGCAAGTTCTCTTTCAACGTCGGGCAAGGCACTCAGGACATCGGCTTCCGCAACGAGGTGGATGTGCTGTTCAATTGCCGGCCCACGCGTGAGATCACCTTTCGCGTCCGCGACGACAAGGGCGAGCCGACGACGGCGGCGTTTCTGATTCGCGATCGCTGGGGCAGAATTTATCCCGCGCTCTCGAAGCGCCTCGCGCCGGACTTCTCGTTTCAAACGCAAGTCTATCGCGCGGACGGTGAGAAGATGAAACTGCCCGATGGTGCCTACACCATCGAGCTGTCGCGCGGCCCGGAATCCATTCGCAAAGAATTTGCCCACACCATCAAGCCCGACACGCGGGAACTTTCATTCCAGGCCGAGCGCTGGATTGATCCGGCGGCCACCGGCTGGTGGTCGGGTGATCATCACATTCACGCGGCGGGCTGCGCGCATTACACGAAGCCGACGGAAGGCGTGTTCGCCGAACACATGATCCGCCACTGCAAGGGCGAGGACTTGAAGATTGGCGCGAACCTGACGTGGGGTCCGTGCTTTGATTTTCAGAAACAGTTTTTCTGCGGAGCCATCGACAAGGTTTCTCAATATCCCTACTTGCTGCGCTACGACATCGAGGTCAGCGGCTTCGGCTCGCACCAGAGCGGACATCTCGTGCTGCTGCGCTTGCAGGAACAGATGTATCCCGGCGGCGCTTCCGACAAGCACTGGCCCACGCTCGGGCTGAACACGCTGAAGTGGGCGAAGAAGCAGGGCGCGGTCACGGGGCCAGCGCATTCGGGCAGCGGCATTCAAGTGCCGGAGAAAACTTTGCCCAGCTACACCGTGCCGAAGTACGACGGCATCGGTGCGAACGAGTTCATCGTGGACATCACGCACGAAGTGCCCGGGCCGGACGGCAAGCTGGTGCCGGCGGTTGATTTCACTTCCACGGTCGATACCGATCCCATCGCGGAATTGAACATGTGGTATCACAGCCTGAACGCGGGCTTCCGCGTGCGCATCAGTGGCGAGACGGATTTCCCGTGCATCTACGGCGAGCGCGTCGGACTCGGGCGTAGTTACGTGAAGCTCGATGGCAAGCTCACCTACGACGACTGGTGTGAAGGCATCCGTCTCGGCCGCGCCTACGTGAGCGACGGCTACAGCCACATCCTCGATTTCAAGGTGAACGGCGCGGCGATGGGCGAGAAGGGGAGCGAGGTGAAACTTACCGACGCGGATCTCCCGAAATCGGGATTACAGTCCGGTCCGAAACAATTCGCCGTCCGCGCCACGGCGAAGATTGCCGCGCGGCTCGACGAGGTGCCGAATGACTACGCGAAGCAACGCTTCGCCTGGACCATCGAGAAGGCGCGCCTCGGCCAGACCCGCACCGTCCCCATCGAGTTGATCGTCAACGGCCTCTCCGTCGCGCGGAAAGAAATTGTCGCCGACGGAAAGCCGCAGGACATCACCTTCGAGACCACCATCACCAAGAGCAGTTGGGTCGCTCTCCGCATTTTTCCTTCCGCGCACAGCAACCCCGTGTGGCTGACCGTGGATGACCGGCCCGTGCGCGAACGCCAAAGCCTCGAATGGTGCCTGAAAGGCGTGGACCAATGCTGGTCGCAAAAGAAGCGTTTCTACGCCGCCAGCGAAATGAACGATGCCGTGGCTGCCTACGATCATGCGCGGAAGATTTACCAGCAGCGGCTGGCGGAAGCGCCGTGAACGCAGCCCGTGTGGAACTGGTCGCGCTGCGTCCAGTCGTGCCGCGCCGCGCGATACGCCGGAGTGCGTGGTCTGAAAAAACTTTTCCAAGACCCCGTTGCGGGATCGGTTTTGTCCCGTAGCGTATCCCCGAAATTAAGGAGGCGCGAAGCGATGAGTGAATTGAGCGGGAGAAAACCAAAGGCCGACGTGGCGGCGTGGAAGCAAATCGTTGCGATATACCAGCAGCCCTCCACGCCACGCGCGCTCTGGCAGATCACCAACACCCTCGTGCCCTTCGCGTTGCTGTGGTACCTCATGTATCTCAGCCTCCCGATCTCCTGGTGGCTGGTCGTGCCGCTGGCCATGCTCGCGGGAGCTTTCGCCGTCCGCATCTTCATCATCTTTCACGACTGTGGGCACGGCTCGTATTTCAAATCACGCGGGGCGAACGACCTGACCGGCTTCCTCGCGGGCCTGCTGACCTTCACGCCCTATTACCATTGGCGCTGGGAACACAACATCCACCACGCCAGCTCGGGCCATCTCGACAAGCGCGGCGTCGGCGACATCTGGACCCTCACGGTGCAGGAATATCTCGAGGCCTCGCGCTGGAAACGGTTCGCCTACCGGCTCGCGCGAAACCCCTTTCTCCTCTTTGGCATCGCGCCGATTTACCTCTTCCTCCTCCGCCAGCGGCTGCCTTCGCCCGGAGCCAGCCAGCGCGAACGCCACTCGGTCCATGCGATGAACGCCGCCCTCCTCGCCATGGCCGCCGCCTTGAGCCTGGTGTTCGGAGTGGTGCCTTACCTGATCATCCAATCGATCGTCCTGATGGTGGCCGGTGGCCTGGGCGTCTGGCTCTTTTACGTGCAGCACCAGTTCGAGGGTGTGTACTGGGAGCGCGGCGAGGACTGGGATTACACGGCGGCGGCGCTGCAAGGCAGTTCCTTTTACAAGCTCCCGAAAATTCTCCAGTGGTTCTCGGGCAACATCGGTTTCCACCACATCCACCATTTGAGTTCCCGCATTCCCAACTACAACCTGGAACGCTGCCACCGGGCGGACCCGCTCTTTCAACAGGTGCCCCCGATCACGCTCCTCACCAGCCTCAAATCGTTCACCTTTCGCCTCTGGGATGAGAAGGGGCGCAAGCTCGTGAGCTTCGGACACATCCGGCATCTGCCTCGTCGTCGCAAACCGCGTCAGTCCTCCTGAGTGGTGGGCGTCATGAGCGCGCCGAGTTACTTGCCCAGGCAGATTTCTACAATCGGATAGACGAACCAGCACGCGGCTCTTCAGCCTTTTCCCGCCGCCCCAGTCGGAAGAAACAAAACCGTCGTGCCCGTCTTCTTCGACGACCAGCCGTGACGCGCGCAAAATCCGGCGACGAATTGTTCGTGCTCGGGGGTGGTCACGTCGCGGAGTTCAAACTTGCGTCCGGCTTCACGGAAAGAAGCGCAGTCCTCTGACCAGAGCGGCACTTGCGTGGAGGTCCAATTCACGGGCAGGCACCTAATCGGAGTTCAGGGCGCGGGCGTCGGCCGTTCCGAGGGAGAGCTGGCCGTTCTCGTCGGCTCTATTCTGGTTCTCCAGCCGCAGCAGTATCTTGAGTTCATCGCCCGCCAGCTCGACGCCCAAAACATATTTGACGCGTAGCTGGCTCAATTGCGCGCTCTCCAAGATCGTCATGGTGAAAACTTTGCGCCGCCCTGCAACCCGGCGACCATAGCGGTTTCCATGAAATCATTTCCCCCTCTCTGAACCTTTTCCGGGCCAGCAGGAAAAAAACCGGCGTCCTGAATTTCTCCAGAACGCCGGTTCCACTGAGAGCGGGAATTACTTCGTGCCGAGGATCGCGTCCTTCGCGGCCTTGGCCACGCGGAACTTGACCACGCGTTTCGCGGCGATCTTGATCGTCTCGCCGGTGGCGGGATTGCGGCCCATGCGCGCCTTGCGGTTCACGAGCACCAGCTTGCCGAGACCCGGCAGCGTGAAGCTGTTCTTCGCATTTTTGTACGCGAGCTCCACGATGGAGGCGATGATTTCGGTGGCCTGCTTTTTGGTCAGGCCGTTTTTCTCGGCGACTGCGGCCGCGATTTGTGACTTAGAGAGTGCTTTTGCCATAATATTTTTTAGTTGCTGCGGCGCGCAGTAAAGCGACGCCTCCCGCGTGTGCCAAGGGAAAAACCAATAAAATGTGGGTTTTTTCAGCCTCGCTTCGGGACAAAGTTTTTCGCATCGAGGCCTTCCGCGTTGAACAACTGCGCGCGTGAACTGGTCTGAGGAGCGCATGGTGCGGAGAAAATCGTGGAGTGAAAATGTGCGGCGCGTCTTTCGTGTGGGGTGCGCGGCAATACTGCTGGTGTGCGCAGGCGTGAGTGCGGCGGGCGCGGAGGCGCGGCTTATCGCATCGCCAGAACGCGGCTGGCCGCAATTTCGCGGACCGCGCCGCGATGGCATCAGCGACGAACGCGGCCTGCTCGCGCAGTGGCCGGAGAGCGGCCCGCGCGCCGGGTGGTCGGTGACGAATCTCGGGCGTGGTTTTTCTTCACCGGTGATTTCCGACGAGCGACTGATCATCACGGGCGACTTCAACGAGCATCTCGTGTTGATGGCTTTTGATCTCGAGGGCCGTCCGCTCTGGCGTGCGACGAATGGCGCGTCGTGGAAAGATTCTTATCCCGGGGCGCGGGCCTCGGCCACGTTCAGCGCGGGGCGCGTGTATCACCAGAACGCACACGGTCGCGCGGTGGGTCTGGACGCGGCCACGGGACGCGAACTGTGGGCGGTGGACGTGTTGAAACAATTCGGCGGCAGCAACATCACCTGGGGACTCAGCGAGTGCCTGCTCGTGGATGAGCGCGCGGTCTTTGTGACCTCGGGTGGCAGCGAGGCACTGGTTGTGGCGCTGAACAAAACCAACGGTGCGGTGTTGTGGAAGAGTCCGCCGTTCCATGACGCCGCGCGCGAGGGCGTGGTGGAGAACGCCAGTTACGTTTCGCCGATTCTCGTGCAATACGGCGCGCGGCGTTTGCTGGTCGGCGCATCGTTGCGCCACTTGTATGGTGTGGATGCCGACACGGGCGCACGGCAGTGGACGCAGCCCATGCCCACGTCCTACTCGGTGCTCGCGATGATGCCCGCGCTCGTCGGCGACGGGATATTCATGAGCGCGCCGCACGGTAAAGGCGGACGACTCTGGCGTTTGAAAGAGATCGGAAGTTCCGTCAGCGCCGAGGAACTCTGGCACACCACGCTCGACACTTGTCAGGGCAGCGTGGTGGCGCGCGACGGGAAAATCTTCGGCTCATTTTATCCCGGTCGCAAAGGCTGGGCCGCCCTCGATGCGCGCAACGGCAGCGTGCTCTATCAAGCCTCCGACTTCGTGAAAGGCGCGGTGCTCTACGCGGACGAACGCCTCTACGCGCTCAGCGAAGACGGCTGGATGCGGCTGCTGGAACCACAAGCCACGGAGTTCGCCGAGCGCGGAAAATTTCGTTTCACCACCCCGCGCGGCAACGACGCCTGGGCGCACCCGGTGATTTTCAATGGCCTCCTCTTCCTCCGCTACCACGACACGCTGACGTGCTACGATGTGCGGCGGTGAGAACCTCGCATCTTGAATGTGAGATGAGCCTTACTCCAGCGCCTCCAGCAAACTCATCTGGAAGAAGCCGCTCATCTCCATCATCAGCCACGCGGGGAGTTTTTCACGGTCGAGAGTCTGCGGTTTCAGTTCGCCGGGTTCGGGAGAGCCGAGGCGCAGCCAGTGGCCGACACGAATGTCGTTCAGCACCTGGAGCAGCCACTCGGAGTCGGTGCGTTGGAGGGTGAAGCGAAAGCCGGCCTTGTGCCTCTGGAATCGCCCGGGCGTGGCCAGCCACGCGTGGAGATGCTTCTGGTTCGCGGCGCGTTGTTCGGCGAGCGCTTCATCGAGCAGATGTTGATAGTCGGTGGGGTGCGTGTTCTTCAGGTTCTTGCTCACCGTTTGATGCGCGGGCGGCACGACGGGATAAGTCTGGAGGAGGTCCAGCAAGGCGTCGTGCTCCGGCGCGCGGAGTTGAAAGAGGACGGCCTGGTCGTCGGCGCTGACTCGTTTCACGCGTCGCGCTCCAACGTGGCGTGCAGCGTGTATTTCTGGAGTTGATGCACGTAGAACTCCGCCTTCTCCAGGCTCACGCGGGCCAGCACGCTCTGGCCCTGCTCGTGAACCTGCATCATGTGGTGCTCCGCTTTTTCCCGCTCCCAGCCGAAAACTTTCTGGAACACATGCGTGACGTATTGCATGAGGTTCACCGGATCATTCCAGCACACGACGAGGTAGGCAGGCTCCAGTTCATCCTTGGTCCGGGTTTCCTTCTCCAGATCGGGAAGCACGAGCGGTTCAGCGACGTTGGCCACGATGGGAAAATAAATTTGGCGCGGACGCTTGTCGAGCAGCGGGCCGAAGTGCGGTCAAAGTTCCTTCAGCCGGTAGAACTGCGCGGTGTTGGTCGTGGCGTTGGTGACGTTGAGGCTGTTGCCCACCACGCCGCGCACGCTGGTCTCGGTGGTCCAACTTGCGACGGGCAAGGCGCTCGCGGTCTCCAGCACGAAGGGGGTGTTCGTGGGCCACGCGATGACGAGGTTGTTCGAGGCCCGCGAGAGGCGGAGCGTGGGGCGCGGCTCGTCGCCATCTAGAACGCCGTTCAGGTTGCGATCAATTCCCGCGCGCGGGCCGCTGCCGGGCGGGACGCCCATGACCATGACGGCGCCGCCGGTCTGCACGAGGCTGACGATTTGCGCCTTGGTGAGTGCGGAGAAGTTGGTGCTGTCGGCGCGGTAGTTGTTTGAGGCCGCGCGGTAGAGGAACCCGCGTTGCTCGCCGGCGATCACCGTCTTCACCACCAGTTCGATGTTCGTCATCTTCAACGCTTCCTGTTCGAGGAAGGCCCAGTTGCCGCTCGCGAGCGCGATCACGGCGTTCGAGCGCGCGGCGTAGTTGAGTCCGACGGCGGGCGCCGTGCCGGTGTCGAGGCATTGCACGAAGGCGCTGATGTTCTGCTTCTGCACCGTGTCCGGTGCGAGCGTGCCGAAGACGGGGCGCGAGAGAAATGCGAAGAGGCTGGGATCGGAACCATCATGCACGAGTCCGAAGCCGAGGACGCTTGGTGCGCCGGGCGCGTTCGTGAAACGCATCTTCTGATACGTGGCGCGGAGCTGCGGCACTTTGAAATCCTGCGGCTCGTCCAACGCTTGCGCGGGCGTGAAACCGCGATCCGTGCCGTGGGGCAGGGCGTGGCAGGTGTTGCAGTTCAGGCCGATGAAACCCAGCGATCCGTAATTGGTGCTCACGTAGGCGTTGCGTCCCGCCGTGGGATTGCCGCCGCCGAACGTCCCGGGCAGCGTGCGGTTCAAGTTTTGATTCGGGTTCGGCTGATAGACCATCGTGTTGATGAAGTCGCGATAGAGCGTCATGTCCGCCGCAGAAAGGGCGGGGCCGCCGAGCAGGCCGTCGAACGCCCCGTTGAAGTGGGTGAAGTTCGTGCGGTCACCGCGCCAGTGCAGCGGATCAAGTCCAGCGAGACCGCGCAAGGTCTGCGTGGTCATCGGACCTTTCATCGGATGGAAAACCACGTTGGAAAAAATGCCGCCGGGGAAAACCGTCTGCGAGCCGGCGACCTTCATGCGGTTCGTTTCCAGACGGCCGGCGGGATCGCCGAGGTCCCACGCCAGCATGTCCATCTCGCCATCAATGTGGCACGAGGCGCATGAGACGAGTCCGCCGCCGGAGATCTTGGCGTCGTAGAGAAAGCCGCGGCCTTCGCGGATGACCTGCGGCGTCGGGTCGTGGCTGCCCACAGGAATTTCGCGGACGATGACGTTGTTGAACGGATCGATGACCGTGATGGTGTTCGAGATTCTGTTGAGCACGTAGAGCGCGACGCCGGGTTTGAGCGCGAGTCCGCGCGGGCCGCGTTTGGTGCGCGGGTTCGCCACGGAGCCGGGCGCGTTGGGATTCAAGTCAAAGCGCGCTCCGATGTTGCCCGTGTCCGCGCTGACTTGCGCCACGCGATCCGAGCCAAACGCGGCGATGTAATAATTGCCGCCGCTGGGACCGAAGGCGATGGCCGTGGGTTGCGCGAGCGCGTTCGACTGGTTGGCGAGGTTCGGGAAATTCGTGTAGGCAAATCCTGGGTTCAAATCGTAGCGCGTGACAGCGCCGCTGGAGATGTTCACGCGGCTGATCTGGTTGGTCACGAAGCCGCCGCGAAGGACTGGCTCGAAGCGCGTGGTGTTGCGCGCATCCGTGTTGGCCACGTAGAGGTCGCCGCTGCCGGGATTGATGCCGGGTCGGATGGCGATGGCGAAGTTCACCGTGCCCACGCGCGGGAAGTAGCGCGTAATGGCGAGCGAGGCGGTATCGATCTCCACGATGTCGTTGTCCGGCATGGTGAATTTGATGGGCGCGTTCACGCCGTTGGTCCATGCAGGATCAGTGGCATCAACGATGAGGCTGACCTGCGGCGGCGGTGGAAGGTTCGGATTCGTGGGCGCGGGCGGCGGCGGCGCTTTCTCCAAAGGAATGAGCGTGGTGCGATTGCCCGAGAGCGCGAAGGCGGCATAGACGCGCGTGCCGTTGGCGTTCACACAGAGCGAGCGCGGGTTTTCGCCGAACACGGGAATGTTCGTGATGCTGGCGTGCGACACTTGATCGAACACGGCGATTTGATTGTTGCGACTGCAACTGACGAACGCACGGCCATTGGCGAACACGACATCCGCCGGCTCGTCCTTCACGTAGAGCGTATTGATGACGGTGTGTTGCGACACGGAGACGATGCTCACACTGTCCGAAACTTCATTCACGACCCAGGCCTCGTCATTGCTCACGGGATTCACGGACACGGGTTCGACGCCGACGGGAATTTCCGCGATGAGGATCGGGTTTTTCGGATTCGTGACATCGAAGACCGAGAGGCGGCCATCCGGCGTATTCACGGCGAAGAGGCGCGAACCATCGGGCGAGAGGCGCACGGGCGAAGTCTGCTTGGCCTCGTAATTGACGAAGGGTTGCGCGCGGAGTGAGGCCGACGCGGTGAGAATAAACAGAAGCGCGAAAGCCGCGCGGGCGATGGTGAGTCGAGTCATGTTAAAAATTCCCGGCGCGGGAAGAACATCGCTAGCCGGGCAGTGACGGCACCGTAGCAGGATCAAAGTTCGGCTCCAAGCGCGGAACGTGGGCGGACATGAATTCGTTGACCTTGTTTGCCGGATGGTTCTGGGACAAACTTCCACCGTGACGAAAGTGAAACCGCCGCAGCTTCCGAAGTTCAGCCATCAATGGATTGATGCGATGAATCTGGAGATGAGCCGGCTGGCCGCGCGTAAAATTCGGCGCGAGCCGGCGTTGTTTGTCCGGGCGATGGAGACTCTGAAGGAGTGGAAAAGACTCCGTCGTCCGCACCCGCCGGCGCTGCTCGAATGGGAACGCATTCTTCGGCGCAACCCGCCGGAAAAAGTTTTGGAGATCTTCACACAGGCCAACGAGGAGGGCAATCGTCTCCGCCAAAGCGCGCCGTTCTGCGGCATTTTATCCCAGCGGCAGACGGACCGCTTGTATCGCCAATGGTGTGAAGAGAAGTGAGTTTGAACTGTTGTTGCGGGAGGCGGGCGCGCTTTGTCGGGAGCGCGACTTCATCGTTTTTGGAAGTCAGGCCATCCTGGGCTGGCTGGAAAAACCACCTCGCTCCCTGCTCGTTTCATTCGAGGCAGACTTGTATCCGCGGAACCATCCCGCCGCCGCCATATTGATCCGCCCGCGCCTGGGACTCAACTCGCCGTTCTACCGCAAGCACGGTTTTTACGCCGACAGCGTGACGCCGGAGCTTGCGACGTTCCCCGACGGCTGGACCTACCGGATGATTCCTTTTTCGAACCGGAACACCGGCGGCGTCACGGCGTGGTGCGTGGAGATTCATGACATCACGGTGAGCAAGCTGGCGGCGGGCCGGCCCAAGGATATTCGTTACATTCTCGCGCTCCTGCGGCATAAACTGATCGTCGTGAAAACGCTGCGAGAGCGAATTGATTTGCTGCCCTCGGAGTCCGACCAGCGACGGTTGCACACCGGGTTCGATGATTTGTTGAAACAATTTCGTCGGAGCAAACGAGCCAAACTGGCGAAGCAAACCAAACCTGTGCGCCGGAACAAATAACCATGTCCTCCACGCTCAAAGCCCTGCGCGCGCTCTCGGACTCGACACGCCTGCGCATCATGGCGCTGCTCGAACGGGACGAACTGTCCGTCAACGAATTGCAGGAGATCACCCGCATGGGGCAGTCGCGCATCTCCACCCATCTGCGGTTGTTGCAGGAGGCGACGCTGTTGCAGTCGCGGCGCGAGGGCAAACGCACCTTCTACCGGCTGAATGAAAATGCGGACCCGTCCGCGCGCGACATCATTGCGCTGGCGGTGAAGGGCGCGCACGAACTGCCTGAGTACGAAGGTGACGGCGTGAACCTGAAACGCATCGTCGCGCGGCGGAAGCAGAAGGAACAGGTCTTCTTCAACGAGGTGGCCGGGCGTTTCGACCGCAGCTACGGGCCGGGCCGCTCGTGGCAGGCCTTTGGACATTTGCTGCTGAGAATGTTGCCGCCGCTCACCGTCGCGGACCTCGGCTCGGGCGAAGGATTGATCAGCGAACTGCTCGCGCGCCGTTGCAAGAAAGTCATCGCGGTGGACAACTCGGAGAAGATGGTCGAGTTCGGTGCGCGCAAGGCGAAGAAGAGCGGGCTGAAGAATCTGGAATTCCGCCTCGGCAATCTGGAGAACCCGCCCATCGAGCCGAGCAGCGTCGATCTCGTCATTCTCAGCCAAGCGCTGCATCACGCAGAGCAGCCGGACGAGGCGCTCAAGGCCGCGTATCGTCTGCTCTTGCCCGGCGGTGAATTGATGGTCCTCGATCTCGCCAAGCACAAGTTCACCCGCGCGCACGAACTCTACGGCGACCGCTGGCTCGGCTTCGCCGAGAGCGATTTGCAACGTTGGCTGGAGGCGGCGGGTTTCAAGAAAATCGAAATCAACATCGTCGCCAACGAAGATCAGCCGCCACACTTCGAGACGCTGCTGGCCTCCGCGCAGAAGTGAACAGCGCGCGCATTTCACAACACGCATGGAGCGGTGCGGTGTCAGTCGCGGGCTGACAACGTTGCGGGCGGCAGACCTTCGCAACCATTTTCCCGTGGGGCGCGGTGAGTGAATTCACCCGCATGAATAGGGCTTTCCTTCGCATGTTCGGGGCGTGCATGGGATTGTCACGAAGCGCAGCTTGACCCTCGTTTCCAAGTTGTGCATAGCATTTGCTAGTGTGTTAGATTAAGTGGTCTAAGGACCCAAAACCAAAAGCTCTATGAAAATAATCGCGCCCTCCAGAATCCTGCTCACCCTCGTCGCCCTGTGTCTCGCCGCCTCGTGGGCGCGCGCCACGCCCTACGCCTCGTCCATCACGAATTCCGGCACGGCCATCAGCTTCCGCCTGAATGAATCCGCCGACTCGGTGAAAATCATTTCTGACGGTGGCACGACGACAAACGACTTGGGCGTGCGCGCCTTCGGCTTGCACACCGTGGCGCTCGCCATTGTGGGCACGTTTCAAATCGAAGTGAGCAAAGGCCCATCGCTCGGCTACCTGAACGGCGTGACTAATCTAATCAGCGCGGACACGAACGTGCTGCTGCGCTTCAACGCGCCGCGCGGCGTGGCGGTGAACCGCAACCCGGCCTCGCCTTACTTCGGGCGCATCTACGTGGCGAACGCCGACACCGGCAGCGTGGCCGTGGTGGGCGCGTTCCCAGCGCGCAACATGGTGCTGGGTGACGGCATCTATGCGCTCAATGGCGATTTCACTGACGCCCTGGGGCAGGGGAATGTGGCGCGCACCCTGGGCCTTAATTGGCGCAGCACGGCGGCTGATCAGGCCAACAAGCCCTTCCGCGTGGAAGTGGGCGAGGACAACAACCTCTACATTTCCGACTACACCTCGCCGACCAATATCCCGCTCACCGGCAATCTTTACGTGGGCGACCCGGACCTCACCACGGGCACGAATGTGTTTGGCTTTGATCCGTCGAAGGCCGGGCGTTTTCCCAGCTCGGCCATCGCCCAAGGTTCGCTCGGCGGCGGCAACTTGAAAATCTTCGGCATCTATCCTGACCTCGAATACGCGTATGATTTCTTCGGCTTCCCGTCCGTGTCGTTCAACGTCATGCAGTCATGGGACATCGGCGCCGGCCCGCTGCCCTCCTCGGTCACCCCGACGCGCGTCACGGACCTCCCGATCTTGATCGCCGACGTGCCCAGCGTGCTTTCGGACATTGATATCGCGCCGGATGGGAAATACTTCATCGCGCAGAACCGCAGCCAGGGTCTCGAAGCCGGACTGTGGGTCGTGGATCCCGCGCAGACGGCGGGCGGCGAGGCTGGCTTCCCGGACATCGTGTTCAACTCCTACTTTTTCAGCGTGAATTTCTTCAACGTCACCAACGACCTGCTCTTCCAGACCCGCGCGGTGAAAGTTTCTCCGGACAACAAAGTCGTCGCCCTCATCCGCGACGACAACCGCATCTGGATCATTCCGCTGACCAATGGCCTGCCTGACCTCACGGGTCGCCGTTTGATGGACTCAGGCACCCTCATTGGGCTGGGTCGCGACGTTTCCTTCGACTCGGCGGGCAACCTTTACACGGTCAGTTCCGGCCAGGCGGCGATGAAATCCTTTTCGCCCGGCTACCCGACGCGCGCCGTCACCGGCTCGGACGGCACCTTCAGCGTCACGCGCGTCACGGGCAACGAGATCACGCTCACGCTTACGGATACCAACCTCGCCGAACCCGGTGATACCGGTGCGTTCACCATCACGCGTTCCGGCGATCTCAGCGAGGCGCTGAATGTGCGGCTCAGCTACTCCGGCACCGCCAGCTTCACGAGTGACTACACCGGCGCGCCCACGAACATCACTTTCGCTGCGGGTGCCAGCACCACGAACATCACCGTGACCGCGCTGGATGATGCGCTCGGTGAGGCGGAGGAAACGATCATCGTCACCGTTGCGCCTGGCACGAACTACATCTCGACGGGCGCATTCTCCGGCACGCTCTTCCTGGCGGACGACGGGGATCTTCCGTCCATCACCGTGAGCGGTGCGGACACGAATCTTTACGAGCGACTCGCGGTGGATACGGGACGGTTCGTGATTTCGCGCGCGGGCGCTCCCGCGGGTGATCTGAACGTCAATGTCGCCTACAGCGGCACGGCGGTGGGCGGGACGGACTACGTGTCCATCACGAACGTCATCACGATTCTCGACGGGCAGCTCTCCGCGCCGAACAACATTCTCGTACCCATCGACAACGCGCTGCTCGACGGCAGCCGCACCATCATCGTCACCGTTCAGTCTGGCGCGGGCTACGTGCTTGGCACCACGACCAACACCACGCTCCTGATTCGCGACGACGAGACCACGCCGAACACACCCGTGCTGTTCAGCGAGGACTTCGACACGGATCACTCGGCGAATTACACCGTGCGTTTCGGGGCGGGCAACGACGTGGATGACAAGCTGGTGGACTTCAATTTCGATTACTCCACCGCCGGCATCCCCGTCGCCCCGAACACCACGAACGGCACGACCCGCGGATTGAAACTGACGGTCAACAAGGATGCCACCGGTTCGGCCGCCGGGGTGAATGTCTATGCCAACGGCGTCAGCTTCAGCAATGAATACGTCCTGCGCCTCGACATGTACACCACCTTCACCAACGTGCCGGCCGGCACGACTGAGCACGATCTTATCGGCCTCAACCACTCCGGCAACTTCACCAATCGCGCCACCGGTGTTGGCCTCGTGGGCGGCGACGGCGTGTGGGCGGCGGTCGAGGTTGATGGCTCGGCCAGCAGCACGGCGCGCAGCTACGCCCTGTTCGGCAGCACGAACAGCGCGGTGGCTCCGCCTTTCTCCGCCGCCTCGGCCCGGGCCTTCGACACCTTCTTCACCATTCCGCCGTTTGCCTTTGCCGGTTATCCTTCCGCCGGTGCAGTCAGCCGCCAGTGGGTGGATGTGGAATTGAGCCAGACCAACCTCAACGGCAGCCTGATCGTGACGTTGAAGATCAACAACGTGATCATGGTGTCGCGCACGAACAACACTGCCTTCACCAGCGGGACGTTCATGCTGGGCTACATGGATTCTTTTAACTCCATCGGCAGCCCGAACAACTTCGTGGTCTATGACAACGTGCGCGTGGTGAACTTGACCTCGGACCGTCCCTTCATCACCGCCATCCGCACCAATGGCGCCAACATCGAGGTGGATTTCACGGCGGGCGCGGGCGATTTGCCCGGCGCGTTCACGCTGGAAAGCAGCACCGCGCTCCCCGGCGGATTCGGACCGGACGTTGGCTCGAGCGTGATTCTGCTCAGTCCCGGCTTGTTCCGCGCCACCTCGCCGAACAGCGGCGCGCCGCAGCGTTTCTACCGCGTTCAGCGGTGATTTGCACTCAGACCGCGTGGCCCCGCTGGACGGGACCGCGCGGTGCGCGAAGATTATGACATGAAAACCAGAAACCGAAATGACCGGGGCGCGTTCACGCTCATCGAGTTGCTCGTCGTCATCGCCATCATCGCCATTCTCGCGTCGCTGCTGCTCCCTGCGCTGGCCAAGGCGAAGGTGAAAGCCCAGCTCACCCAGTGCATCAGCAACGTGAAACAGATGCAGTTGGCGGCGATCTTGTATTCCGATGATCACGAGGATGAGTTGATCCCCAATGCCCCCGCCGGCGCGCCGCCGAATGCCGTGTGGGTGCCCAGCACGTACATGAACTGGGCCAACAGTTCGGCCAACACCAACGAGGTCGCTTTACAGAACACTCTGCTGGGCCCTTATTGCGAGAAGGTGACGAAAATCTACAAGTGCCCAGGTGACCGCGAGCGGGCCAACAACGGCGAACGCCTGCGCAGCTTCTCCATGAATAGCCAGATGGGCCACATCGGAGGCATCGTCCCCGGGCCTTTCCCCACGCCTTACACGCCTCCGAACTACAGCCCCGGATGGCGGGTGTTCAAAAAGACCACCGAGTTGGTTCAACTCAGTCCGTCGGATGCTTTGATCTTCATCGAAGAGCACCCCGATAGCATCAACGACGGCTACTTTCAGATAAACTGCAACACGGCCATCTTCCCCGACGTGCCCGGTTCGAATCATGATGGCGTGGGTGCCTCGTCTTTTGCCGACGGTCATGTCGAGGGTCGGCGCTGGGACACCAAGCCCAAGGTGAAGAAAATTGTTTTGATGGGCGTGACGCCCAGCACGCGCGACTGGGACTGGCTTCGCTCGCACGCTTCCGTGCGGCCGTGAAGGGCAAGGCGTTATGCGATCCTCGCGCGCCCACTCTGCGTTTGCCTTGCTCGAACTGCTCGTGGTCGTGGCCTTCGTCGTGTTGCTCGCCAGTTTGCATCTTAAGGCGCGGGGCTGCGGGAGCGCGAAGGCGAGACTCGTCGAATGCCTGAGCAACGCCCGCCAGTTGCAGCACGCCGCGCTGCTCTACGCGGATGATCATGAGGACGTGCTGCCGCCCAACGCCCCGGCGGGCGCTCCTCCGAGTGCCGTCTGGGTGCCGTCCACTTACGTGAACTGGCAAACCAGCGCCGCCAATACCAACGCGCGGGCGCTGACGAGTACGTTGTTCAGCCAGTATGCCGGACGCAATTTCCGCATCTACAAATGTCCTGAGGACACGCAGCGCGCCCTCAATGGCGATCGGTTGCGGAGCTTTTCCATGAACAGCCAGATGGGGCATAACGAGACGATTCTTCCGGGGCCATTCCCTCTGACTTACACCCCGCCCAACTACAACCCCGGCTGGCGCGTCTTCAAGCGCACGACGGATTTCTTCACCGCCGATCCGGCCAAGCTCTTCGTCTTCATCGAAGAACATCCCGACTCGATTAACGACGGCTACTTTCAGGTGAACATGGGCGCGCAGGATTTCCCCAGCGTCCCCGGCTCGAACCACGACGGAGCCGGCACGCTCTCTTTTGCAGACGGCCACGTCGAACCGCGTGCCTGGGAAACCCGTCCGCCCGTGAAGAAAATCTCCATCGCCAACATCTCCGCCAGTTCCAACGACTGGCAGTGGCTCACCGCCCGCACCACGCTGCCGTCGGGTCAGTAAGGTTGAACTGGCCGCACTGCGACCAGTCCCATCAGCGGGACGCCGGGGTACGCCGTCAAACCGTTCTTGCCGCGGTGGGCGAGTCAGCGTCAAATCGCCGCACATCCGTGGACCGGAACACCCGAACGCACGCAGGACGAATCGCGCTGGCCCTCTGTTGCGCCAGCGTGCTCCTTTGTTCTTCTGGACGGGCGGAAGATCAGACGAATTTTCTTTTTCAACTCCGGCCTCATCAGCGCGTCGCCCCCGGCGTGCCGCCGCAGTCGCCCGAGCAGTTCAATCCCGACGCGGGCGTGCGTTTCGCGCCCAACTATCTCGCCGAGGCCGAAGTCGCCTATGAATTGCGCTGGCGCACGAACTTCATCTCGCCCCAGGTCGCGCCGCCGTTCAACCCCGATCCCGGCGCGTCGCTGAAGCAGCCGGTCGTCGCGCCTAGGCCATTTTTCCAATACGACTCCGTGCCGCTCCCGGTGTTCAGCGGTGAGGCCATTCCGCCGGAGTTGCAACTGCCGCGCGCGCGGGTGCTCACGAGTGAACTGCTCCTGCGCGAACCGGAAGCCCCGCGCGCGCCTTACGGCTGGGAGCCGCTCACCAACGGCCTCGCGCTCCCGCGCACCAACGCCGTCGAGAACACCCCCATCAATCACGTCTGGCATCTCGCGGATTATCCCGTCTCGACTGCGCATCGCATCGCGGCGAACACCACGCCGAACTCGGATCGCTACCGCGTGCCCTTCGTGCCGTGGCGGCGCTACACCAGCGGCGATGTTGAGACGCCGTATCAGCACGAGCGCACGTTTCTCTGGCATCCCTACTTCCAAAGCCGGCTCAAGGGCGACGCGCCCGTCATCGGCCAGGACATTTTCCTGAACCTCACGGCGGGCAGTTCCACCGAGGTGGAGTTCCGTCGCATCCCGACGCCGAGCGCGGTCAGCTCGGCGCGCGAGGGCAGTGCGGAGTTTTTCGGACGCAGCGAGCAATGGTCGGTGCAGCAGAACTTTTCCTTCGCGGTGGAACTTTTTCGCGGCGAGACGGTGTTCAAGCCCGTCGAGTGGGCCGTGCGCCTGCAGCCGGTGTACAACATCAATCATGTGGACGTGCGCGAGACCACGGTGCTGCGCCCGGACCCGCGCGGCTTCGGCGGACGGAACAACGCGCCCTCCGGTGCGAACATCTACGGCGTGCAGAACCCCGGCGACATCGGCGGGATCATTCCCGGCGTCAGGCCCGTCTCGAATGATTTGCACGGGCGCGCGCATACCGAGCGCACCAAGCAGTTCTTCGCTTTGCAGGAGGCGTTCGCGGAGATTCATATCCGCGACCTCTCGGACAATTACGACTTCATCGCGGCGCGCGTGGGCAACCAGGTTTTCAACAGCGACTTTCGCGGCTTCATTTTCAACGACGTGAACACCGCCGCGCGCGTTTTCGGCAATTACGACAACAACCACTGGCAGTACAACGCCGCCATCTTCGACATGCGCGAGAAAGACACCTTCTCCGACTTGAACCGTTTCGAGGCGCGCGACCAGCGTGTGCTCATCGCGAACGTCTATCGGCAGGACACGATCTGGAAGGGCTACACCGCGCAGGCCAGCATCCATGCGAATTTCGACGACGGCGAGGAGCACTACGACCGTGCGGGAAATTTCGTGCGCCCCGCGCTGCTCGGCGAAGGCCGCGAGCATCAGGTCAACGTCGGGTATCTTGGCTGGGCGGGCGACGGCCACATCGGACGCTGGAACGTGTCGCACCAAG
>JBBQYK010000020.1:0-23539 GCA_038208765.1 Verrucomicrobiota bacterium
CGATACTGGCGAGCAGCGAACCACGCGTCAATTCCGCATCATGCACGAGGTCGTTCTTGCGATCACTGCGGCGGTGCTCAATGGCGCCGGGGATTTGCAGCGGAATGTCCACGATGAGCGTGCCGCCGAAGGCGATGTTCAACAGTTGCAGCCCGCGACAAATTCCGAAGAGCGGCTTGCGCTGGCGGAAGACTTCTTCCACGACCATCAACTCAAACAGGTCGCGATCCGGCTCCGGCTCAGAGACGGTTTTGCGGAGCTTGGGAGAAAGTTTTTTTGCGTACAGTTCGGGCTGCAAATCATCGCCGCCCGTGAGCAGCACCCCGTCGCAGCGAGACACTGCTTCTGCGACCAGCGAGCGCGCCGGGAGCGCGGGCATGATCCAGGGCAGCCCGCCGCCCGCCGCGATGGCGAGGCTGTATTGGTTCGAGAGGCTGACGGCGTTGTCTTCGAACTCGACGCCTCGCTTCGTGGTGCTGGGGGTGATGAGAATGAGCGGGGGCTTCATCAGGTGGTGGCAGGTTGAAAGTTGAAAGTTGAAGGTTGGCTGACCAGCCAAGGTAGTGGGGCAGCCGTCCCGGCTGCCCTGCGTCCTTTGGCCGTCCCGGCTGAAGAACCACCAGCCCAGAGGGCCAGTGGACTGGTGGCAGCCGGGACGCCTGCCCCACTAGCGAAGGTGCGCGCGCTGAATAACTTCTCACCTTCAACTTTCAACCTGCAACTCATCATGCGTCAGGAATCTCCGCCTCGGGAAACAGCTCCCGCATCCGCTTCACCACCCTGCCCTCCTCCTCGGGCCGGACGAGGCGGCGGTTGATGCGGCGCCGCACGCCGTCCAGCAGTTCCAGCCAGTCGTCCCACGACGGATCCTTGTTCTCCTCCCACTCGTCGAAGCGTTTCACGCGCTGGTAAAAAATCCAGCGGTTGCCGACGTGATGCGCGTAAGCCTGGCGTTTTACGCCGTCCTCGTTCACGCGGTTCCAACTGATCTCTGCCTTGGCCATAAATTAAAGCGGCGTCTCCGAAGGCTCCGGCAAATCCACGCTCGCCACCGCCATCGCCGCGATGCCTTCCTCGCGCCCGATGAAGCCGAGCAGTTCGTTCGTCGTGGCCTTGATGCCCACGCGCGCGATGCTCAGTCCGAGCGCGGCGGCGATGTGCTCCTTCATCAGCTTGAGATGCGGCGCGATCTTCGGCTGCTGCGCGATGAGCGTGGCGTCGATGTTGATGATGCGCCCCGAACGGAACTTCACCTGCCGCGCCGCTTCTTCGAGAAAAGTTTTACTCGGCTGATTTTTCCAACGTGGATCGGTGTTCGGAAAAAAGTGCCCGATGTCCGCCTCGCCCAGCGCGCCCAGCACCGCGTCGCAGATGGCGTGCATCAGCACGTCGGCGTCGGAGTGACCGTCCAGCCCCTTGGGATGCGCGATTTCGACGCCGCCGAGGATGAGCTTCCGCCCCGCGACCAGTTGGTGAACATCGTAACCGATGCCGACATGATTCATGCGCGCGGAGTGTGGAGGAAGCGGGGGCGCGGAGAAAAGGGGAAAGGCGGGCGTCAACTCACAAAGTCAATTGACGCCTCTCCGAATGCTCACCCACTCTCACCCTCATGTGGCTCAACGCGGATGAACAATGCATCCTTCAATACCTCGAACATTGCGGCGAGACAGGCGCCTCTGGCCGGGAAATCGCCCGCAAGGCATCGTCGAAGGATCGCTGGAAAGAGGATGAGCGCTGGGCCGCGCCAGCGATCTCTGCGCTCAAGGACAAAAGCCTCATCACAACTTCACCCGCCGGAAACTACATGCTGCCACCCAAGGACAATGACTAGGCGTTAGTCCGAAGTTAAGGACACCGCACGGCATTCATCGCGCCCTACTTCTTCTGCGCTTCCTTCGCCCACGCGTCTTTCAGCGTGATGGTGCGGTTGAAAACCGCCGCACCGCCAGAAGCCAATGCGCTCGAATCGACGCAGAAGTAACCCAACCGCTCGAATTGATAGCGCAACTCCGCCTTCGCCTCGCGCAACGACGGCTCCAGCTTCGCCGTCACCACTTCCAGCGAGGCCGGGTTCAGGTGCTTCTTGAAATCTCCGTCCGCGTCCGGCTCGGCCACCGTGAACAACCGTTCGTAAAGACGCACTTCCGCATCCACCGCGTGCGCCGCGCTGACCCAGTGAATGGTGCCTTTGACTTTGCGTCCCGAGGTCGCGCCACCCGTCTTGCTGTCGAGGTCGGCGGTGCAGCGCAGTTCAATAATCTTCCCGGCTGCATCCTTGATCACTTCGTCGCACTTGATGATGTAGCCATACTTCAACCGCACTTCGCCGCCGGGCTTGAGGCGGAAGAATTTCGGCGGCGGCACTTCCATGAAATCGTCCTGCTCGATGAACAGTTCGCGGCTGAACGGAATCTTCCGCTTGCCCGCGTTCTCGTCCTCGGGGTTGTTCACTGCGTCCAATTCTTCGACCTGCCCCGCCGGATAATTCGTCAGCAGCACCTTGATCGGCCGCAGCACCGCGAGCCGCCGCAACGCGCGCTGGTTCAAGTCCTCGCGGATGGCGTGCTCCAGCACCGCGATGTCCGTCACGCTCACGTATTTCGTGACGCCGATGTGGTAGGCAAACGCGCGCAACGCCTCCGCCGTCACGCCGCGGCGACGCAGACCAGAGAGGGTCGGCAATCGCGCATCATCCCAGCCTGTCACCACGCCGTCGTTCACGAGCGAGATGAGCTTGCGCTTGGACACGATCATGTAAGTCGGAATCAATTTCGCGAACTCGTACTGCTGCGGCAGCGCGCGCGGCAGATCGAGGCTCGCCAGAATCCAGTCGTAAAGCGGGCGATGCACCTCGAACTCCAGCGTGCAGATCGAGTGCGTCACGCCCTCGATGTAGTCGCTCAGGCAGTGCGCGAAATCATAGAGCGGATAGACGCACCACTGGTCGCCGGTGTGATGATGCGCCGCGTGGCGGATGCGATAAATCAACGGGTCACGCAGCCAGATGTTCGGCGACGCCATGTCAATCTTCGCGCGCAACGAACGCGTGCCATCCGGAAACTCGCCCGCCTTCATGCGCGCGAACAGGTCGAGGCTCTCCTCCACCGGCCGCTCGCGGAACGGCGAGTTCTGTCCCGGCCGGTCCGGCGTGCCGCGATACTTCTCCGTGTCCTCGGGCGACAAGTCGCACACGTACGCCCGGCCCTTGCGGATCAGTTGCACGGCGAACTCGTAAATCGGACTGAAGTAATCGCTGGCGTAAAACGGTTCCACCGTAGGACAGGCATCTTGCCTGTCCTTCAAACTAGTTGTTGATTGGTGGGACAGGCTGGAAGCCTGTCCTACGACGGCAGGCATGAAAAAATCACTCTTGCCCTCCACCGTGCGCGCTTCGGGCGTCTTCCCCTTCTCCTTCAATCCCAGCTTGTCGTCCGCCCAACCGCCGATCAGCCAGGCCACGTCATTCTGGATCGACTCCACGTATTCGACTTCCTCCTTCGTGGGATTCGTGTCGTCCATGCGCAGGTGGCAGACGCCGCCGAATTCGCGCGCGATGCCGAAGTTCAGGCAGATGGATTTCGCATGACCGATGTGCAGGTAGCCGTTCGGCTCCGGCGGAAAGCGCGTGACCACCTTCGGATATTTGCCGCCCTGCAAATCCGCCGCCACGATGTCGCGGATGAAGTCGGAGGGCGCGGGCGCAGGTGTCGCGCTGGGATCGTTCACAGGTGTCGTCATGAATTCAAAAGCGGCGCGCACCGTAGCAAAGGCGAAGGACGAGTCAAAGTTTCAGGAGCGCAACGGCGCGCGGACCTTCCTGCCCGCAGCCATGTTCAACAACGTGGGGCGCGGGCCCTGCGAAGATAAATATTTGCGCGCCAACGGGTGCGATTGGAAGTGGCGGTCAGACCTGGCGGTTCCTGGAGGTTTTCCGTGAGGGAAGAAAAAATCCAAATCCCAAAGCCCAAAGCCCAAACAAATTCCAAGCCCACAAATTCCAAACCGGACGCTGGCTCCGGACGCTGGCGGAGTGGTCCGCAGGCGTCACGGGCGTTCTGTCGGGCCAAGCGAGAGGTTGCGCTCGTCGGGTTGGAATTTACGAATTTGGAATTTGTTTGGGCTTTGGGCTTTGGGTTTTGGAATTTCGGGCCACGGTTCACTCACGGGAAAAGGTTGCAGACACCGGCGGCCGTGCCCGCCACTTCCCATCACACCGCGCGCCAACCGCATCATTGACACCCGCCTTTCGCGTTTCCTACTTTCTCCCGGCAAATAACTGAGCGTGGCCCCCGAATTTGCATTCGGGGATTTTTATGGCCGCGCGCAACCCAATTCTATGGCGAATACAATTCTGGTCGGCGCTCAATGGGGCGACGAAGGCAAAGGCAAAATCATCGACGTGCTCACGGAGAGCGCGGACATCGTGGTCCGCACGCAGGGCGGCAACAACGCCGGCCACACCGTTTTCATTGGCGAGAAGAAGTTTGTCCTGCACCTCATTCCCTCGGGCATTCTCCGCAAGACCAAGAAATGCGTCATCGGCAACGGCGTGGTTGTGGACCCGGTGAATCTCGTGGTCGAGATCGAGGGGCTGCGCAAGTTCGACATCAAGGTGAACGGCAATCTCTTCCTCAGCGAGACCGCGCATCTCGTTTTCCCCTATCACCGCGAACTCGACGAGCAGCGCGAAATCCTCAAAGGAAAAAACAAAATCGGCACGACCAAGCGCGGCATCGGCCCGGCCTACGGCGACAAGGCGGCGCGCACCGGCTTGCGCGTCATCGATCTCATTCACCCCGAGCGCTTCGAGGAAAAGCTCAAATTCAAAATCGCGGAGAACAATGAAATCCTGAAGGCGTTCGGCGCGAAGCCGTTGTCGTTCAAGAAAGTTCACACCGCGTATCGCGAGGCCGGCGATTATCTCAAGCCCTTCGTCACAAACACCGTGGTCATGCTGCACCAGGCCTGCCGGCGCGGCGCGGACATTTTGTTTGAAGGCGCGCAGGGAACTTTCCTCGACATCGATCACGGCACGTATCCGTTCGTCACTTCGTCGAACACGACCGCCGGCGGCGCTTGCACCGGCTCGGGCGTGGCCCCGCATCTCATGGACATGGTCATGGGCGTGATGAAAGCCTACACGACCCGCGTGGGCGAAGGCCCGCTGCCGACCGAGAGCGCGGACATCGCCGACATGCTGCACGCCATGGGCCGCGAGTTCGGTTCGACCACGGGCCGCGCACGTCGCTGCGGCTGGTTTGATTCCGTGGCCACGCGCCACGCGCAGATGGTCAACGGCATCGACCAACTCGCCGTGACCAATGTCGATGGTCTCGATTCGCTGGACGTGATTCGCGTCTGCATCGGCTACCGCGTCGGTGCGACGAAGTACGATTACGTGCCGAACGACATCGAAGCGTTCAGCCAGTGCCAGCCCATCTACGCCGAATTCCCCGGCTGGAAAACGCCGACGCACAAGGTCCGCGAGTGGAAGAAACTGCCGGCGAACTGCCGCTCGTATTTGCGCGCCATCGCGGAGTTGACGAGTGCGAAGCTGACCATCGTCTCCGTCGGGCCCGCGCGCGCTCAGACGATTTTTCTCTGACCACTGACGGAGCGCGGACCGCCGAGTCCGCGTGTTTATCAACCGCAAGGACGAAAAACCTCTGCCATCACAACATCGCGCGGACAGGGCTGTCCGCGCTCGTGCTAACGCGCGTGCCGTGGCAACTGCGCCAGAATCATCTCCACCGTGCGCTCGATGGAACCTAGATTTTCCTTCACCACGGCCTGGGCGTTCGCGCCGATTTTCGCAGCGCGATCTGGGTTGCTGAGGATTTCCACCAGCGCGCGTTCCAGTTCTGCGGCGTCCGGCACCTGCAACGCGCCCCCGCGCTCGACCAGCAGTTTCGCGATGGCCTCGAAGTTCTGCATGTTCGGGCCAAAGACCATCGGCTTGGCGCGCGCGCCCGGCTCGATGGGATTCTGCCCGCCGTCCGCCGTGAGACTTTTGCCGACGAAGACCGCCGTGGCGTGATCGTAGAAGTAACGCAACTCGCCTGTCGTGTTCACGAGCAGCGCATCCACCTCGCCGGGCGCGCGCTGCATCGCGGGCGTGATCTCGTTGCGATAAACAAACTTTACGCCGGCCGCTTCCAGTTCCCGCCCCGCATCACGCCCGCGCTCGTGATGCCGCGGCACCACGACGAGGAACAAATTGGGAAACCGCGCGCGCAGTCGGAGGAAAACTTCGCCGAGAATTTTCTCCTCGCCCGCGTGCGTGCTGCCGGCCACGAGCAGCGGCGCGTCCGGCGCGACGCCGAGTTGCGCGAGGAGGCGCGGCACATCCAGCAGGCGCTTCTCCGTCACCGTGGCGGCGTCGAACTTGAGATTGCCGACGACGTGGATGCGCTCCTTGCGGCAGCCGATTTCCTCCAACCGCCTCGCATCCGACTCGTTCTGGCAACCGACGCCGGCGAACGAGCGGAAGAGCGGACCAAAGAGGAAGCTCCATTTCTTGTAGCCGCGATGCGACTTCTCCGAGAGCCGCGCGTTCACGAGGAAGACGGGCTTGCCGAGGTCGCGCGCGCGCCAGAGAAAGTTCGGCCAGATCTCCGCCTCGATCAGCACCACGGCCTCGGGGCTGATGAGCCGGAACGCCCGTCGCACGTAAGCCCGCACGTCGATGGGGTAATAAATTTTCGAGATGTGCGACGGCAGCTTCTTCTGCAACTCGGCCATGCCGGTCGAAGTGGTGGACGAGACGACGATCTTCAAATTCGGCGCGCGCGGCTCCAGCGCCTTGATGAGCTGCGTGCAGATGTTGACCTCGCCGACGCTCACGGCGTGGAACCAGATGATGTCACGGTTCGTGATGGCCTGCTTGAACTTGGAATCGTAGCGCGCAAAGCGCTGGCCGAAGCCCGCCTGCCAGTTGCCCCGTCGCCACATCTTCAAAAAATAGAACGGCGCGCTGCACGCGAAGAAAATGTGAAAGCCCACGTTGTAAAGAAAACGAATCACCGGGCGGAGGTGTAGCGGCTCGCGCCGCCGAAGGCGAGAACAAGGATGGGTGGTGCATGAGGGAAATAGGTTGATGAGATGCCTCACGCCAAGGACGCCAAGGACGCAAAGAAGAACCGGGTCACGACGAGGGCATTCCGCAGGCCGGTTTGGAGCGCCGGTCTCCGGCCCGGCGCGGATAAATGTTTTTCCCACGGATTTAGGATTCCACGGAGAAAACTTCTTCATCCGTGGACTCTCTGAATCCGTGGGAACTATTTCAGTTTATGCCGGGTTGCAGACCGACGCTTCAGGCCGTCTCCTCCTTTGCGCCCTTCGCGTCCTTCGCGTGTGGCAGAACTTTTATCACTCGTCCTTCACCCCCAGCCGTTGTCCGATGGCGCAGGATAAAAACTGGCGCGCATGATCGAGTTGCCCGAAAACAGCGCGGTGCAAATCCGTTTCCTGCTCGGCCCCGCCGGCACCGGAAAAACTTTCCGCTGCCTGGAGGAAATCCGCGCGGAACTGAAACGCGATCCGGCGGGCGCTCCCCTGCTCTTCCTCGCGCCGAAGCAGGCCACGTTTCAAATCGAGCGCCAGTTGCTGGCCGACGATTCGCTCCCCGGCTACACGCGGCTGCACATTCTTTCCTTCGACCGGCTCGCCGATTTTCTCCTCACCGCGCTCGGCCAGCCGCCGCCGCGCCTGCTCAATGACCAAGGCCGCGTCATGGTGTTGCGCGCGTTGCTGGCCCGGCATCACGGGCAGTTGCAACTGTTCCGCGCCAGCGCGCGCCTGCCCGGCTTCGCGCTGCAACTCAGCGGCCTGTTCCGCGAACTGCAACGCGCCGGCGTCACGCCCGCCGCCTTGGAAAATTCGGCCGCGCCCCATTCCGGCACGCCGCTGGCCCGCAAGCTCGCGGACATCGCCTGGCTCTTCCGCGAATACCGGCGATGGCTCGCCACGGAAAAACTTGAGGACGCGGATCAACTTCTCGAAGTAGCGACGCGGCAACTGGACACCGTGGCACACCACACGGGCGCATCCGCGCGGTTCGGCGGACTCTGGCTCGACGGCTTCGCGGAAATGACGGAGCAGGAACTGGCGTTGCTGCGCGCGGTGGCACCGTGGTGCGCGGGCGTCACGCTGGCGTTTTGCTGCGAGGCGGAGGCGCTGGCTGCTGGCGAAGGTTTTTCCCACTGGTCCGTGGTGGCGCAGACGGTGCGACGTTGCCGCAGCGCGCTGGCAACGGTCACGACTGACATGGTGACAGTGCCGCTGGCGCGTGCTGCGGAACACCAGCGTTTCGCCAGCGCACCGGCGCTAGCGCATCTTGAAGCGAAATGGGGCACGCCGTCGCCCTTCCCCGATACTGCCACGGAAAATAATTCCATCCGCGTCCTACGCGCGGACACACCCGAGGCCGAAGTCACATTCGCCGCGCGCGAAATTCTCTCCCACGTTCGCGCGGGCGGTCGCTTCCGCGACCTCGCGGTCCTGATGCGCCACCTCGATCCGTATCAGGACATTTTGCGCCGCGTGTTCGCGCGCTACGAAATTCCCTTCTTCCTCGACCGCCGCGAACCCATCGCGCACCACCCGCTGGCCGAGCTGACGCGCCACGCCGTGCGCACGGTCACCTTCGGCTGGAAACAGGAGGACTGGTTCGGCCTGCTCAAGAGCGGACTCGCGGGCGCGCCCGATTTGGAAATTGACTGGCTCGAAAACGAGGCGCTCGCGCGCGGCTGGGAAGGCCAGACGTGGCTGGAGCCGATTCAAATTCCCGAGGACGCCGTGCTCGCCGCACGCCTCGAAGCCCTGCGCCAGCGCACCGTCGCGCCCCTGCAAAAATTTCAAGCCGCGCTCGCCAGCGCGGGCGGAGGTCAGCCCACGGGACTCGAATTCGCCGCCGCCTTGCGCGAACTCTGGCGCGCGTTTCGCGTCAGCGATCAACTCGACGCGTGGGCCGAGGAGTCAGGCGGCAGCGCCGTCCACACCACGGTCTGGGAGCAGATGGAGCAATGGCTCCAAACGCTCGCGCTCGGCTTCGCGCATCAGCGCGTGCCGTTGCGCGAGTGGCTGCCCATTCTGGAGGCCGGACTGATGGGCCTGACCGTCGGCGTGATTCCGCCTGCGCTCGATCAGGTGCTGCTCGGCAGCATCGACCGCTCGCGCAATCCCGATCTGCACACGGTCTTCCTGCTCGGGGTGAACGAGGGCGTGTTCCCCGCGCCGCCCGCCGAGCCGATTCTGCTCAACGACGCGGACCGCGCAAAAATCGAATCATCGCTGCGCCTCGGCAGCGGCCCGCGCCAGCAGCTCGCGCACGAACAATTCTACGGTTACATCGCCTGCACGCGCGCGCGGCATCGTTTGTTCGTGAGCTTCAGCGACGCCGACCGGCTCGGGCGCAAGCTCACGCCGTCGTCTTTCATCGCGCGGTTGCAACGGCTGTTTCCAAAACTCCTGATTGAACCCGCCGCCTTCGATGAAACCGACGTGCGGCACGCCAGCGAACTGATCGCCCCGCTGCTGCGCGCGCACGCGGCGGGCGACACCTCGGCGATGAAGTTGATCGAAACACCGACGTTTGCCTCGCTTCGTCACCTCGCCCAAACACCCGTCGCGTCCACCGTCGCGCCGCTCCCCGACGCACTGGTCTCACGTCTCTACCCGTCGCCGCTCGTCACGTCGGTGAGCCGGCTGGAGGAATTCGCCGCGTGCCGGTTCCGCTTCTTCGTCACTGTCGGTCTGCGCGCGAAGGAACGGCTGCGGCACGAGGTGGACGCGCGGCACACCGGCACCTTCCAGCACGAGGTGTTGAAGGAATTTCACGAGACGGTGCGGAAGGATTTTGGAAGCTGGCACAACATGGAGCCCCATCGGGCGCGGCCACTCGTCCGTGAAATCGCCGAGCGACTGCGGCCCAACTTCAAGCATGGCGTGCTGCTCTCCACCGAACGCACCCGTGTCGAGAGCGGGAACCTGATTCTCGCGCTGGAAGATTTTATCGAGACCATCGTGGGCTGGATGGGGCAGTACGAGTTCGAGCCAGCGGCGGCGGAGTTGAAGTTCGGCGGCGACGGCCCGTTGCCCGCGTGGGAACTCGACCTCGACGACGGACGCCGGCTCGCCTTCACCGGCACGATGGATCGCGTGGACCTGCTCGTGGACGCGGAGCGGCGCGCCGGCCGCGTGGTGGTGATGGATTACAAATCGAGCGCGCGAAAAATTGACGCGCGGCTGCTCGCCGGCGGCGTGCAGTTGCAACTCTTCGCCTATCTCGCGGCGCTGCGACGGCTGCCGGCGGCGGCGAAGTTTTTCGGCGTCGAGCATCTGGAGGCGGCGGGCGTTTTCTATCTGAGTCTGCGCGGCTCTTACAAATCCACCGGTTCACGCGACCACGCGCTGGCGGGCGCAGACAAGGCGCGGCGCGCGGCCTATCAGCATCGCGGGCGTTTTGTGCAGGAGATGCTGCCGCAGTTTGATCGCGAAGCCGGCTCCCGCGGTGGCGGCGAGCAATTCAACTTCCGTCTGAAAAAGGACGGCGGCTTCCATGCGAACTGCACCGACCCCATTTCCGCCGGACATTTTCACGCGCTCCTCGACGGCGTGGAGCAGCAACTGGTCGCCATGGGCAACGGGATTTTCTCCGGCGACATCCGCGTGAACCCGTATCGCCACGCCCACCAGACGCCCTGTGAATACTGCGACTACGCGGGCGTGTGCCGCATTGATCGCTGGACGCATGAATTCCGGGCGCTGCCCGCGCCACCCGAAACATGAGCACGACCGCCGCACAGCAACAGGCCATCCATGCCGCAGGCAACGTCCTCGTGGCGGCGGGCGCGGGCGCGGGCAAGACCAGCACGTTGGTCGCGCGCTGCGTGCGGCTCATCACCGAAGGCGGCTCGCTGGAAAACATTTTGATGGTGACGTTCACCGAGGCGGCGGCGGCGGAGATGCGCGCGCGCATCCGCACCGCTTTGGAAAAGGAAATCGCTCGAGCCAGACAAGAACCGCTCGAACCTCCGTTCCCACCCCTCACCCCGTTGAGGGGCGAGGGAGAAGAGGCGTGCGTGGTGGATGATCATTCCGCAGACCGTTCACACTCTGGACATGACATGGATGAGCAACTGGCCCTGCTCGACACCGCCGCCATCGGCACGTTGCACAGTTTTTGTTTCAAGCTGGTGCGCCGTCATTTCCACGAATTGGAACTCGATCCGCAGCTCAACGTGATGGACGAGGCGCGAACCGCCGTGCTGATGGAGGAGACACTGGATGAGCTGTTCCGCCAGCACTACACGGGCACGCGCGGAGGCGGGGGCGCGCTGGAGGAATTGATCCAGCAGCACGCGGGCGGACGCGAGCAGCCGGTGCGCGATCTGATGCTCAAGATTCACCGCTACACGCAGACGCAGCCCAATCCGGGCGCGTGGATGGCCGGGCAGTTGCAGGTGCTGGCTGATCCGCAGCCGACAGCGTGGCGGGAATACTTAATCGAAGCCTTGCACGAGTGGCGCGCGCGCTGGCTCGGGCCGCTGCGAGTGCAATCGTCCGAGCATGTCACCGCGCATCGGATCGCGGCGCAGTTGGACACCCTGGATCAAAGTTCGACGCTCCAAGATTTCGCCACGGTGTTGGAGTCGGTTCCTGACGCACCCTCCCTCAAGCCGAAATTTCGCGAGCCGGAAGCGTTCTTCGAGGAGGCAAGTTTTCTGCGCAGCGTGACCGTGCCACGCGACGGCGTGGACCCGCTGGCGCAAGACTGGGATTGGTCACGCGGCGGGATGGAAACGCTGCTGCAACTCGCGCAGCAATTCGCCGGCGCGCTGGCCGACGCAAAGCGCGAGCAGGCCGCGTTGGATTTTAACGACCTTGAACAGTTCGCGTTGCGCCTGCTCTGGGACGCGGAGCGCGGCGTGGCCACGGAACTGGGCCGCGAGTATCAGGCGCGCTTCCATCACGTCTTCGTGGACGAGTGCCAGGACATCAATGCGGTGCAGGATGCGATCATCCGCGCGGTCAGTGAGCCGGACCGGAGTTTTCCCACGGATTCCGGGAGTCCACAGATGGATTTTTCCATCCGTGGTCTTTCTGAATCTGTGGGAGAAAAACCATCGCGGGCAGAAGGGAACAGGTTTCTCGTCGGCGACGTGAAGCAGAGCATCTATCGCTTCCGGCTCGCGGACCCGCGCATTTTTCAAAACTACGAAGCGCGCTGGCGGGGAATCAGTGGGGCGGCCGTCCCGGCTGCCCTCCGTCCGCTGGGCGTCCCGCCTGGTGATTCCGATTCAGGGGGCAGTTCGACAGGCGGGACGCCCGTCGGACTATTGGCAGGCGAGACGCCTGCCCCACTACTCCTTGCGGCGACAGGCGGGCAGGTCATCGCGTTGAGCGAGAACTTCCGCAGCCGCGAGGCGCTCCTGAATTTCTTCAACGCCGTCTTTGCCGATCTGATGCAGCCCGAGATGGGCCGCGTGACGTTCGATGACGACGCGCAGTTAAAATTTGGCGCTCCAGAAAAACGTCGCGCGTTGGGCCAGCAGGATAGCCCCGGCCCGCGCGTGCATCTCCATTTGCGCCTCACCGAGCCGGTGAAGGCGGGCGCGGAACCGGAGAACGAATGCGACCTCGCCGAACTCACCGGCGCGGAACACGAGGCGCGCATCGTCGCGAACCGCCTGCGCGAACTCGTCGCCAGCGGCCACGAAATCACCGGCCACGACGGACCGCGTCCCGTCGCGTGGGGCGACATGGCGTTGCTGCTGCGCTCGCCGTCGGCCAAGGCGGAAATTTACGCGCGCGAGTTTGCGCGGCAGAACATTCCCCTCGAAGTCGCGCAGTCGGACTTTTTCGACGCGCTGGAAATCAGCGACCTGTTGAACGTCCTGCTGCTGCTGGACAATCCGTTGCAGGACGTGCCGCTGCTCGCCGTGCTGCGCTCGCCGCTCGTCGGACTCACCGCCAGCGACCTCGCGGAAATCCGGCTGGCCGCGCGCGGCGGCTATTTTTGGACGGCGCTGAACCGCTTTCACGAGACCCCATCTCCCAGTGGGGCAGCCGTCCCGGCTGCCGCAAGTCCACTGGCCGTCCCGGCTGGGGGTTCTTCAGCTTCAGCCGAGACGGCTCAAGGACTCAGACAGCCGGGACGGCCGCCCCACGACCGGATCACCGCGGAAAATTCTTCCGCGTGGCGGGCCGTGGATCAATTCCTAGAACGCTTTGCGCGCTGGCGGCGCATGGGGCGCGACGCCTCCATCGGGCAGCGGCTCGAAACGATTCTTGCGGAGACGCATTACCTCGACTGGCTCGCGGCGCACACCCCGAATCCGCAGCGCGCCGCGCAATGCCTGGCAAACGTGCGCCGGCTGCTCACGCTGGCGCGACAGTTTGATCCGTTTCAACGGCAGGGCGTGGCGCGTTTCCTGAAGTTCGTCGAGGCGCAGCGGGCGGTGCCGGGACGCGAGCCGATGGCGACGGGCGGCGGCTCGGTGCAGCTTCTGAGCATTCATCGCAGCAAAGGTTTGGAGTATCCCGTCGTGGTCGTGCCGGACCTGGGCAAGCGTTTCAACTTCGATGATTTCCAGGCGGACATTCTCCTGCACGAACGTCTCGGCCTCTGCCCGCGCATCAAACCACCGCACGCGGGCCAGCGTTATCCGAGCCTCACGCACTGGCTGTACACGCGGCGCGAGCGCAGCGAATTGCTCGGCGAGGAAGTGCGGCTGCTCTACGTGGCGATGACGCGCGCGCGCGACACCTTGCTGCTCGTCGGCACCGCGACGAGGAAACGCGCGGCGGAAATGTGGCCGGAGATCGCGCGATCGCCGGAGGAATTGCTCGGCGCGAGTTCGATGCTGGAATGGCTCGGCCCCTGGTTCACACGCCGCGCGCCCGCGAGTTGGACGGAGCAGGAACGCGGAGAGAACGAACTGTTCTCGTGGCGAATTTATTCTGAAGGCGAGTCCGCGCGGGCGGCGGCGGATGAAAAGCCCGTCGCGCGCCCGTGGAATTTCACCGGCCAGGCAGAGTTGCTGACGTGGAAGTATCCGTCCGACGCGGCGACGCGCGAGGCGGCGAAAACTTCCGTGTCGGCCTTGCGACGCAAACTCTCCGAGTCCGCCGAGGAGGCGCGTCCGTGGCGATCCACGCGGCCGTCCGCGCGCGTGACGAGCGGGGAATTGTCCGCGACGGAAATCGGCACGGCGCATCACACGCTGCTGGAATTCGCCACGCTCGAAAATCTGGTCACGGAGGACGGGGCGCGGGCCGAGGCGGAGTGGCTCGTCGCGGCGGGCGTCTTGTCCGAGGCGGAAGCGCAGCGGCTGAACCTGCGCGGTCTCGCGCAGTTCTGGAGTTCGGACCTCGGGCGTGAACTGCTGGCGGCGGGAAAGGCGTTGCGCCGTGAACTGCCGTTCACCGCGCGCTTCACCGCCGCCGAGTTGCGCGAGCTGGGACTGACCGCCCCCGCGCTGCCGGGCGAGGAGTTCGTGGTCGTGCAAGGCGTCGCCGACATGGCGGTGATTGGGCGCGACGAAATCTGGCTGCTCGATTTCAAGACCGACGACCTCGCGGCAGAAGCAGCGGAGGCGCGGGCGAATGATTACCGGCCGCAGTTGCAGGCCTACGCGGCCGCATTGGGGAAAATCTACGAACGGAAGGTGACACGGCGCTGGCTGCACTTCCTGGCCCCGGGCGTGACGGTGGAGGTGTGAGGGTTGGTGGGGGAGATTTTTCGTCACGCCAAGGACGCGAAGGAACACGGCGTTCACGCCAGTTCAACTTGAGAAGGGAGTCCTTCGCGTGCGGCCGATTCCTCTCCGCGCGATTTTTTTGATGCGGAAGTTGCGGCGAGGGATTATCTGTCAGCCCATGAAGAAAGCATTTCTGCTCTTGGCCGTCGTGATCCTTGGTTTCCACCTGGCCTCCGCAGCCGATGAGAAGAAGCCCGCCAAGGCCAAGCCTTACCCACTCAAAACCTGTGTGGTGTCCGATGAGAAATTCGGCGGCGACATGGGCGACCCTTACGTCTTCACGCACGAAGGCCGCGAAGTGAAGCTGTGCTGCAAGGGCTGCCTGGATGATTTCAAGAAGGACTCCGCCAAGTACGTGAAGAAGATGGAAGCGGCCGAGAAGAAGGAAGTCCCGAAAAAGTAAGAGTCGCGGACCACCGGGTCAGCAGATGCCAATGAAACGAGCCAAGACAACCCTGCAGCAGGCCGCGCGCTGGCTGGTCGTGATTTTGACCAGCCTCGTGGTGTTGCATGGCAACGTCTTCGCGGAGCGCACCGTCGTCTCCGAGAATTCTTGCGCTGAGTCCTGCGACCAGCGTTGTCCCTGTTGCGTCTCCGAATCCGTACCCCAACCCTCCGCTCCCCTCGCGCCCGCCTCACCCACGCGCGTGGCCAGCGCGAAAGATTTCCAGTTCGTCCCCCTGCTGGCCGTGTTGCTTGCGCCGGGCATTGAGTCTGGCCTGTCCTTCATTGTCGGCGAACTTTCCATCTCCCACCGCGGCACCGTGCCGCTCTACGAGCGCCACTGCGTTTATCTCATCTGACCTGATTTTCTTGCCCCTCTCGGAGTGTGCCCACGCGGCACGCTGGTTCCGGTCTGTTCCGTGGTGGTGTGGTTATGAAAATCAATTTTTTGGTCGGTTGTTCCCTGGTCATCCTTTGCAGTCGAAATTTCGCGGCGGAAGAATCCGTCGGCGCGACGAAGGGCATGCTCATTTCCGCGCGGCTCGTCGAAGCGCTCGCCGAAGAGGCGCGCACCAATCATCCGGCGCTCCGAGCCGCCGATGCCCGCGCGGATGCGGGGGTGTGGAATGCCGCCGCCGTGCGCAACTGGGAAGATCCCACGGCGAAAGTCGGCGTGATGGGCGCGGAGCGGGCCATGCGCGCGGAGGACGGCGATCTGCTTTACGGCGTGGAACAGAAGCTGCCGCTGTTCGGCAAGCCGCGCGCGGCTCGCGCTGTCGCGCAAGCCGGGGCCATCGTGCAACGGCGCAATGCCCATTTTCGCGGTCAGGAAGTCCGCCGCGATCTCGTGAAACAGCTTTTGCGCGTCGCGCTCTCGGAACGGTTGCTGGAATTGGGGCGCGTGGATCTGACCGCGCTCACGACCACCGCCGCCACGAGCGAGGACAAATTCCGCCACGGCTTCGCCTCGTCCGTCGAGGTCTTGCAGGCGCAGAACGAGCGCGCCCGTCGAGCCAACTTGCTCCTGACTGATGAAAATATATTGCGCGCGGAACGGACCTCGCTGAACCGTTTGTTGAACCGGCCCGCCGATGCGGCCTGGCCGACGTTACTGCTGCCCGCCACCGTTCCCGCGTTGCCGCCCGTCGAGGAGCTCATCCTCCACGCCAGCGAATCCGCGCCACAACTCGACGTCATGCGCGCGTCACTCAAGGAAGCGGAATCAACCGTTTCCCTCACGCGCAAGGAACGGTTGCCCAACGTCGGCGTGGGTTTGGAAGGCCGGCAGTTCGCGGACACGGGGGAATTTCGTCAGGGCATGTTCACGCTGGGCGTGTCGATTCCCTGGGGCAATCGGTCGCGCTACCAAGCCGACCTGCGCCGGGAACAACGGAAAGCCGAAGCCGTGCAACTGGACATCGACGATTTCCAACTGGCCCTGCGCGACGAGATCACCCGGCTGGCGATTCGGATCGAAAACGCCGGGCGCGAGGCCGCGCTCTATCGCACCGAGATCGTGCCTCGCACCCGACAGACGCAGGAAGGGGCGCACGCCAACTGGCTGAACAACCGCAGTTCGCTGCGCGACGTGCTGGAAGCGCACCGGCTGCTTCTCGAAGCGCAGGCCACCGAGGCGCGGGCCACGGCGGAGCAGCATTCCATGCTCGCCGAACTGGCGCTGCATTGCGGCCTGGCCGACTTGGAGAATTTCACGCGCCGATCAACTCCGGCAAACATCCCGGCCCAAGGAGGAAGCAATCCATGAAAGCAAAACATATTCTACTCCTGATCGTCGTCGCCGCCCTGGCCGCGATCGGCGGCTGGTTCGGCGCTAAATACTCGCGCGCCGAAAAACCCACGCCCGCCACGGGCGCACGCAAAATTCTCTACTACCAAAGCCCGATGCATCCGTGGATCACCTCGGACAAACCGGGCCGCTGCACGATCTGCGGAATGCAACTGGAGCCGGTGCGCGAGGGCGAACGCGGCTTTGGCGGCGGCGAGGGCGTGGTCACACTCGGCTCCAACACGGTGCAGGTCATCAACGTGCAAACCGAGGCGGTCACGAACCGCGCCCTGGTGCGGACGCTCCGCGTGGCGGGCATGATTGATGACGACGATACGAAGCACCGGCGGCTCTCGGCCTATGCAGAGGGGCGGGTGGAGAAGTTGTTCTTGAATTACGTCGGCGCTGAAGTGACGGCCGGCCAGCCGCTCGCGAACTTTTACAGCCCGTCATTGCTCGCCGCAGAAAGCGAGTTCCTGACGTTGCTGGCAAAAAAGTCGGCGCCCGTTCTGTCGGAGACGCTGCGGCTGGAGCAGGCGCGATTGGTGGACGCGGCGGCGCAACGGTTGAAACGCCTGGGCTATGCGGACACGCAGATCTCGGAGCTGGCGAAAAAGGACATCGCCGACGCGCGCACGGAAATCCTCGCGCCGATGACGGGCACGGTCGTGCTGCGCCAGGTCTATGAAGGCCAATACGTGAAGGAGGGCGATGTGTTGTTTGAAATCGCCGACTTCAGCACGATGTGGTTTCAATTTGATGCCTACGAGCAGGATTTGCCCTGGCTGCGCGTCGGGCAGCAGGTCGAAGTGACCACGCCCGCGCGACCCGGACGTGTGTTCACCGCGCCCATCACTTTTATTGATCCCAACCTGAACGAGATGACGCGCAGCGCGAAAGTGCGCGTGGAACTGGAGAACCCCATCGCGGAAGAAGGCGGCTCCAGACGCGTGCTGTTCCACAAGATGTACGCGGACGGCGCAGTAAAACTCCAGACGCCGGACATGCTCACCCTACCGCGCAGCGCGGTGCTCTCCGCCGGTCAGCCGATGGTTTATGTCGAGGTCGGCCCCGGCACGTACGAACCGCGCCTGGTGAAACTCGGACGGCGCGGTGATGAGTTCTGGGAAGTGTTGAACGGAGTGAACGCGGGCGAACGTGTGGTGACTTCAGGCGGCATGTTGATCGACGCCCAGGCGCAACTGAATGCCACCGCGCGCCCGACGGACGGCCCGACGACGAAGGCTGGCGATCCGATGACCGCGACCAATGATTCGAGTGCGGAAAAACTCGCCCCTGGCGACTTGAGCGCAGCACAGCAAGAAGCCGCGAAGGAATTTCTAACGCAGGCCCACGAACTCAGCGCGGCACTGGCGGCAGATTCGTTGCCGCGTTTCAATGAACTGGCTCCGAAGGTTCACGCCGCCGTTCCGAAACTCATCAACGCGTTGGCCGACGCGAAGTCGCTCCGCCCCGCCCTGCTCAAGCTGGAACAATCTGGCCACCTAGAAACCGCCCAGGACTTGGCCACGGCGCGTAAAACTTTTCTACCCTTCAGCATGGCCACGGCAGAACTTGCGGCGATGTTACGAACCCAGGAAGCATTTCAATCCGTGAAGATTTTCAACTGCCCGATGGTGAACCGCGCGGTGCCGGGCGCGGCCAAGAACGGACGCTGGGTGCAAGGCTCCGGCCCGTTGCGCAATCCCTTCTTCGGCGCGGAGATGCTGGAGTGCGGGAACGAAGTGAAGCCTTGAAACAATTTCACGCCGCGAAACGTGGGTCGCGACGCGGATCACAAAACTCCACGACGAAAGGAAAACACAATGAAACAAGTAACCATGATGATGGCCGCGGCGGTGCTCGCCCTCGGCCTGTTCACCGGCTGCGCCACCTCGCGCGGCCATCACGACCACGCCAAGTGCGGCGCGTGCTGCAAGGACAACTGCGCCAGTTGCTGCAAGGACGCGGCGGCCTGCGCCAAGTGCTGCGGCCCGAAGTAAACGAAAGCGGGGCGGCGGCGTTCGCGTGAACGCCGCCGCTTTCCCGGACATGACATGATCAATCACCTCATCGCCTGGTCCCTGCGCAACCGCTTCCTCGTCGCGGTCGCGGCGTTGTTCATCGTCGGCTGGGGCATCCGCGCGGTCTATCGCACGCCCGTCGATGCCATTCCCGACCTGAGCGAGAACCAGGTCATTGTCTTCGCCGACTGGCCGGGACGCAGTCCGCAGGAGGTCGAGGATCAGGTCACGTATCCGCTCTCGGTGAACCTCCAAGGGCTGGCCGGGGTCCAGACCGTGCGCGCGAACTCGATGTTCGGCTTCTCGCTCATCACGGTGATTTTCGAGGATCGCATCGACAATTACTTTGCGCGCTCGCGCGTGCTGGAGCGGCTGAATTATCTCGCCACGCAAATGCCCGCCGGCGTGACGCCACAGCTCGGGCCGGACGCCACCGGGTTGGGCTGGGTTTATCAATACTATCTCGCGGTCGATCCGCAGAAGTCTCCGCAAGGCGGCTACGACCTGGGCCAGTTGCGCGCGGCCCAGGATTGGTTTGTCCGCTATCAGTTGAACGCCGTGCAAGGAGTGGCCGAGGTCGCGAGTCTCGGCGGTTTCGTGCGGCAGTATCAGATTGAAGTTTCCTCCACGAAGATGCGCGCGGCCCGTGTGTCGCTTCAGGACGTGATGCGCGCGGTCAGCGACAGCAACTTGAACGTCGGCGGCAAAGTCATCGAGGAGAACGGCATGGAGTTTGTCGTGCGCGGGATTGGGGTGATCCAGCGCGCGGGCGATCTGGAAAACATCGTGCTGATGGAAACCAACGGCACGCCGATCTTTTTGCGCGACGTGGCGGAAGTGCAGATTGGCGGTGACTTCCGCCGCGGCACGCTGGACGTGAACGGCCAAGAGGTCGTGGGCGGCATCGTGGTGATGCGCACCGGCGAGAATGCGCGCGAAGTCATCGCCCGCGTGAAGGAGAAGATCGCGCAGATCTCCCCGAGCCTGCCCCCGGGCGTGAGCATCAAGCCCTTCTACGACCGGAGCGAATTGATCGACCGCACCATCGGCACGCTCAAGTTCGCGCTGTGGGAAGAGATTATTCTGGTCACCCTGGCGCACATCATTTTCCTGTGGCACTTCCGCAGCATCCTCATCGTCACGCTGCCGCTCCCGGTCTCGATTCTCGTCTCGTTCATCCTGATGAAGCAGTTCGGAATCACCTCGAACATCATGTCATTGTCCGGCATCGCCATCGCCATCGGCGTGCTGGTCGATGCGGCGATTGTCATGACGGAGAACGTGCTGCGGCGGTGCGAGCAGGCGGAGGACGAGAAAAAAAGAAAGTGGGCAGGTGAGAAAGTGGGCGCCGGAGATGCGCCATCGGTCCGTCTCACCCCCGCCGAAACTTGGCAGGTCGTCCTCGAAGCGTCGCAGCAAGTGGGCCGGCCGATCTTCTTCGCGATGGCGATTATCATCCTCGCGTTCGTGCCGGTGTTCGCGCTCACCGGACAGGAGGGCAAACTGTTTCACCCGCTGGCCTTCACGAAGACCTTCGCGATGATCGGCTCAACGCTCCTGGCGGTGACCATCGTGCCGGTGCTTTGCACGTTGCTGGTGCGCGGGCCGTTTCACTCCGAGGATCGCAATTGGATCATGCGCGGGCTGCTGCGCATCTACGATCCCGTCCTGAACTGGGCGCTCGCCCATCGCAAGATGGTCATGGCCCTCGCAACGCTGCTGCTCGTCAGCGCGCTGGCCATCGCGATTGGCCTGCCGCGTGGCGTCTTGAAGAAACTGGAAGCCTTCAAACTTCCAGCCGCCGCCCGCGTCTTCGCAGGCATCGGCAGCGAGTTCATGCCGCCGCTGAACGAAGGTTCCCTGCTCTTCATGCCGGTGCTGCTGCCAAGCACCTCGCTCACCGAGGTGAAACGCATCATGGCCTGGCAGGACAAGGTGATCTCGCAGACGCCCGAGGTCGCCTCCGTCGGCGGCAAACTGGGCCGCGCGGAAACCGCCACCGATCCCGCGCCGGTCGAAATGATCGAGACGACGATCATGTTGAAGCCGGAGTACCTCGTCACGAACCGTACGCTGCTGGGCTTCATCAAGATTCCCCGCACCGTGCGCAACCCGGCGTGGCGGCCGGACATGACATCGGAGAAACTGCGCGCCGAACTCTCCGAAAAGCTCACGCAAGTGCCGGGCTACGTGCCGGGATTTTTACAGCCGATTGAAAACCGCATTCTCATGTTGAGCACCGGCATCCGCGCGCAGGTCGGCGTGAAAATTCTCGGGGACAACCTGGATGAACTTCAGCGCAAGGCCTTCGAGGTCGAGCGCGTGGTGCGGTCGGTGGAGGGCGCGAGCGGCGTCGCGCCGTCGCGCGTGCAGGGCAAGCCCTACGTCGAGATCGAGGTCAATCGCGTGGCCATGGCGCGCTTCGGTTTGCGCGCGCAGGACGTGCTCGAAGTGGTCGAGGCCGGCCTGGGCGGACGAAATCTCACAACGACCATCGAGGGACGCCAGCGCTTCCCGATTCAAGTGCGGCTGGAGCGCGAAGAGCGAGGCGACATCGAGCGCCTCGCGGACGTGCTGGTCGCCACACCGTCGGGGAAATTTGTTCCGCTCGGCCAGGTGGCAACCATCCGTCGCACCACCGGCCCGAGTGAAATCGCCAGCGAGAACGGCCGGCTGCGCGTCTTCGTGCAGGCCAACGTCCAGGGCCGCGATCTCGGCGGCTTCATGGAGGAGTTGCAGCGGCGCATCGCCACCGACGTGAAACTCGCGGACGGCATGACCATCGAATACAGCGGGCAATACGAGAACCAGCTTCGCGCGCAACGCACCCTCACCATCATTGTGCCCACGGTCCTGGTGATCATCTTCCTCCTGCTCTTCATGGTGTATCACTCGTTCAAGGAGGCGGCGCATGTCATCCTCGCCGTGCCCTTCGCGCTGACCGGCGGCGTGTTTTTGCAATACCTGCTCGGTTACAACTTCAGCGTGGCGGTGTGGGTCGGCTACATCGCGCTCTTTGGCACGGCGATTCAGACCGGCGTGGTCATGGTTGTGTATCTCGAAGAGATGCTGAAAAAGAAGCAGGCCGAATGCGCGGCGGCGGGCCGGGCGTTCACGCGCGAAGATTTGCTGCAATCGATCAAAGACGGCGCGCGCCTGCGCCTGCGTCCGAAAGTGATGACCGTGGCGACCATCGTCGCGAGCCTGCTGCCCATCATGTGGAGCACACGCACCGGCACCGAAGTGATGAAGCCGCTGGCCACGCCTGTCATCGGCGGCATGGTCAGCAGCCTGATTCACATTCTGATCGTGACCCCCGTGATTTTCGCGTGGCTGCGGGAGCGGGAACTGCGGAAGGAAAACCGCACGACGGCGCCCGGCAAATAACTTGACCCCTCGCCGCCCCTACCTAGCATCGCGCCCAATTTGCAGTCAGTAAATTTGATGAAAGCGATTCTCGCCCTCGAAGACGGCACAGTGTTTCACGGCCAAGGCTTTGGCGCGCGCGCCCACGCGTGCGGCGAAGTCTGCTTCAACACGTCCATGACGGGCTACCAGGAGATTCTCACCGACCCTTCTTACAAAGGGCAGATCGTCACCATGACGTATCCGCTCATCGGCAACTACGGCGTGAATGAGCAGGACGTGGAATCCTGGCGTCCACATGTCGCGGGGTTCGTCATTCGCGAGTTGTCGCCCATCGTCAGCAACTGGCGCGCGGACTCTTCGCTCGGAGATTATCTGGAGAAGAACGGCATCCCCGGCTTGCAAGGCATCGACACCCGCGCGCTCACGAAGAAGCTGCGCGTGCGCGGCGCGATGAAGGGTTTCATCTCGACGGAAGACGTGAGTGATGCGGAAGCCATCGAGCGCGCGCGTTCTTGGACGGGACTCGTGGGCGTGGACTACGTGAAGGAAGTCACGCACAAGGAGCCGTTCCTCTGGGACCCGCAGGATCAGCAGAGCGCCAGCTTCAACATCGTGCGCGGCATTCAAGTCGCCGACAACCGCAACGTGCGCGACCCGCTGCCGCCCGCCGACATCCCGATTGTCGCCTACGACTTCGGCATGAAATACAACATCCTGCGCCGGCTCCGGCAGCAGGGTTTCCGCGTGCAGGTTGTGCCCGCGACCACGCCCGCGAGCGAGGCGTTGAAATACAAACCGGCGGGCGTGTTTCTTTCGAACGGCCCCGGCGATCCCTCCGCGCTGCCCTACGCGGCGCAGGCGGTACGCGACATCGTGGCGAGCGGCGTGCCGACCTTCGGCATTTGTCTCGGGCACCAGATTCTCGGACTCGCGCTCGGTGGAAAAACCTTCAAGCTCAAGTTCGGTCATCGCGGCGGCAACCAGCCGGTGAAGGATTTGGAAACCGGCAAGGTGGAAATCACCTCGCAGAACCACGGCTTCGCGGTGGATGCGAATTCCCTCCCGTCCGACGTGTCCGTGAACCGCATCAACCTGAACGACCAGACCGTGGAAGGGATGCGCCACAAGACGAAGCCGATTTTCTGCGTGCA
>JBBQYK010000021.1:0-23353 GCA_038208765.1 Verrucomicrobiota bacterium
GCACCTCCTCCAGAATGGTGAGGAGGCTGCCGATTTTGGTTTTCGGAACACTTTGATGCGCATGCATCCCGCCTCATGTACACAAGGTATTTACAATGTGCATACAAATCTTTGGCGAAGATTTTTGATGCGTCGGCCCTGCGCCGCGCTGGCCAGGGTGAGCTTGAACCTTGAACTCTGAACTCTGAATTTTGAACGGGAGCCTCCGAATGCCGGACGCCACCCGCTGCGAGGCCCCACCTCGTCCCGCCGTTGCGCACGGTGTAAGGAACGACCCTTCTGCGCCTTGGTTTTGAGATGCCGCCCGTTGACATTTGGCGTGTGGCGGATACCACTGCGCGCCTCATGTTGGCTGAAAATCTTACTCTTCTTGCGCCCGGACAACGTGTCACGGTGCGAATACACGATGTTGCCTTCGGCGGCGATGGCGTGGGCAAGCATGATGAACTCGTCGTCTTTGTGCCCTTCACGATGGTCGGCGAAGAGGTGGAGGTCGAGATCACCGAAGCGAAGAAGAACTTCGCGCGCGGGAAAATCGTGCGCGTCATCACGCCGTCGGCGGAGCGCGTCACGCCGGAATGCTCGGTGTTCGGGTTTTGCGGCGGGTGCCAGTATCAGCATTTAAATTACCCCACGCAGCTCGCGCTCAAGCACAAGCAGGTCGCCGATTTGTTCGAGCGCATCGGGAAGTTTCCGCGCGAGGTGGTGCGTCCGGTCGTGGGCTGTCCGCAGCCGTACGGTTACCGCAACCGCATCATGATCCGCTCGCAGTGGAACAAGCCGGAGCAGAGGCTGAACATCGGTTACCTGCGCTGGGATTGCGGGCTGGTCGTGGATGTGAAGACCTGCCCTATCGCCGAGCCGGCCCTGAACGCGGAGATTACGCGCGTCTGGCAGAACCCTCCTCCCAAGGGCGGCATCAAGGTCGCGCTGCGCATCCCGCCGGATGACTGGGATGTGCCGAACGATTCGTTCTTCCAGAATAATTTCTTCCTATTGCCCAAGCTGGTCGAGGCGGCGCGCGCGGCCTTGGTCGCGGGCGGGGCGAAGTATCTGGTGGATGTGTATTGCGGTGTCGGGTTCTTCGGCATCTCGCTCGGGGACGCGGTGGAGCAGTTCGTGGGCGTGGAAATTGACAAGCCGGCCATCAAGGCGGCGAAGAACAACCTGGTGCGGCACCAGCGCACGAACGGCGAGTTCGTGCTGGGCGACGCGCAGGAGTTGTTGCCCGGCCTGTTGCAGAAATTTCCTGCTGGCGAGACCAGCATCATCCTCGACCCGCCGCGCGCGGGCGTGCCGAAGAGCGCGATTGAACAACTGCGCGAGGTGCGCCCGCGCCAGATCATCTACGTGTCCTGCCATCCGGCGACGCTGGCGCGAGATTTGAACCTTTTGTGCGCGGACGGTGTCTTTGAACTCATGAGCGTGACACCGTTGGACATGTTTCCGCAGACGCAGCACGTCGAGTGCGTGGCGGATGTGCGACTTTGTGAGTCGAGAGTCGAAGGACGAGGGTCGAGAGCCGGAGAGACGGCTGCCGAGTCGAGTCCTGCTCTCGACCCTCGGCCCTCGACCCTCGGCTCCTAAGAACTTGCCAACCCCCTCGCCCATGCCGTCAACTCCCGCCCACCCAGACACAATGGAAACAACGCCACAGCGCAGTTTTGTCCGCTCGATCCTTCCGTGGATCGTGGCGGCGGTCATGTTGCTCGTTTATCTCGTCACGCTCGACACGGTGGTGACGGTGCAGAGCGTTTATCCGCTCGCGCGCGCGACCGGACTGGATTGGCACGCGACCTATATCCAGCCGCTGACGTGGCTGGTCGGGCTGCCCGTGCGCGTGCTGCCGGCAGGCGTGCAATTGCTGGCGCTGAATTTCATCGCCGCCCTTTGCGCCGCGCTGAGCCTGGCGCTGCTGGCGCGGTGCGTGGCTTTGCTGCCGCACGACCGCACCCAATTGCAGCGTGACAAACTCTCCGGCGAAAACTCGTTCTTGAACCTTCGTCTCGCGTGGGTGCCGGTGGTGTTCGCAGTGCTGGTTTGCGGATTCCAGCGCACGTTCTGGGAGCACGCGGTCATCAACACCGGCGAAGCGCTCGACCTGCTGCTCTTCGCCTACTGCGTGCGCTGCCTGCTGGAGTTTCGCATCGATGAGCTCAACTCGTGGCTGAACAAGCTCGCCCTGGTGTACGGCCTGGCCATCACGAACAACTTCGCGATGCTCGCGTTCTTCCCCGCGCTGCTCGTGGCGCTGGTCTGGATCAAGGGTCTGCGTTTCTTCCGCTTCGATTTTCTGGCGCGCATGTTTCTGTTCGGGCTGGCCGGGCTCTCGCTCTACCTGCTGCTGCCGTTGGTGCAGCCGCAGTCGGAGATGCAGCCGGTGACGTTCTGGCAGGCGCTCAAGACCAATCTGGCCATTCAGAAGCAATTTATCATGGGCTTTCCGCGCTGGCGGGCGGGCTGGATTGGTCTGTATGCGCTGCTGCCGCTGCTGCTCGCGGGCATCCGCTGGCCGAGCAGCTTTGGCGACACCAGCCCGGTGGGCAGCACGTTCACGAACATCTTTGGCGTGATCCTGCACGCGGGCCTGCTGGGGTTCGGCCTTTACATCGCGTTTGATCCGGCGGCCAGCCCGCGCGCGTTCGGACTCGGGCTGGCGTATCTGCCGTGCTACTTCCTCGCGGCGCTGGGCATCGGCTACTACAGCGGGTTTTTGCTGCTCGTATTTAGCGGGGGCGACGTGCGGTCTCGTCGGCGTTCGCCGATTCCACCGGCGGCCAATGCGGCCGTGACCGCGCTGGTCTGCGGCGCCGCGCTCGCGGTTTCGGGTTGGTTGCTGGTGCAGAATTATCCGAAGATTCGCGAAGCCACGTCCCCCGTGCTGCACGATTACGCGAGCGGGTTGGCGAAGTCTTTGCCGGATCAGCCCGCCATCGTTCTGAGCGACGATCCGCTGCGGCTTTACGCGCTGGCCGCCGTCCTGGGGCGCGAGGCGGCGGGCAAACATCTGCTGCTCGACACGGCGTCGCTCGCGAATCCGACTTATCACGCGGCCTTGCGTCGGCGTTACGGAGATCGCTGGCCGAAGCTGGAATTGGAAAAAGGCTACATCGGTTTCACGCCGCAGCAGATCACCGAGACACTCGAGAAGCTGGGTGCGAACCGGGAACTGGTCTATCTGCATCCGAGCTTTGGTTATTACTTCGAGAAGTTTTACCTCGAACCGCGCCAGATGGCCTACATCTTGAAGCCGTATGCGAAGGGTGCCGCCGAGCCGCCCGTGCCCGCCCCTGCGCTCATCGACGCGCAGGCCCAGGTCTGGAACACGCTCGTCACCGGGCCGGGCCAGGAGATCAAGGCGTGGATCGCGCGCTCCACCGTCAATTCCGGCCCGCGCGAAGCCACCAGCTCGACGCATGTGGGCGCGGCCTATTCGCGCGCCTTGAACTGGTGGGGCGTGGAACTGCAACGGGCCGGGCGTTTTGACGAGGCGGCGAAATTTTTCTCCGAGGCGCTGGCGCTGTATCCCGACAACGCCGCCGCCTTGATCAACCTGGACGGCAACACGATTTGGCGCAAAGAACGCAAGCCCTTGCCCGTCCTCAGCAAAGTCGCAGAGGAAAAGCTCAACCTCTACCAGGGCGTGGATCAGTTGCTCGGCGTGTGCGGCCCGGTGGACGTGCCCGACTTCAGCATGGAGATGGCGCAGTTGTTTTTGCGCATTGGCTTATACCGCCAGTCCGGCCAGATGGTGCGGCGCGCGCTGGCCTATTCGCCCGGCAATCTGGTCTATGAAACCGCGCTGGCCAACATCGCGCTCCTCTCCGGCGATGCGGACGAGGCGCTGAGCATCGTCGCCCGCATTCGTCCGCTGGCGAAGGCGGCCACGCCGGCTTTGCAAATTGAGATCGAGCGCATCGCCGCTTTCGCCCAGTATGCGAAAAAGAATCTGCCCGCCGCCGAAAAATTGCTGGAGGCGAACTTGAAAGAATTCCCGAATGAGGACGCCAGCTACAACGTGCTCTCGCAGCTCTACGTCACCCACTCGGTCAGTCTGCGGGCGAGCGATCCATCCGCCGCTGGCACGTATCTGACCAACGCGGTCAAGGTCATCGAAGGCCAGGTCCAGGCCCAGCCGCTCAACCCATCCGCCCGGTTTAATCTCGGTGCCCTGGACATGTTCACCGGCGACCACGCGCGCGCAGTAACCGGGTTCACCAAGGTGCTCGAGATGCAAAAAGACAACAGCGCGGCCCTGCTCAATCGCGCCATGACCTACCTGCAAAGCAAAAAAAACGATGAGGCCAAACGCGACTACCAGGCCATGCTCGCCCGCCACACCACGACCGACTTCCGCGTCTATTGGGGTCTGGGCGACATTGCCTACCAGCAGCAGGAATGGAAGGCCGCGAAGGACCATTACACGCAGTATCTCAAATACGCCCCGGCCAATTCCGGTGAAGCCCAAACCGTCCGCGAGCGCCTTGACGAGATTAAGAAGAAGTAGTGAGGCGGGAAAATTCAAAGCCCAAACTTCAACCAAACTCGAAGCGCCAGGTTCGCGAGCGCGGGCATTCAACTTTCAACTTTCAATCGGCAACCAAGCCAAATGAAACCGTCCCTGCTGATTGTGGAAGATGAGAAGCCGTCGCGCGACGGGCTGCGCGCGGCGTTGGAGGATCGTTTCGATATCATGCTAGCGGAGGACGCGGCGGGCGCGTTGCAGGTGCTGGAGACGGAGCATTTCGACGTGATGCTTACGGACTTCCGCCTGCCGAACGAGGACGGGATGAATCTCATCAAGCGCGCCAAGGCGCTGCCCCGTCCGCCGGTGTGCATCCTGATGACGGCCTACGGCTCGGAGGAACTCGCGGTCGAGGCGATGAAGAATGGCGCGGATGATTACATCGCGAAGGGCCGTCTCCAGATCGACGAACTCGAAATGCGGATCGCCCGCGCGGTCAAGCAGCAGAAATTGGAGACCGAGAACGTGACGCTCCGCGCGCAGGTCGAGAAGAAGTTTGGCGTGGAGAACATCATCGGCAGCACGCCGCCGATGGAGGAAGTTTTTGAACTGGTGCGCGCGGTTGCGCCGGCGCGCACCACGATTTTGATCACGGGCGAGAGCGGCACGGGCAAGGAGTTGATCGCCAAGGCCATTCATCAACTGAGTCCGCGCGCGAAAGCGTCGCTGGTCACGGTGCATTGCGCGGCACTGTCGCCCACGCTGCTGGAGAGCGAACTGTTTGGGCACGAGCGCGGGGCGTTCACCGGCGCGCACGAGCGGCGCGTGGGGCGCTTCGAGCAGGCCCAGGGCGGGACGCTGTTTTTGGATGAGATTGGCGAGATCGACCCGGCCACGCAGGTGAAACTGCTGCGCTTTTTAGGTGAAAGAACTTTTGAACGCGTCGGCTCGAACAAGACTCTGAGTGCCGATGTCCGCGTCATCACCGCGACGAACAAAAATCTCGGCGCGCTGGTGAAGGAAGGAAAGTTCCGCGAGGATTTGTTCTTCCGGCTGAGCGTGGTGGAAATTCACCTGCCGCCGTTGCGCGAGCGGAAGAATGATTTGCCGCTGCTGGTCACGGCGTTCATCAAGGAGTTCGCGATGGAGAACGGGAAGAACGTGAACGCCATCTCGCACGAGGCGATGCAGACGCTGGTGGATTATTCGTGGCCGGGGAATGTGCGCGAACTGCGCACGGCCCTCGAGCACGCAGTGGTGCTGGCGCGCGGCGATTCGATCAGCGTGCGCGATCTGCCGCCGAACATTCGCGCGGGCGACGACCGGGAACTGGGCGGCGGCGATCCGCTGACCGCGCACGACTTGACGGTGAAGGAAGCGGAGAAGCAGTTGATCATCCGCGCGCTGAAGGAGGCGAGCGGCAACCGCACCGAGGCGGCGGAGAAAATCGGCATGAGCCGGCGCACGCTGCACCGCAAGCTGCATGTCTATCAACTGGAGCATTTGTGAGGACGGGGCAGGGGAGACGGGAGTTTTTTAGTTGAGAGTTGAGAGCGGGAAGTTTCTCCGGCTCTCAACTCTCAACTTTCACCTCTCAACAATTTTCAAACATGCATGGCACAATGCGATTGCAGGAGTGGATTCACCGCTTGGAAGAGGGCGGGGGCGCGAAGTATGTCCGCTGGCTCGCCACGGTCATCGGCTTCGCCATGCTCGTGCTGGTTTACAACGCGCTCTGCTTCCGCAATTTCACCAGCCCCGAGACCATGGACATGGCGCAACTCGGCCGGAACATCGCGCGCGGCGAAGGCTTCACCACGCACTGCATCCGTCCGTTCAGCATCGGTCTGACCAGTGCGGCGCGTGCGGACAAATCCCCCTTGCTCAAAGAGGGACACCGCGACATCTCGAATCCGCCCGTCTATCCGCTCGTACTCGCGGGCCTGCTCGCGGCGACGCCGGACGCGGGAAATTTGCTGGCGGTGAAGGGCTTCGGCATTCACCGGCCCAATCTCTACATCGTGCTGCTGAACCAGGTGCTGTTCGGGCTGGGCGCGCTGCTGGTTTTCCGGCTGGCGCTGAAATGGTTTGATCGTCCCGTGGCGTGGATGTCTGCGGTGCTCTTTCTGTTCACGGAACTCTACTGGCGTTTCACCATGTCGGGCCTGAGCACGATTCTGCTCATGGACCTGATGCTCGTGCTGGTGGGGCTGCTCAGCCGTTTCGAGCAGCGCGCGCGCGAAGCCGCTCCGGCGAAAAGTGTCCTGCTCACCGCGCTGGCGATTGGTGTGGTGCTGGGATTGGCGATGCTCACGCGCTATTCGCTCGGCTGGATTCTGGTACCGGTGCTGTTGTTCGTCGCGGTCTGCGGCGCGCAATTTCGCTGGCGCGCGGCGGCCGTGGTGTTCGTGGCGTTCGTCGTCATCACCACGCCGTGGATCGTGCGGAATGTTCTCGCGAGCGGACTGCCGTTCGGCACGGCGACGTACGCGGTGGTGGAGGCCACGCCCGCTTTTGCGGCCGACACGATGGCGCGCGCGCTCGAGCCCTCGCTCTCAGGACTGCCCGGCGCGTCATGGATGCTGTTCGTGAGCGTGCTCCACAAGGGAATGGGCGGCGTGCGGGAAATCATCGTGTCGGATTTGCCGCGCCTCGGCGGGAACTGGCTCTGGGGATTTTTCCTGGCCGGGCTGCTGGTGCGGTTTCAAGGCGTGAACCTGAACCGCCTGCGCTGGTTCGTGGTGGGCGTGCTGCTGTTTCTCATTCCCGTGCAGGCCTTCGCGCGCACGCATCTGGCGGCGGAATCGCCGGAGATCAATTCGGAAAACCTGCTCGTGCTCTTTTCACCGCTGGTGCTGATGTTCGGGGTCGCGCTGTTTTTCGTGCTGTTCGAGTCGCTCGACATGCCTTCCAGGGCCTGGCGGGTGAGCGCGCTGACGGGATTTGGCGTGCTGATTTCGCTCCCGCTGGCGCTGGCGTTTCTGCCGCCGCGCCCGCAGGTGAATGCCGCGCCCTACTACCCCCCGCGCATCCAGCAGATCGCCGCCTACCTCGAACCACGCGAACTCTGGATGAGCGACATCCCGTGGGCGGTGGCGTGGTATGGCGAGCGGCAATGCGTGTGGACCACGCTCAATTCCACCAAGGCGTATTTTGCGCTGAACGATTTTCACAAGACCGTGGACGGGCTGTACCTCAGCACCCGCACCTGCGACGCGAAGTTCATCTCGAACTGGTGGGGCGGCCCGGAGCGCGGGTGGGCCGAACTGTTCCTGCACACCTTCGTGCTCCGCCAGGTGCCGCGCGGTTTTCCGCTGCGGCACTCGCCCGAGGGACTCTCGATGCTCGGCGAATTACTGCTCACGGATCGCGACCGCTGGAGCGAAGCGCCGGGAAAATAATTTTGCAAAGATTGAACAAGAACGCCGGTCTTTCTGTTTGACATACATTAGCGTGATCCATACAACCACAACCGTTCCCGCTGTGGACTTTACCCACACAACGTGAACAGCCATTTAATAACGGAATTATGAAGCAAGTTTTGACTTCTGCTGGCGTCCTGGCACTGAGTGCCGTCTCGTTGTGTGCCTTGGATCCCGAAATGACGCGCCAGTCATCCGGCGGTCCCTTTACCCTCTCCGGCACGGTGCGCGGTTTCTACGACGACAACATCAACACCTCTCCCGATCGCTCCAAGGAGGAGAGTTTTGGTTTCCAGGTCGTTCCAGCGGTGCATTTGAACCTGCCCTTCGAGCAAACTTTTCTGAGCCTCGGCTACATCTACACCCTTTCGTGGTACGACAAGCGCGATCCGGACATCGATCAGGCGCACGAGATTAGCGCGAAGTTTCGCCATCAATTCAGTCCGCGTCATCAGATCAGCGTGGACGATTCCTTTGTCATTACTTCCGAGCCGACCGTTACGGACCGGTCTTCAGGCATCATCACCACGCCGCTGCGGACGAAGGGCAGCGTCTATCACAACTACGGAAATGTTGGCTACGACATGGGCTTGACCAGAACCCTGAGTTTGAGCCTCGGCTACGCCAACCACTGGTATGATTACACCTCCGATGGCAATTTCAGCCGCTCCGCCCTGCTAGATCGCATCGAGCATTTGATTCGGGTGGATTTGCAACATCAGTTCAACCCGAAACTCGTGGGCATTGTCGGTTACAACTATGGCTTCACCACTTTCACCTCCGACGATTTGATTCTAAACGGCAGCAATCTTAAGAGTGATGATCGCGACAGTCGTTCCCACTACGCCTACATCGGGGCCGACTACGACATCACCGCGAAGTTGCGTGCCTCGGCCCGAATCGGTGCGCAGTTCAGCGAGTATCCGGATTTGGACGAAAGCTCGGCCAATCCCTATGTGGACGTCTCGGTCAGCTACAGGCTTCGCACCAGCACCTCCGTTGAAGCGGGCATCCGCCATGCGCGCAACGTCACGGATGTGGCGGCCGTGGATGCCAGTGGCAGTCCCACCTTGGATGCCGAAACCACGGCGGTCTATGTGCAGCTCAACCACCAGATCACCCGTCAGCTTACCGGCAGCCTCATCGGGCAGTATCAGTACTCAGTTTTTAACGAGGGCATCAATGATGACCAAAGCGAGTATTTGTGGTTGTTCGGTGCGAATTTGAGCTACTCCTTCAACCGTCACTGGTCGGCTGAAGCCGGCTACAACTACGACCAGTTGGTTTCGGATGTCAGGTCTGGTGGGCGCAGCTACGACCGCAACCGCGTCTATGTGGGCGTGACCGCGCGCTACTAAATTTTCCACGAACTTTGAACGATTTTGTTGGAGGCTGGACTAATGAGTTCAGCCTTCTTTTTTTAACTGGCTATGGAAGCTACGAAAACTGACGAGAAAACATTTGGCGGTGCCGAGACGAAGCTCCACTTCCTCGACTACTGGCGCATCATTCGCATCCGCAAGACGGTGATCCTGACCGTCTTTCTGCTCGTGGCGCTGACGACTACCGTGGTGACGTTCCTCCTGCCGGAGTCCTATTCCAGCATGGTGAAGATTTCCGTGGAGCAGGACATGCCGGACGTGGACGCGGGCGGGCGCGGCTTCATGCCGGGCTACCGGCCCACTCCTGATCCATTCTTCCTGCAAACCGAGTTCCAGCGCATCCAGTCCAAGCCCGTGCTCTACAAGGTGATCGAGGATCTGAATCTTCAGGAGCAATGGGGACGCAAGTACAAGCAGACCGGCCCGCTCAGCCGAGACCGGGCTTACGCGATTTTGAAAGGCTCCATCAATGTGAACCAGTCGCAGAACACCACGCTCGTGGAAATCCGCGCCTACAGCGACAACAAGGACGAGGCCGCCACCCTCGCCAACGCCATCGCCGAGGCCTACAAATCCGAGCGTTCGCGCCGCCACGATGATCTGGTCAAGGGCGGCCTCCGGGTCCTGCACGACGAACTGGCAAAAAACGATGCGGCCGTGTCCAACCAGACTCAAGTCGTCAACGAGCTGCGCGAGCGGTTGAACATTTCCGATTCCGAGGCGATGGGCAGCGCGCCGACGACGACACTCGATCAGGAGCAGTTGCGCCGGGAGCAGGCCGCCCTGAACGAGGCAGAGGCCCGTTATGTTTTCACGAGGTCGCTCTACCAAGGCCTGACCAACCTGAGCCGGGAGAAGATGAAACAGGCGGCCCCGTCGCTGGCCCAAGGCGACAACCGCCTGGCCGAGCGCATCGGACAGGAAGACGCCACCCAGCAAAAGCTGGCCACCTTGCTGGGCCAATATGGCGTCGAGCATCCCGAAGTGAAGGCCATGAGAGAGTTGCTCCAGACCATCACCAACCAGGTGGATGCCGCCCTGTCCGGGCTGCTCATCAGTTTCCAGAACCAGATGGATACCGCCCAGGCCACAGCCGAGCATCATAGCACCCGGTTGGCCAACGCCCGGCAGCGCGATCTGACCAATTTCCCGCACACCCGTCCCTATTACGAGGCCAAGGAGGAACTCGCGCAGAAAAAAATGGTGCGTGAAAAACTGGCGCTGAACACCAAGGCTACCGAACTGGAATTGAAGATTCCCAAACTCGGCAGCGTGGACATCATGGAAAAGGCCGAGGCCAATCCCGTTCCCGTCCGGCCGAACAAAAAACTGAACATCAGTCTCGGCATCGGGCTGGGATTGCTCATCGGCTTCGGCCTCGCGTTCTTCATCGAGTATCTCGACACGAGCGTGAAAACGATTGACGACGTGGAGCGCGCCCTGCAATCGCCGGTGCTCGGCGTCATTCCGCAAAATGTCGGCCTGCTGATGGACGAGGGGCCGGACAGCCCGCACGCCGAGGCTTATCGCGTGCTGCGCACCAATGTGCTGTTCAGCCGCAAGGATCCGAAGCTCAACACGCTTACCATCGTCAGCGGCGGCGCGGGCGAGGGCAAGTCCACTACCATCTTCAACCTTGCGACGGTCTTCGCGCAGAACGGCCAGCGCGTGCTCGTGGTGGACTCGGACTTGCGCCGTCCCAGCCTGCACAAGTACCTGCACCTCTCGAACTCGATTGGTCTGACTAATTTTCTCCTCAAGCAGAACACCATCGAGGAAGTCATCCAGACGTCGAAGCAGACCAACCTCGACTTCATGCCGAGCGGACGTCTGCCCAGCAGTTCCTTGGGCATTCTCAGTTCCATGCAGATGAAGGAACTCATCCGCGACCTCAAGCGCCGCTACGATTTCGTCTTCTTCGATTCACCGCCGATCATGGGCGTGAGCGACGCCAGCATCCTGGCCAGCGAAGTGGACATGGTGCTGCAAGTCATCCAGTACCGCCGCTATCCGCAGCCCATGACCATTCGCGCCAAGCAGATGATCGAGAAGGTCGGCGGCAATCTCCTCGGCATCGTGCTGAACAACATCAACGTGTCGCAGGATGAGAACTACTACTACTACAGCGGCTACTACTACGACTATTACGCCAAGGGCGAGTATGCCGGCGAATACACCTCCGGCAGCAAGAAGGGCGAAAAGAAACCGCGCCGCCAGAATGCGCCGGAAGCAGAAGGCCAGCCCGTCGAGCCGAAGGTGGAGATTAAGTCCAAATTCTAATTGTTCGCCGACATTCACGCTGTTAAGCACTCCCGCGCATGATTTGGAATCGTTGTTTCTCGGCCCTCGTTTTGTCCGCCTTCGTCCTCGTTTTGGGCGGCGGATGTGTGCCGCCACCGGAGGGGAAAAATTTCACCTGCGTGGATGATGTCATCCGCGTGGGCGACTCGTTGAGCCTCAGCCTGATCGTGCCCGGCGAAGGCGCCACGAGTGACAAGCAGTTCCTCGTGGGCAGCGACGGCACGGTCAACCTCTACCTCCTCGGCTCCATGAAGGCGGCGGGCGTGAAGTTTGGCGATTTCGAGAAGGCCGTGCAGAGGGCCTACATCGACAAAAAATATTTCAAGCAGGTCACCGTCACCATCAAGCCGGGCGACCGTTTCTACTCGGTGGGCGGCGAGGTGACCGCCAAGGGCCGACAGATTTACGTCGGGCAGACCACCGTCTTGCGCGCCATCGCCAGTTGTGGCGACTTCACCGAGTTCGCCAACCGCCGTCGCGTGGAAATTACCCGCGCCGATGGCAAACGTGAAGTCATGGACTGCAAGAAGGCCATCAACGATCCGAAGTACGACCGTCCCATCTGCCCCGGCGACCACATCAACGTGCCGCGCAGTCTGTGATTCAACTGCACATTCTTTCTGGCCAACAGGCGGGCGGCGAAATCGTCGTCCGCCATTTTCCTTTTGTCGTTGGGCGCGGCTCCCCGCACTTGCCGCTCGAGGACGGCGGTGTGTGGGAGGAACATCTGCAGATTGATTTTCAGCGCGGCGCGGGCTTCACCTTCACAGCCCGGAGCGACGCCGGCGCCCTCGTGAACGGCGCGAGCGCCGCCGCCGGCCTGCTGCGCAATGGCGACTTGATCGAACTCGGCACGGCCCGCCTGCGCTTCTGGCTGGCCCGCACCGAGCAGCGCAGCCTGCGCGTGCGCGAGGGGTTGACGTGGGCGGCGTTGTTCGCCCTCCTCGCCGGGCAGGGCGCGCTCGCGTGGTGGCTATTGCGCTGAACCGCGCGGCGTCGGCCGGGCCCGTCGGACGAGCGTGCACTCCTGAAACGACGGGCTTCGGCAGCCAGCCGACTTTTCAGACCGACTCTCCGTCACATCGCTCAGATCATTTTGCCCACCTGTGTCCATCGCCCGCCCGAGGCCTGAAACGCAAAAACCCCGTCCCAGTCGGGACGGGGTCTGGAAATGAAACGAACCGATTACAGCGTGTGGCTGGCCGCAACGCCGGTGCAGAGGGGCTTCACGTCGACCCGTCCGATGGTGTAGGCGCCGCCAGTGGAGGGGCAGGTCGGCGTGTCGCGGATATACAGCGTCGCACCGTAGAGGTCGCCGGCCGCAGCGACGTCGGAGTTGACCTTCTTGTTTTCGAGAGCCCAGGTGTTCTTGGCGCCGTCGATCTGCTTCATGTTCGCGATGCAGGCGTTCTTCTGGGAGGCTTCACGGGCTTTGATGAAGTTCGGAATCGCGATCGCGGCCAAGAGGCCGATGATGGCGACGACGATCATGATTTCCACCAGGGTGAACGCGCTCTTGCGTGAGGTATTGAGTTGCATATGTTTTTAACGTTTCTGACTAACTACGGTCGTGAACAGGATGCACAGGCGGTTTATCCATTATTTCGGCTGTTCACTGATTGCCTGTGCAAGAACCGCACGTTGGTCTTAGCACCGCCAGTGCCAGAGTCCCCGAATCGGCCGGTGCGCCTGAAAAGCACCGGTTCGCAGCACATGGGACGGGGTTCGGCGGCCCCACTGTCCGCAAGTCAAACACGCGTGTCCGGCGTGTCCCGGCGTGTCGGAAATTTCCCACACCGCGTCGGGATTACTTCCCATGGGCGCAGGTAAAAGAAGCGGACTCGGGCGAGGAACTCATGGGAAGTGCGGAGCCCGGCGACCAAAAAATGTTCGCCAACTGCGGACACGGCCGGCGTCGCTCGCCAAATCCCGGGCTGAAAACTACCGCACCCCGCTTGGAAAAGAGAAGACCCGCTGCAACAGGCAGCGGGTCCGCTCCACTTGCGACACGGAGGTATTACGTCCGCATCACGTTTGATCTATCGGCGCGGGACGGCGGCACTTGAGCCGCTGGATCAATCCGCAGAAAACTTCGGGGCCGGGGCTTTCACAAACTCCACCGGACGCAGATAAACCGGCTCCAATGCGGAGCCAGAGATAAACTCCGTGCGATGCGCGGCCAGCGTGGCGAGTAAATCAGCCGTCGGCGTGAAGGGCCTCTCCCCATCCCTCTCTTCAGCACCGGGCGGCAAATCCATCCGGTGAATTCTATGGTTCCCCATCTCGGCCCGGCTCAGGCGTTGAAATGGCCGCACCAGCCGGGGCCGCTCGAAAACCGAAGCATCAAATTCTGCGACGAACAATTCCCCGCGCTGCGCTTCCAGTCCCACGAACACCGGGTTCGCGATCCCCAGCCGTCCCGCGTGAGCCGCCACTGCTTCCGCGCTCGCGAGCCCCAGCAACTTCACGCCGCGCGCAATCTGCCAGCCTTGGGCCATCGCGATGGCCGTGCGAATCCCCGCGTAGCTCCCCGGCCCCAGCCCCACGGCGATGCACTCGATGTCCTCCCGGCTCAATCCCGCCTGCGCCAGCGCTGCATCAATCAGCTTGAACGGTTTCATCTCGCGGGTGCCGATGTCTTCCGCGCCGCCGGGACGTGGCCCGCCGTGAACCGCCACGGATCGCACCGACCAAGAAAATTCAAGCGCCAGAATCTTCATAGGTGAACTGCCGTTCCGTTTCGCTGAGAGTTTCAATCCGCACCAAACGCACCAGACCTTGGACCTTGGACTCTGGACGTTGGACCTCCGGCAACCAGCGGTCGATCCATTCCACCACCGCCACGCCGTCGGGGTTCAACAAGTATTCCTCCAGCCCCGCACCCGCGACCTCGTCGCGGTTGTTCAAGCGATACAAATCCAAATGGAACAGGCGCAGCCGTCCGCCGTCGTATTCGTTGAGCAGCGCGAAGGTCGGCGAGTGGACGCGCGCCGTGCAGCCGAGGCCGCGCGCGAAACCTTTCACGAACTGTGTCTTGCCCGCGCCGAGATCGCCGCTCAGGCCGATGACCCAGCCGCGCTGCGCCGCGCGGCCCCATTGCTCGCCGAGCGCCAGCGTCTCCTCAGGACTTCGCGAAATGTGTGTAGCCATGCGCCGTCAATGTTTTCACGCCGTTCCGGTCGTGCAGACGCAGCCCCGGTTCGTTGGTAATTTTCCCGATGACCGTCAGCGGCAGATGGGGAAATTGTTGCTTCCACGCGTCCAGCAGCGGGACCGCGTCCTTGCTCGCGGCCGTGAACAGCAGCTCAAAATCTTCTCCGTCCGTCAGAGCCGCGAGCAGCGGGGGTTTCGCGGATGATTCTTCCTTCGCCGCCAGCTTCGCCACGCGGCTGATGGGAATCGCCTTGGCCAGCAGTTCCGCGCCCACGCCGCTCGCTTGCAAAATGTGCCGCAGGTCGCTCGCCAGTCCGTCGCTCAGATCAATCATCGCGTGAATCGCGAACCGTTCGCGCAGCCAGCGCGCCTCGGCCAGACGCGGCTCGAAATCCAGATGCCGTCCGCGCAACGAACCGCCCAATGTGCCCGTCACGAAAATCGCATCGCCCGCCGTCGCGCCCGAGCGCAACACGCACCGCTCCTTCGCCACCGTGCCGAGCAGCGCGATGGAAATGAGCATCGCGCCAGGACTCGTCGTGGTCTCGCCGCCGACAATGGCGACGCCGTGTTCCGCCGCGAGCGCGTTCAGCCCGGCGTAAATGGCTTCCACTTTTTCCGGCGAAAAATCTTTCGGCAGGGCCAGCGTGACCAGCGCCGAGTTTGGCGTTCCGGCCATTGCTGCGATGTCACTCAAGCAACGCGCCAGGGCCTTGCGCCCAACTTTCTCCGGCGGCGTCTCGCTCGTGAAGTGGACGCCCTCGACCACGGCGTCGGTCTTGAACAGCACGTAGTCCGGCGCACCGAGGTCGAGCACCGCGCAATCATCGCCCGCGGCCACGACGACGGAATCGTTGCGCGGCAGCGTGGGCAGCAGGCGGGCGATGAGTTCCACTTCGTTCATGAGTCGATGAGTTTCTCCGCCCACTTGGGCTGCGTCACGATGAGGGCAAAGTTCACCGCGTTAAACAGCGCGTGCAGCAGGATGGGCGCGAAAATGTTTTTCGTCTGCTCATACAACGCGACCAAAATCATCGAGAGGAAGATGAAGAACAGAAAGCCGACCGCATTGCCGTGGACGGCCGCGAACAGCACCGCACTGATCCACAGCGCGAGGCGCGGGTGCCCGCGCTGCTTGATGAATCCGTAGAGCACGCCGCGAAACAACAGCTCCTCGCCGACGGGCGCGACGATAATCGCGGTGAACGCTTGCAGCGTCAGCAGCCACCACGGCCAATCGTTTTTCAACAGTTCCGCGATGGCCTGCGGCTGCGGCTTCAGCCAGTCCCAGCCCGTGCGGTCGGCGGCCACTTCCAGCACGGTGGTCGTGAGATAGCCCAGCACGCCCATGCCGAAGAGCGCGATGACCAGCGCGAGCAACGCCAGCGCCACGCATTGCCGGTAGTTGCGCTGCGTGACTCCAAACGCCTCGCCCCACGTCAGCGCGTTCTGTCGGAGTAACTGATGCACCCAAATCACCATCGTGCCTTGCACGCAGAGCAACGAGATTACCACGGTCAGGAGCATCACTTCCGGCGGTGGGAGGCGGCTGCCGAGCAGCGGGCCGGCGAGCATGGAGAGGCCGATGGCCGCGCCAAAACTCAGCCCCACCATCGCGCCCAGTTGCAGCACGCTTCCGGTGTCCCATCGCTTGTCCGAAATCACTCGGCGACGGTACGCAGCGTGTGCGGGCAAGAGAAGGAAAACTCTGGCGTGGGTGGAGTCTTCGTCGCGGCGCGACACGGGAAATTAGCCAGCCACAAGGTGGCTGGATCGCATCAGGATGAATGCTTCGTCCTGAATGGACGACGGAAGTGTCCACTGTCCCTTCAGGACAAATTCGCCTACCGACCAGTTCCAGCCACTTCGTGGCTGGCTAATTTCCGCCGCCCCTTCGGGCCGGAGAAAAAAACGAACCATTTGCACCCGCCATCGCCCGCAAAACTCTTTTGCTCGGGTCGTTCTCCCGCCCTATCGTTGGCGCGTGTTCCGAAAAAACAGCGTGACCTTGGGAGCGGCGGTTCTGCTGCTCACCCTCGCGGCCTGCCAGCAGCGGAAAACACCCGTCGCCATGAGTTCCACGAATCTTCCCGTTCCGCCCGCGCACAAACACACCAACCGTCTCGCGCGCGAGAAGTCGCCCTACCTCCTCCAGCACGCGCACAATCCCGTGGACTGGTTTGCGTGGGGCGACGAGGCGTTCGAGAAGGCGCGACGCGAGCACAAGCCCATCTTCCTCAGCATCGGCTACTCGACGTGCCATTGGTGCCATGTGATGGAGCGCGAGTCTTTTGAGAGCGAGGAGTTGGCGAAGTTTCTCAACGAACATTTCGTCAGCATCAAAGTGGACCGCGAGGAGCGCCCGGACGTGGACAAGATTTACATGACCTTCGTTCAGGCCATGACCGGCTCGGGCGGCTGGCCGCTGAATGTTTTTCTCACGCCGGAGCGCAAGCCGTTCTTCGGCGGCACCTACTGGCCGCCGGAGGTGAAGTATGGACGTCCGAGTTTTCTCCAAGTGCTGCAGCAGATCGCCGGCGCGTGGCAGTCGAAGCCGGATGACGTGCTGAACTCCGCGCAGAAACTCCACGAGCAGCTCGCCGAAATGACCGCGCGCGAAAGCACGAACCACATGGTGCTCACCGCGCGCGTGGTGCAGAACGCCGGCCTCCGCCTCAAGGAAGGCTACGACGAAGCGAACGGCGGCTGGGGCAGCGCGCCGAAGTTTCCTTCGCCGAGCAATCCGCGTTTTCTCCTGCGCTACGGCGCGCGTCACGGCGATGCGGAAGCCACGCGCATGGTGTTGAACACCTGCGACAAGATGGCGGCGGGCGGCATCTACGATCAGCTCGGCGGCGGGTTCTCGCGTTACTCGGTCGATGCGCGCTGGCTCGTGCCGCACTTCGAGAAAATGCTCTACGACAACGCCCAGCTCACGCAGCTCTATCTCGACGCGTATCTCGTCAGCGGCGACGCGCGCCATGCCGACGTGGTGCGCGATGTCCTGCGCTACGTCCTGCGCGACATGACGCATCCCGACGGCGGCTTCTACTCCGCCGAAGACGCGGACAGCGAAGGCAAGGAGGGCAAGTTCTACTGCTGGACGGAAGCGGAGTTGAAGACACTGCTCACGGCGGAAGAATTTTCCGTGGCCACGAATTACTTCGACATCACCGAGAAAGGAAACTTCCACGACCACAGCGACCCGCAGGCGTTGCCGAATCAAAACGTATTGAGCATCGCGCATCCCGAGGCGGCGAATGGGAAGGAAGCTGTGCTCGCTTCGGCGAAAAAGAAAATGTTCGCCACGCAAACCAAGCGCGTGCGCCCGCATCTCGATGACAAGGTGCTCGCTTCGTGGAACGGCCTGATGCTCGGCGCGGTGGCGCGCGCGGGCGCGGTGTTGGGTGAGGAAAGCTACATCGCGGCGGCGGAGAAGAATCTGGCGTTCCTGAAAAGCAAACTGTGGGTGCAGCGTGCCCCCGGCGTCCCGCCGGGTGGGGATTCGAGAACGACGAACGCTGCTCTTAAGTCGAGTGACGTTGGGAGTGAAAATGCCTCCACCCGGCGGGACGCCGGGGGCACGCTCTATCACCGCTGGCGCGATGGGCAGCGCGACAACACGCAACTCCTCGAGAGCTACGCCTTTCTCCTCAGCGGCGTCATAGACCTCTACGAGGCCACGTTGCGGCCGGAGCATCTCGACTTCGCCATCGCGCTCGCCGAGAGCATGATCGCGCGCTTTCACGATGCGAAGGACGGCGGCTTCTGGCAGAGCACCGGCGACGCGAAGGATTTAATTCTGCGCGTGAAGGACGACTACGACGGAGCGGAGCCGAGCGGCAACGCCGTGGCCACGCTCGCGCTCTACAAACTCGCCGCCATCACCGAGCGCAAAGATTTTCGCGAGACCGCCGACCGCACGCTGCGCCTCTTCTCGGATCGTTTGTGGCAAGTGCCGCAGGCCGTGCCCTACCTGCTTGGCGCGCTGGACTTCTCGCTCGAAGAACCGCGCCGCGCCGTGCTCGCCGGAGATTTCAGCACGCCCGCCGGACGCGCACTTCTGCGCGGGGCGCACGCCGCGTTTCAGCCGAACAAAGTCATCCTCGGCACGCAGGGCGCGGTGGAACCCTTCGCGAAGACGCTCACGCCGAAAGACGGAAAACCCACCGCCTACGTCTGCACCGGCACGGCCTGCCAACCGCCCACGCATGAGGCGGGGAAGTTGAAGGGGTTGTTGAAGTAGCGGCGTGTGAGGAGCGGCGCGGCGCATGTGGAGTGCGCCGGCAGAGCGATAGCGGCGACGGCGCTGTCGAGCGCAAGAGACGCGCTGGAATTTTCAGAACGTGTTGCGCGTGCGAAAGCGGTGTCGCCGCTCCGCTCTGCCACCGCAGTCCAAAAACGCACCCGGACGTGAGCCACGCGACGGCCTAACGAAAGCTCTATTCCGCCGACTTCGTCTGCACCCCGCGCCTCTCCTCAAACGCCCGCCACATCTCCTCCGCGATCACGCCCGGCTCCTTCCGCGCGTCCACCTTCACGAGATACTGCTTGTCAATGCTCAGGAAAATTTCGCGCACGCGGCGCAGCGCTTCCACTTGCTCGAAATGATCCGCCTGGTCACCGCGCGCGCGCACGCGGCTCAAGCCGTCCTCCACGGGCAGGTCGAACAGCACCAGCAAATCCGGCTCGGGCGCGAACTCTTCGTTGCGGCGGATTAACTCCTGCGGGTCCATGCCGCGCGCACCTTGATACGCGGCGGTGGAAAAATAGTAGCGGTCCACGATCACCACGCAGCCTTCGCGCAGGCGCGGCAGGATCAACTCATTCACATGCTCGCGACGATCCTTCAGGAACAGTTCCACCTCCTCCTCGATGGACAGCCGCCCCGTCTGCGCCGATTCGCGGAGGAGTTTGCCCCACTGGCCCATGGTCGGTTCGCGCGAGAGCACCACCCGCTGGCCGCGCGCGGTGAGTCGCTCGCCCAGCGTGCGCGCTTGGGTGGATTTCCCCGCGCCATCAATGCCTTCGAGGACGACGAGGAATCCGGGATACGGCGGCGAAACTTTCATGCGCGGCAGGATGTGGGCGGGCCGGGGAGAAGGTCAACAGACGCGAGGGACGCGAGAGCGACGGGGTGCATCCGACACCGTTGGCGAACGGCGGGGGCTTTCCACCTCCGGCCTCGTCGCGCCTTTCACCACCGATGTCCCTCTGTGAGTTCTCTCCTTCTTGCCCAGCGACCGCCCGCGTTCAACGCGGCGGCACGGGGGCGGATGAAAGGGGCGGCGGCGAGCCGGCTTTCACGGGCTGATACGACAGCGTGGCTTGATGACGGAACTGCTGCTGCAAACAGCGCCGTGCCCACCATGCGGTCAGAATGGCCGCCGCCAGGCTCAGGAGAACCCACCCGCTGGTGAGGAGGTGCGGCAGCCATTCCATCCATTTCGTCATGGACGCGGCGTTGTTGGCTCCGCCGGCGTTCACAAACCGGGGCAGGAAGATCAGCATCGCGCCCGCCGTGAGGGCCACGTAGAAAACCAGCCACGGGAGCACCAGCAATTGCACCACGCACCAGAGCCACGCCACGTAGGAATGTCGCGCCTTCATCCCGCGCCACATCGAGAGCCAGGCCAGCGCCACGAGGTCCGCGAGGAACACGAGCACGCCCGCGCCGGACAACGAGAGGAAGAGCAGTTGATCCTTCCCGTCGCCCTTTGAGATCGCCGCCCAGCCGAAGAAGAGCAGTAGCGCATCGATGATGAGAACGAAAAACACCGGGCCGCGAAATTGTTTCCAGAGCGCAAGCCATTGGCCGCGGACAATTTCTCCGGCGGTGAGCGGCGTGGAAAGAATCAGTTCGAGCGCGCCGCTGCGCCGGTCTTCGATGAAGCGCCGGCAGGCCGCGAGCGGAATCCAGAGCTTGAGCACGGTGTGCAGGAGGAACGCCGGCCAGAGATGCACCCAGGCGTTGTCCGCGTCCGATGGATCGACGAGCCACGAAATCAGGAAGCTCATGACCACGGCGGCGAGAATGATCCAGAGCACCAGCGACTGTCCGCGCGCGCGGGCGGCGACCCAGTAGAACGGATTGACCGCCAGCGCGCGGGCGCGGAACTGTTGGCGCCGTTCGCGATTTCGTCCGTAGGTGAATTGCGCCGCGCCTTCCTGCCACCGCGAAATCTTGCCTGCGGATTGCTGCCAGGTGCGCGGCACGATGAGGCTCGCGAGCAGCAGGTAGCACCAGCCGACCAAGTGCGAGCCGAGGAGTGAACCCCAATAGAGATCGGAACTCGTGCGGCTCAGATTGTCGCTGGCGTAGTGCAGCGGGCGGGTCACGTCCGGGAGGATGAACCACAGCGAAAGTTCAAAGGCACCAGTGGACTGCTGGTGCCAGTGCGCGATTTGCGCGGGCAGCCACAGCATGAGCATGAGCAGCGCGATGGTCAGCCCGGCCGCGTGCCGTTCGCTGCGCATGAAGGACGACACGAACATGCCGAGGGCCAGCGAGTAGAAGAGCAGGTTCGCGAGCGCGAGAATTTCCCGCCAGAACTCGCCGGGCGCCACGCCGCCCAGCAGCAGCGAGAGCGCGAGGATGGGAAAGATCGCCAGCAAGCCGAACAGCCAGTTCACCGAGGCCGCGACGATTTTGCCGAGCACGATGTCGTAGCCCTTCAAGTCGGTGAGGAAGAGGAGGCCGAGCGTGCCTTCGCGTTTTTCTTCGCTGAGGGCGTCCGCCGTTTTGAAGATGCCGCCGATGACGGCGTAGAGCCACGCCAGCGCGGTCGCGCCGCCGAACAACATTTTCCCCGCCTGATGGCCCAGGCCCATCTGCGTGAAGAACAGGAGCGACCAGCCGCAGATGACCAGGGCCAGCGCCGCCGCGGCGAAGCGAATCCAGTAGGTGCTCCGCTTCCGCGCCGTGACGCGCAGTTCGCGGGTGACGATGGGGAGGAAGGTCATGCGTCAACGGAGGGAAAAGGATCGGCGCGCGAGATTCACGCGCAAACGCCAGAGGAGGAGGAAGCCCAGCGCCAGCATCACTGCGCTCTTGAAGATGTCCGTGACAAAATACCCCAAGGTCCAGTTGAACGAGGTTTCAAAAAAAATTATCCAGCAACTACGCACCACCTGCTGGAGCACGTGCGGCACTACGAAACAAACCGCCAGCGTCAGCAACCACGCCAGCAGCACGAAGCGGTTCCGCAATGAAAAGTAAAGTCCCACCACCGGCACGATGAAATACGCGACGGCGAATTCGATGAGGTCACCGGGCCGCCAGTGTTGCACCGCCGTGGAAAGATAAATCACCACCGCCGCCCAGAGCACGAACGTCGGCAGGAACTGGCTCCACAAGCCGCGCAGCCGTCCGTGGATGATTTGGCGTTCGGACAACGGCGTGACGAGGATGAGTTCCAGCGCGCCCGTCTCGCGCTCGCGGCGGAAACTTCCCGCCGCCACGTAGGCGATGGTGATGAGCAGCATCCACATCAGCGGATTGAACTCGCGCGGACGCATCCCGGAGCCGCCGTAGGCCAGCGTGGTGGTGAAGGAAATCATGATCGCCAGCCAGACCCACGACATGATGCGCCCGGTCACGCGGCGTTTCTCCAGCCAGCCGATGGGATTGCGCTCCAGCGACCGGCGCATCCACGCGCGGAAAATTCCGGTGAGAAAGACGGGCGAGAGGAAAAACTTTTCCGTGTCGGTCTGGCGTTTGGACTTCGGTTTGTCCTGCCAGTTGCGGCGCAAAATCATGGCGCAAACGCTGGAAGCGAAAACGGCCAGCAGGAAGGAGAACAGGGGAATGAGCGCGGCCATCCAAGAGAATGAGCCTTTCGCCGCCGGCAGAACCGCACCGTTCAAGGTGGACGTGATCATAAACCAGGCGCAGTAAACACCATCCGCAAAATAGGACGACACTCCGTGAGTGCGCAGTCCATTCCGCAGCCAAACTTCATGCGTGCCTGCTCCCACCATTACGCAGAATCCCAGATGTCCCAGCACCGACAACGTGAGCGCCAGTCCCACTGCGCCCGCGCCGCGTCTGGAAATGGCCGACGCCATCAAACCCGCCGCCAGCGCCACGCAGATCGAACCGAGCGCGACGCTGCACGAGAAAATAATATCTATCGCCGGCACGCCGCCCATCAGCACCGGCACGGTCATGATCGGCACCACGGACAGCCAGAGCGTGAGCGCGAGCAAGCCCGCCGCCGCGCCCTTCGCGAAGACGATGGCGCGCGCGCTGAGATTGGTCAGGAACAGCAGGCCGAGCGTGCCTTCGCGTTTCTCGCGGCTCAACGTGTCAGCGGTGAGCATCGGCACGATGATCCAGATCGCGGCCAGCACGACCCAGTGGAGGAGGAGAAAAATTTCATGTCCGGCGCGCGCCGGACTGGTGAAGGCGAAGCGCGGCTGGGTGAACCAGTAGGCGATGGCCGCCAGCACCGCGCCCGCTGCCAGCAGCCGCAGCCAGTACGTCGTCCAACGCCGGGAGCCGGCGCGCAGCTCGCGGAGAAGGACCGGCCACATCGCACGCCCTGTATGGCAAAACGACGGGCGGATCGGAAAGCTCTGTTTGGTGGAGCCGGCGCGTGAGTGAACGTGGCGGGGCCGAGACTTTCCCG
>JBBQYK010000022.1:0-23266 GCA_038208765.1 Verrucomicrobiota bacterium
TCTGTCACCTGAAGCTGCGCCGCCGTGATGATGCGCGCACTGGCCGGGAGGAGATTCAAACCGTTGTTGATCGCGAGCACCGGCAGATCGTCCACGGGATTGACCGTGAGGCTGACCGTCGCCGTCTCGCTGTTCGTCGTGCCGTCGCTGGCCTGGTAAGTGAATGAGTCACTGCCGAACCAATTCGTGTTCGGCTGGTAAGTGAAGCTGCCATTCGTGTTCAACGTGAGCACACCATTGGTCGGACCACTGACGAGCACCGCGGTAAGCGCGTCCTCATCCAGGTCGCTGTCATTCGCCAGGACGCCAGACGCGGCCACAGTCAACTGCGTGTCTTCCGCCGAGGTGAAACTGTCGTTTGCCGCCACCGGCAAGTCGTTGACGGAGTTCACTGTGAGCGTGACCGTAACCACTTCGCTGCCCGAAGGGAGGGAGCCTTTCGCCAGTCCTGTGTCCGCGAAACCACCGGAGTCCATCGCGCGGTAGGTGAAACTGTCGGTGCCATGGAAGTTCGCATTCGGTTGGTAAAAGAAGCTGCCGTCTGGATTCAACGTGAACGAGCCATTCGTGGCCGCGGTCACCAGTTCCGCGGTCAACGCATCTTCATCCACGTCGCTGTCGTTGCCGAGGACGCCTGGAGCAGAAACATTCAATGTGCCGTCTTCGTCCGTGATGTAGCTGTCATTGGCCGCCACCGGGATGTCATTCATCGGGAACACTTGGAGTGTCACCGTCGCTGTCGCGCTGTTCGATTCGCCGTCCGTGGCTTGATAAGTGAAGCTGTCGTTGCCGTTGAAGTTCGTGTTCGGCAGGTAAGTGAAGCCGCCGTTCGGGTTCAGCGTGAGCACGCCGCGCTGTGCCGTGGAGACGAGCACTGCGGAAAGCGCGGCGCGTTCAGGATCTGAGTCATTCCACAGGACGCCAGGGGCGGAAATCGTTAGACCTTGGTCCTCACTCATTTCGTAACCGTCCCCAAGGGCGAGAGGAGCCTGGTTGATCGGATCAACCGTCATCGAACGCGAGGCCGAGATGAAGAGCGCGGGATCGCCGGGCATGCCGCCGTATTCGACCACGTAACCGGAAATGGCTGTGCCAGCCGCGAGCGGATAGTCATTCCATCTACCATTGCTGAGGAAGTGGGCATAGTCCTCGCCGTCGGCATCGTTCGGCTCGCCGGTGGACCAATTGTTGTAAAAGCCTCCCATGGAATGACCGGTCGGGGGCATTAACGTCGGCGGGAATATCATGAAATTCCAAGTGCTGACTCCGCTGCCGGAGTAGAACTGGGTGCCCGCTTCGGGACCGGTGATCCAATTCCACTGACCTTCCGTCACCGCGTCGTTGGCCCCGAACCAACCTTGCACTCCGGGAATTTTGGCCGCGACGAAGTTGTTTTCTTCCACCGACGTGACGGTAACCAAATAGCTCTGCAAACCAAACACGCCGAACGGGTAGCCGGGTTGGCCGTTATTCGACGTGCTCGAAGCGCGCGTCATGGCGTTGGACCAAGAAATCTCGGGGGACGACACATATTCGTAGTAGTGACCCGTGCCGGCAAAATAGACAAAGTTCCGTCCGAGCGAAAAAGTCATGACCCGCGTGTTGGTGGATGGCTCCTGATTGGAGTTCTGATAAGTGACCGAGCGCAAGGCCGTCTCGTAATCCGCAGTCGTGGCGTTGCCGAGGAGTGTCAGGATGCCGGTCACGGGACTGTAATCGCCCGTGATGCCGCTCTGGTTGGCGAACTGAAGTGAATCCTGGCTGCTGGAGAATCCAACGCCAATCGCCACGGCCGCGCCTTCGATGGCGCCTCCATCCACGTCGGTGATTGTCAGACCGGGATCGATGGCCACGGTCGATGCGAATGCGCGGTAAGCGGCGCTGCCGGACGAAGTGATGAGCACGGGGGCGTCATCAACCACCGAAATCGTCAGGGAAACTGCTACCTCGGCACTCTCGAGCAAACCGTCACTTACTTTGTAAGTGAAACTGTCGCTGCCGTTGAAATTCGTTCCCGCAAGGTAAGTGAAGCTGCCGTCGGGATTCAGCACGAGGGAGCCATTGGTGGTTCCGCTCACGAGCATCGCCGTCAGGTTCGTGTTCGCGGCGTCAGTGTCGTTGCCGAGCACGCCGGGGGCGGACACGATCAACATCACGTCTTCCAGCGCGGTATAACTGTCCGCGTTGGCGACGGGCGCGATGTCATTCACGACGGTAATCGTGAAAGCTTTCGCGAAGGTGCCTTCATGCCCGTCATCGGTCATGATGCGCACGGAGTAATTTCCCGCCGCAAGCAACGCCGCGTTATTCGCGCGCAGAGTCGAGTCGGAGATCTCGAACGACGCGTTGTTCGTGTCACCGTCGCCGTTCACCAGCGAGTAGGTGAATGTGTCAGCGACGTCGGCATCGGTGGTCGAAAGCGTGCCCACCGTGGCGTCGGTGCCGCCCGATTGGCTCACCGACGAATTGGACAATGCGATGTCGGTCGGCACGCCGTTCGGAGTATATGTGAAGACAACGTCGTTGCCGTCGCCGCCGGTGTAGCTGATCTGGAAGACGGCTCCGCCGATAGTGAGTTTGGATCCTTGAGGCAGCCCGCTAAATGTGCCGGTGATCGCGTCCGAACCGTCGTTGTCGATGAGTGTGAAGGCGTCGCCGCTCGTGGGTGTGAAGCCGAGCGAGACGTTCAACACGGCGTTGCCGAGGTCCACCGTGCCGGTGACAGCGAGTTGGTCGTATTCGGTGCCGACGCTGGTGCCGTTGAACTCGAAGTAGAAACTCGAACCGTTGGACAGGATGAGGTTGCCCGAGGAAAGAACGCCCGGTCCGGAGCCAGGAGCGAGGCTGCCACCGTCGGCGACCGTGACGGCGGGCACGGTGCCTGAGCCGCCCAAGGAGCCGCCGCCAGCGACCGCCACCAAGGAGCTGCCGGCCAGCGAACCATTGACGAGCAGGGTGCCCTCGTTGACCAGGGTAGTTCCCGTGAACAAAGGACTGTTAGCGCCGAGGACCAGCGTGCCGGCACCGGTCTTGGTGAGTTCCTGCGCGCCGGACAAGCTTTCGGGGCAATCCAACCGGCCCCCGGTCGCGATCGTGAACGTCTGCGCGGCGCTCAAGGTAATGCCAACGCCCATCCAGGAGCCGCCACTGCTGTAGGTGGTCGTAATGCCGACGGCCAGAATGAGCGGGTTACCATAGATGTCATATCCCGACCCGTTAATCGTGATCGAGTTGAAGGCCCGTCCTTCGTAGTCGTTGATGCTCTCCGTACGAACGGGATTGGCCGGGAAGACAAGATCAGCACCCGCAGGCGGTGCGGCGTTGCCGAGCCAGTTGCCGGGCCTGGACCACTCCCGGCCGTCATCGAAGGCACCACTCCATACGAACACACGGCTCGTCACGGTGATCGTGAACGCTTCTTCGTAAATTCCGCCGTTGCCGTCATCAGTCCGAATGCGAACGGAGAAATCGCCCGGTACCACGACCGAGGCATTGTTTGCCCGCAATGTGGAGTCTGAAATGTTGAACGATCCGTTGTCGGTCGAACCTGCGCCGCTCACCAGCGAATAGGAGTGGCTGTCGCCGCTGTCGGCGTCCGCAGTCGAGAGCGTGCCCACGGTGGCATTGATTCCCCCCAACTGATTCACGGACGAATTCGACAATGCGATGTCGGTCGGCGTGGCATTCGGCGCGTAGATGTAAGTCTCGCCGTCGGTGTAGGGCAGGTTGGAAACGTAATTGCCCGCGGCGTCCTGAATCGCTTGCGGCGGCACCGCCAGACTGCTCAAGGCGCAGCCCAGCATCAGCAAGGCCGTGGGAATCCAGCGGCGCGCGCGCCAGCCGGTGTGTGTGGTTTGAGCAATGGGGGTTGTCATGGGGCGTTGTTTCTGATGGTCGTTGTCAGTCGAAAAAATGGCGTTCATGTTCGTTTCAAAAAGAGAGTTCAAATGGGGTTGGTATTGATGGCGTCCAGGCGGAACGCACCAGCGCCCCCAGTGATGTTTACGGTGACGTTAAAAGTATTGGTTCCGGCGCTGACGGCCGTGACCGTGCCGGTCACCGTGCTGTCGCTAACGGGTGTCACGGTGAATCTCGCGGGAGTGACGCCGATGACGTTTTCCGAGAAGGTGACGGCGAAAACCACCGGCCCCGTGGTCACCGTTTGTGTCAACGGAGTCAGGCGAACGATCGAAGTGATCAGTGGCGCGATGTTGTCCACTACCGTGATGGTGAAAGCCTCTTCGTAAGTCCCGCTCGCGCTGTCGGTCGTGCGAAGGCGGATGGAACGAGTCCCCGCGGCCATTGCAGTCGAATCGTTGGCGCGCAACGTGGCGCCGGAGAGATTGAAGGAAGCGTTGTCAGTCGAACCCGCTCCGCTCACCAGCGTGTAGGTGAATGTCTCACCGCTGTCGGAGTCGGTGGTGGAGAGCGTGCCGACCGTGGCATCCGCGCCGGTCGATTGACTCACCGATGAGTTTGACAACGCCATGTCGGTGGGCGCGCTGTTCGCCGGAGGTGCGACGACAAATCGTGCCACGCCGAAGTCATCCACGCTGGAAGCTTCCGCCGTTTGGATGGAGGCCACGATTTTGCCCGAGCTTTGAATCCCAAGACCGACAATTCGATCGCTGGCGCCTCCCAACGAGATGAGCTGCTTTCCGCTGCTGCCGAATGTCGAGTCCAGCACCCCGGCGGTGGTGACGCGGACGAGGGCCGAATCTGTGTATGAGCCATTCACATACAATCCGCCCGCGGCGATCTTGCCGTCAGATTGTATCGCGAGCGCGAGGAACTGATCCGAGGTGCTTCCGAGGTCGATGAGATTGTAGCCAATGGTGTTGAAGGTCGTGTCCAATGCGCCGGCGGTCGTGAAACGCGCCAGGAAGGCGTTTCCGCTGCCGGTCGTTGAGCCACCGACGACGATCTTGCCGTCAGACTGAATCGCCAAGGCGTTAATGTAGTCGCCGGTGCTGCCGGAGAAGTTGAAGCTCACCACGCCGTCGGTGTCGAAAGTGAGGTCGCGTGATCCGTCCACATTCAGCCGAAGGAGCGCGAGTTGGAAATTGCCGCCAGCACTGGCGGCGGTACCGCCAATGACGATTTTGTTGTCGCTCTGAATCTCGATGGCATAGGCGCTGTCCTGAATGTTGCCCACGTCCACCATGACCTTGCCGTCACCGTCAAAGCTGGCATCGAGCGCGCCGCCAGCGGTGAGGCGCACCACGGCAAAATCGAGGTTCATGCTATCAAGGCTTGACCAACCCGCGACGACGATGCGGTCGTCGCTCATGATCTTCAGACAGAGCGCGCGGTCGGTGGTGCTGGCGAAATCGATCTGAATGATGCCGCTCGACCCAAAGGTCGTGTCGAGTGCGCCGGCAGCCGTCAATCGAATCACGGCGAAGTTGTCATTGCCCGAGGCAAACCGCGTGTAGCCGGCCACGATAATCTTGCCATCACTCTGCACGCCCACGCCGGTCGCCCGATCCGTTTTGGTGGCGGTGATGTCCAGCGTGTACACACCGTTGACTCCGAAGCTCGTGTCCAGCGAACCGTTGGCATTGAAACGAGTGACTCCGAAATCTTCGACTGACGATGGTCGTGCGCCGCCCACCACGAGCATCTTGCCATCGGATTGCAGGTAAGAGCCGTAAACGAGATCCGAGCCGCCGAGGCTGACGCTGTTCTTGCCCGCAGTGCCGTAACTGCTATCGAGATCGCCGTCCGCCGCATGGACGAGGCATGGAAGCGCAATCGTAAGCAGGAGCGCGTTGGCGATGCTTCGAATACTGGAGAATGAGTGCATGGGATTGGATCTGGGTGCTGCAGTTGGTTGCAGGTCGAGGGGGGACAAGATGGCGATCAGGCGGCATTCGCCCGTGCCGGAATTCAGGTTGTTTGGGAAATTGGCGTTTCGGTTCGAGCCTGTTGGGATCGCGTGCGGGACGACGAGCGTTTGTATCATCATCTCTGCTAACGGCAGGCGGGCGCTGGTTCCACATGAGGCAAATACCCCAGATGGAAGAAAGGAATTCCTCATGCGCCCACCGAGAAGTGAATCCACAAAAGTGGATTTAGCCGGAGCAGCACGCAGCACGGTGGGGGAAATCGTCAGTTTCATTTTAGCTCCAGTGAGAGCGGTTAGAAAATCAGGGAGTCGATGGCATCCAGGCGGAATTCGCCCGTGCCCGAAGTGACAGAGACCGTCACGGCGAAAATCTGCGGTCCGCCACTGACGGCCGTGACCGCGCCGATGACCGTGCTGCCGTTGACCGCGGTGACGGCGAATCGGTCAGAAGTGACGCCGAACACGTTCTCAGAGAACGTGACGGTGAAGACGACCGGGCCCGCAGCCACCGTTTGCAGCGAGGGTGTCTTGCGGACAATCGATGTGATCAGCGGCGCGATGTTGTCCGCCACGGTGATGGTAAAAGTTTCTTCGAAAGCCGCGCTGGCGCTGTCTGTCGTGCGGAGGCGGATGGAATAAGCGCCCGCGGCCATCGTGAAGGCGTTGTTCGCGCGCAGTGTCGCGCCGGAGAGGTTGAACGATGCGTTGTCAATCGCACCCGCACCGCTCACCAGCGTGTAGGTGAATGTGTCACCGCTGTTGGCGTCCGTCGTGGCAAGGGTGCCGACTGTGGCGTTCGTGCCACTTGACTGGTCCACTGTGCTGCTCGACAGCGAAATGTCGGTTGGAGTGGAGTTGGCGCCCGTCACGATCAGCGAAAAGCGGGTCGAAGTCGCCAGAACGCCATCGGACACAGTGAGTGTCACTACCGCGCTGCCGCTTTGCCCTGCCGCCGGGGCCAGCGTCACCGTGCGCGATGCTCCCGATCCGGCCAGTGTGATGTTTGCCACCGGCAGCAACGTCAGGTTGGATGACATGGCTGTGACCGTCAGGGCGGCGGTATCGGATTCCTCATCGGACAAATTAAAGGCCACCGGACCCGTGGGGACGCCCGTCGTAGTATTCTGGTTGGCAATCGAGGAAATGGCCGGCGGTGTGTTATTGGCGGAGATCGTATCACTGAAAAGTCCGAGCGACTCATAGGTCGCACTCGAACTGGTGCCGCCATTGATTCCCGCGATGTCCCCGTTAATCGAGTTGTTCTGAGTGAGGGTGATCAGCACATACCGCAGCGCGGTGTCCGGTCCGATGGTAACACCGGATATCCGCAGCATCTCGGACTGCACGTCCACGAAAGGCAAATTGAAGCTGGCGAGAATGTCGTTGCGCGAGTCCGCATTGAGATCGGCATTTAAGCTCGAACCCGCCGCCGGATCGGAAACTGAACTGACGCTCAGCGCGACGAAGTTGCTGACGTTGAACGCATAGCTTTTTTGGTTGGTGGGAGCGGTGATACTCGTCGTAGCCGGAGAATTATTCGCTGCACTGCCCGGAGACCAGATGCGCACCTGCCGGCCATTGTTGCGTCCGTCGGCGCTCACGAATAGGTCGATCCTGCCGTCGGTATTGCCGTCGATTCCGACCAGCAGCACGGAACCAAGGTCCGTCTGCGAAGACGGGTTGCCGATGCGCGCACGGAAGCCAATGGTGTCGTCGCTCACGGAGCCGGCCGTCCCGGCATCGTAGTATTGCGTGTAAAGGACTGGATGAATTAAGTTGCCTACTAAATCGAGGTCCGCCGCGCCGGCCTGGGTGTCGCTCGGATAGTCGAACTGATTTGTGCCCGCGAAACGAACCGCCTTCCACTGCGTGTTGGGACCGGCGAGAACGATCGGCAATAAATAGGACTGACCATTGGTGTAGCCGGAACTGATCGAATTCCCGGGTCCATCCTGGACGCCTGTGCCGCTTCCGCGCAGATCCAGCCGCAAACTTCCGGCGGCTCGCATATTGGTGATACCGACGTCATAAACGGCGCCTGAGATCATTGCCAGACTGCCAATACTGCCGTCTGCCGAACCGCTGGTGCTCACCACAAAATCCGAAGCGTCCACGCCGGTTACCGTTTCTGAGAACGTGACACGAAAAGTCACGTTGCTGCCAGAGACGACTTGGTTGGTGGGGCTTTGTCGCACGATGGAAGTGATGATGGGCGCGGTCGTGTCGCTGGCGGACAGGTTGATGTTCACGCCCAGCTGGATGAAGGCGCTGCCATTGTGCGTCCAACTCATGAAGGTGGTCGCTTCACCCGGCTGGAGGCTCATTTTGTAATTTCCAAAACCTTCACCCAACATTCCTGATTGCGAGGCGAATACGGTTTGCCCGGAGGTCGGTGTGACCGTTGGCACGGACGCCCAACTGAACACGTCGATCAAGTCGAGCACCATGTCGCCCGCCTTGCTGGCGACAGTGAGGCTGACCGGCGTCCCATTGCCGCGCAGGGACAACGCGCTGCTGACGGGTGAGGATTGATCCACGTTTTCGAAGGCGATCGCGCTGATGAACTCGCGGTCGCCCAAGGCATGGGTGATGACGATGTTGCCGTTGGTCGGGCTGGCGGCGGTTCCCAGGACGAGATACCAAAGGGAATCCACCGCATAGGAGTCGTTCTTCTCAACGATCTGCGTCAGCGCCGTGCCGTTGAAAGTCACCGTCGTGATGTCGAGCGAATAGGAATCCGACGCTCCCACGATCAGCAACCGATTGACCCCGGCCGGGACCGTAAAATTATTCAGCGCGTTGGCCCCGATCTCGAATTGGGAGGCGGCCGTGCCGATTTGATAGACTTGGGGCGAGCCAGCGCGGGCGTCGGAGGCCAGAAAAAGAACAGGCAACACGATGGCTGCGAAGATCGAGACGGTGGTATGGCGAATGCGTTGCATGACGTTGTATGGCTGCGTGAGGTTGGTGTTCATTTTGATGAGAGAAATTTGCTGCGAGTTCACGATGCCGCCACTTTCAGGGGAAGCAGTCGTCGGCCGCCGATTGCAGACGGTTGGGACGCGGGCGGGCAAAAATCACCGCAGGAGCGCGGACGTAAGGGTGATACTTGTTGCATCGTCCCCTGCTAACGACAGAGCAACACGGTATCTACATGGGGTGAACTCCTCAGAAGAGCGGAAGCGTTTCCCTCAGAGAAGATTCAAGGCGACGGCCTTCCGATTTTCGCCGGATCCAGGCCCGATCCTTGGCCCACGTCAGCGATGGCGCGACCTTTCAGGTCCGGCATCGCAAACGTCTCCTGCCCGTCACCGCCGTACGTGGTGCCGATCAGATAGTAGAACGCATCGTTCTCGGAGATGGGCTGGAGTGAACCGTCGCAGAGAGACCATGCGCCGCTCTGGAGAAAACGACTCGTCGCCCAGAGCCACACTTCGCCAACCCCGGGCGCGAACGCGCGCAAAAGTTATCGGAGGAACCACTGACGCAATGGAAGTAGTGATTTAGCCTGCTTTCCGCCCTGTAGAAATCAACTCAAGTCATTCCTTGGAGATTGCTTGTTTAGTGCCCTCAATGCGGTTATCCGAACTCGCCGCGCTCGCCGCTTTGGTGCTGTGTCGAACCATTCTCGCCCGAGTAGAAAGCCCTCTCACTCCCGTGACGGGTGCCGCGCCATGAGAATCAGCAACCCGTTTTTCCCCGGCGGCTTGTCGAAACGGACTTTCTCCGTCGTTTCAATCTGTACGACATTCGAATGTTGAACGAGCATTTGCACCGTGCCAAAACGAATCGAAGTAATTTGCTTCTCGACAATCGCGATCCACTCGGGCGGCTGTTGCGGGGGAACAGTATCGCTCATAGAAATCTTCTCTGAGAAAGACATGGGGCGACACAGATACGTGCCGCCCCGGTTGTTATGTGTATAGACACCGTGCCGCACCCGCTACACACAGATTCCAGCGGATACTACCCGGCAAATTGTTCATCGGCATTTCACTGCGTCGCCTCAATCGCGAGGCCGACTTTCGTAATTTCCACCTGCCGCAACACATCCAGCACGCTGATCGCGCTTTGGTAATCCACTTCCGTCGCGCCGCGCACCACGGCAAGTTCGGGATCAGCCTGCTTCATTTTCGTAAGCGATTCTTTAAGTGTGGCCAGCGTCAGCTCGGTGTTGTTCAGTAGAATTTTCCCGGCAGTTGACCAAGATGTAGTTCACACCGACTCGCCACGCAGCGCGAGGCATTCTACCTGTCCAGCCGCCGCTTCCATTCCCTCGTCTCGCCTCTTTGAGTGAAGGCAAGTCCCGACGGCATCTGGGGGTTTAACCCTATGTAGCCCGCCGGGTGCTTGGTCGCTGGAAGGAGCACGATGGGGAATACACCGCTTAATCTGGAGTTTCTCGGCTGTCAGCATGGCGGAAGACCATCCCTTTCCCATACCGGTCGCGACGGTCAAGCCGTGCTCATGGCGGCGCTTTCTGTATGACTGGCCGCCGACATCTGCGCCGAGCCGACCTGTCTGAGGTGGTGGCTTTGCTGCGCACACACGAAAGCGATCTGGGTGAATTCCTCACCCGCAATCCGCAGGGCCGGCAAGTGCCCGGTTATCTAGGTCAACTCGCGGAACACCTGGTCGCCGAACAGGCGCTCGCCATCAAGGAACTCGACCAACTGCAAAAGAGCATTGAACACATCAAGCAAGTTGTGACCACCCAGCAAGGTTGCGCAAAAGGGGGTGGCCAGTCGGAGATGCTCCAGGTGACTGACCTGGTGGAAGAGGCCTTGCGCATGGATGCGGGCCGACCGGCCGACCACGACATTCAAGTGGTCAAGGAATTCGAGTCTGTGCCCGCCGTGAGTGTTGAGAAACACAAGGTGCTGCAAATTTTGGTGAACCTCGTTCGTAACGCCAAGCAGGCCTGCCACGAAGGAGGCCGCCCAGAAATGCGACTGACTTTGCGCGTGACCAATATGGATGATCGTGTCCGCATTGCCGTGAGTGACAACGGTGTGGGCATCTCGCCAGAGAGCCTGGCCCGAATTTTTGCCCACGGATTTACCACCAAGAAAGACGGCCACGGTTTCGGACTGCACAGCGCAGTGACAGCGGCGAAGGATATGGGCGGCTCGCTACAGGTGCAGAGTGCAGGCCTCGGCCAGGGCGCGACGTTCACACTGGAATTGGCCTGTGAACCCTTTGACCAGGTATGATCAAAAAAGGAAAGGAGTTCGCTTCGATGAAAGCTCTCCTCAACCAACTGAGCTATATCCGGAACCCCCAAGCCCGGCCATGACTTCTCGATACACACTAACGCGCTTCTCCCGCAACCTGTGGCTGTCGGCGGGGCTGGTCGTTTTCCTGGGTATCGCCTTTGCCATTTACGTCCGGTCGGAGATGCAAGTGGAACACGCCTACGAGCTGCGACACCGGTCCTTTCTGCTGGCCGACGAACTGCGCCAATCCTCGCATGACTTAACCCGGGTGGTTCGGACGTATGTGATCACCGGCAACCCCGTTTACAAACAGCACTATCAGGACATTCTGGACATCCGCAACGGTACGAAGCCGCGGCCGGAGGAGTATTGGAGGATCTACTGGGACTTGGCGCTGCCGGGTGCCGCCGCGCCGCGCCGCGAAAGCCGGCAGAGGGTCGCCCTGCCGGAGTTGATGCACCAAGCCGGGTTTGCCGATGACGAACTCCAAAAACTGGCGGAGGCCAAGGCGAATTCCGATGCGCTGACCAGAACTGAATTCGAGGCGATGCAACTGGTCGCATCCGCCGGGCCGGAGGTCGAGGCCAACCGGGCCAAGGCGATCCGGATGTTGTTTGACGCCCGATATCATGAGGCCAAGGCCGCCATCATGAAGCCCATTGACGAATTCCACGTGCTGGTGGACCAACGCACGCACACCGCCGTCCGGCGTGCCGCCACCCACGCCTTGGCGCTGCGGTTTGTGTTTGCTGCGATCGGTCTAGGCTTGATTTTCATGCTCAGGCGCACCTACGCGACCATGCGAGACACTTTGGGGGGAGGCGTGGACGAGGTTTATGCGCACATTACAAGGATTGGCCGCGGGGATTTTTCGGTGCCCATCCTAGTGAAAGCAGGTCGGGAAAACAGTGTGCTGGGGCGGTTGTCCGCAACGCAGGTCCAGCTCGACGCCAATGCGCACGAGCGCAACCGGGCGGAGGCCGAACTGGAGCAGACGCATCGGCAACTGCTGGACACCTCGCGTCAGGCCGGCATGGCCGAAGTGGCCACGGGCGTCTTGCACAATGTGGGCAACGTGCTCAACAGCGTGAACGTGTCCGCGACGCTCCTGTCGGAGCAGGCGAAGAAGTCTAAGGTTTCCGACCTTGCGGAAGTAGTGGCGCTCATGGAGGAGCAGGCGACGGATCTGGGCGAGTTCATCACCCATGATCCGAGGGGCAAGCAACTGCCTGGTTTCCTCGCGCAACTCTCCAGACACCTGGCCGTCGAACAAACGACTTTTCTCAAAGAGATCTACCAACTCCGGAAGAATGTCGAACACATCAAGGACATCGTCGCGATGCAGCAAAGCTACGCCAAGGTTTCGGGTGTGACGGAAACCCTGAACATCTCCGATTTGGTGGAAGACGCTTTGCGGATGAACGCTGCCGCCTTGACTCGACATGAAGTCGAAGTGGTTCGGGAGTTCGCCGAGATTGCGCCCATCACCCTCGACAAACACAAGGTGCTGCAGGTGTTGGTGAATCTAATCCGCAACGCCAAGTACGCGTGCGACGAATCCGGCCGCGTGGACAAACGTTTGACGGTGCGCGTGGCGAACGGCGACGGACAGGTCCGGATCGCCATCATCGACAGTGGCGTGGGCATTCCGCCGGAGAATCTGATTCGCATCTTTAATCACGGTTTCACCACGCGCAAAACGGGGCACGGCTTTGGTCTGCACAGCGGCGCGCTGGCGGCTAAGGAATTGGGGGGCGCGTTGCACGTCCACAGTGAAGGCACAGGCTGCGGCGCGACGTTTACACTGGAATTGCCCTGTGGAATCCATCGTGTCTGAGGGTTTGACCCTATGGAGAATGGCACATGGGCTGACGCTATTGAGAACGAAGATGGCTTGCGACAATTTACAAGACGGTGGTGTTCAGGGCGTGTTTCACACCGGTACCTCAAGGGACTCATCCGCCCATCAGTTATGACAGACCATTTACTAAAAGCGCCGGGTCTGGGTGATCTGAGGCTGCGCGAACAAAGACTCGGCGCAAACGCCCTGAATGGCACGTTCGAGGTCATCACCGAACGGGAGCGCAAAGAGATCCTCCTGAAAACGGGCGCTTTGCAGAACGCCATTTTCAACAGCGCCAACTTCTCCAGTGTCGCCACTGACGAGCGAGGCATAATTCAAGTCTACAGTGTCGGCGCCGAGCGCATGCTGGGCTACCAAGCCGCGGAAGTCGTCAACAAGAACACTCCTATCGATATTTCCGATTCCGGCAGTGGTGTCCCTCACGGCGCTGGGCGATGTCCAGAATGCCATCATCGGCCATTTAGTGATCGGCACCGATAATACTGCCATCGTGTCCTCAACCTCACATAACAGCCCAAGGCCGCGAACCTTGACCACGTTTACGCGGCTCGTCGTGTTGGTAGCCGTCTATTTCGTGGGCGGGCTGCTCGGCAAGGAGGCGTCGTTCCTGTCGGGCAACGTAGCGCTGGTGTGGCCGCCCGCTGGCATCGCCCTCGCGGCGATCCTGCTGTTTGGCTACCGGTTCTGGCCGGGCGTGGCGCTGGGCGCCGTTCTCTTCTCGTTCATCAACGGAATGCCGTTCGGATTCTTCACGTTCGGAACGGCCATCGGCAACACCATCGGGGCGGTGGCGTGCGCGTTTCTTCTGAAGCGGTGCATCGGTTTTGACCCCGCGATGGAACGGACGCGCGATGTGACCGGTTATATCGGGTTGGCCTGTTTTCTTGGAACGACGATCAATGCCGCCTTCAACGTGGTGAGCCTGATCTACAGCGGGACCGCGGTCTGGGAGGATTTGTTTTCCACGACCTTGGTCTGGTGGGTTCCCAACGCGCTGGCTGGCCTGGTGGTCGCGCCGTTCATCCTGACGTGGGCACGGCCCACCACGACGCGCTTCAACGCGCGGTTGCTGATCGAGGCGGCGGTGTGCGGCATCGGACTCATCGGCGGGACGCTCATCTCGTTCAACTCGTGGTTCGTTTACGGCATTCAAAGCTATCCGCTGGCGTATCTCCCGTTTCCCTTCCTGGTCTGGGGCGCGTTGCGCTTCGGCCAGCGCGGGGCCACGACCGGGACGCTCCTGGTTTCATCGCTGGCCATTTACTCGTTGCTCCGCAACACCGGGCCTTTCGTGGCCAACACGGAAAAAGAGGGACTGATGCTCATCGGCAGCTACATCGGCATCCTCGCCGTGACGAATCTTCTGCTGGCGGCCGCGGCCGCGGAGCGCAGGCAGGCCGAGCAGGCGACGTCGGAAAGCGAGCGGCGCTTTCGTGCGGTCGTGGATGATCAGACTGATTTGATTTGCCGATTCAAGCCGGACGGCACGCTCACGTTCGTGAACGAAGCGTTTTGCCGCTTCCACGGCCAGAGCAGTCGCGAACTGATCGGGACGCCGTTCTTCCAGACCTTCTCCGCCGAGGACGCGGCCGTGCCGCTCAGTTACTTCAACGCCTTGCCCGCCGATGAACCAGTGGTGGCGTTCGATCATTCGCTGCGCGGACGCGGTGAACAACTGTTGTGGCAGCAGTACCGCATCCGGCGCCTGTTCCAGGAGAATGGCAAGACGCTGGAGTTCCAGGCGGTGATCCAGGACATCACGCACCGCAAACGCTCGGATGAAGCGCTATGCTCGAGCGAGCAGAAGCATCGCTCACTCGTGGACCACATCCCGGACGTCGTCTGGACCGCGAACGCGGAACGGGACCTCAGCTACATCAGCGCCAACGCCCAGCGAACGTTCGAGCACAGTGCCGAGGAACTGCTGGCGCGCGGGCGCGAACTTTGGTTGGACCGCATTCATCCCGAGGACGCGCCGCGAGTCACCCAGGCTTACGCGAAACTCTTCAGCGAGGGTGATCCGTTTGACGTGGAGTATCGCCTGCGCCGGGCCAGCGGAGAATGGATTTGGTTGCAGGATCGGGCGCTGACCACACGCCTGCACGAAGGTGCGTTATGTGCGGACGGCATTTCCCTCGATGTGACCCGCCGCCGGCAGGCGGAAGCCGCGCTGCAACAGACCAAGGACGCCGCCGAAGCCGCCAATCTGGCCAAGAGCCAGTTCCTCGCGAACATGAGCCATGAACTGCGCACGCCGCTCAACGCCATCATCGGCTTCTCGGAAATTCTCGTGGACAGGACGTTCGGCGAGCTGAACGCGCGGCAGCAGAAATACTGCAACAACATTCTCAGCAGCGGTCGCCACCTGCTCCAACTCATCAACGACATCCTTGATCTCGCCAAGGTGGAAGCCGGGCGAATGGATCTCACGCGCAGCATGTTCAACGTGGCCCTCTCGCTTCAGAACGTGCAGAGCATCGTCAAGGCGCTGGCCCACAAGAAACGAATCAGCCTTGAGTTCGAGACTGCTCCCGGCCTGCCCGTGGTTTTCGCCGACGAGGCCAAGTTCAAGCAGGTGATGTACAACCTCCTGAGCAACGCCATCAAGTTCACGCATGATGGCGGGCGAGTCGTCGTTCGCACTTCGTTGCATGAGACGAACGACGCCCAGGATGGTCTCGCTTTACAGAATGCAGGTCCGGAAACTTTTCTGCGCGTGTCGGTGACGGACACTGGCGTGGGAATCAAACCCGGCGATCAGGAGCGCATCTTCGAGGAGTTCGAGCAGGTGGACTCATCTTACGGACGGCAGCAGCAAGGGACCGGATTGGGCCTGGCGCTCACCAAGCGCCTCATCGAGATGCACGGCGGCCGCATTTGGGTGGAGAGCGATGGCACGATGGGAAGCGGCAGCACGTTCAGCTTTCTGATTCCACTGCTTCAGCCAGAGAAGAGCGCCGCGCAAGCGACCGAAGATTCCGAGCCGATCCAGCAGGCGGTTCGCCCGCGGGTGCTGTTTGTCACCACCAATGAAGCCGCGTGGGACCGCGTCGGAGAAGACCTCCGATCTGTCGGCTATGAGGTGGTGCTCGCCTGCGGCACGGAAGCCATGACGAAGGCGTTGAATGCCGGGCCTTCCTACGCTGTGGTACTCGACCGGCAGATGTTCGCGGATGAGGAAGCCGAGCAGGAACTACACAATGTGCGCTACCGCATCCCGACACGCATCCCGGTGGTTCTCTTCTCGCCGGACAGCGGCGGACAGGCGACCTGGACATTGCTCGCAGGCGAGCACGCCACGGATGACCGCCCGGCCTCCCGACTTGTGGATGCCATTCGCGGAACGCAGTCAACCGGCAAGGAAGTCAAATCCGTGTTGATCGTGGACGATGATCCAGCGGTGTTGGATTTGGTGACACGCACGGTGGTGCAGCGCGGAACCCAGGCACTGCGTGCGTCGCACGGGCGCGCCGCAGTGGCGTTGGCCCTGCGCCATCTGCCCGACGCCATCATCCTGGATTTGAGGATTCCCGAACTGAGCGGGATTGAAGTCGTCGAACAACTCCGGGCCAATCCGAAAACCCGGAGCATTCCGATTCTGGTCCACACCGGCGGTTATCTCGATGAGGAGGAACGCCACAGCCTCGCCGGCCACGTGCAGGCCATCACCTCCAAGACCGAACGGGGCGCAATCGTCGCGGAGTTGGATCGCTTGGAGGCATTGGAGTGCGGTCGCAGTTTCGCGGAGGCCGCGTTGTGAGAGGCCAACGGATTTTAATCATTGAGGACAATCTCCTGAACCTGGAGCTGACGACGGATTTGCTCGAAGCCAATGGCTTTTGCGTCAGCTCGGCGCAGACGGCTGAGGAAGGTCTTCGTCTCGCCCGCGAAGCGCAGCCGGATCTCTTGCTCATGGACATCCACCTGCCCTCCATGGATGGACTCTGTGCCACGCGCGCCCTCAAATCCGATCCGGCCACGCGTGATTTGATCGTCGTCGGCCTGACCGCTCACGCAATGCGAGGCGATGAGGAACTCGCGCTCGAGGCTGGCTGCGCGGGCTACCTGACGAAACCGATCAACACGCGAACTTTCGTCGCCACTATCAATGAGTTCATCTCGCGCCACTCCCAATCGGATGCCGACGGCGCAACCTAGAATTATGCAAACTGAAACGATTGAAATTCCAAACACCGCCGCGGCTCATGCGCCGCGGCTGTCGCGTGGCTCTGTGCTCGTGGTCGATGACGAGGAGCAAAACCGCACGCTGCTGCACGACCCGCTTGAGGCACACGGCTATGAAATCACGGAGGCCGCAAATGGATTGGAGGCCTTGGAGCGAGTGGCTGAGCGGTTGCCCGATGTCATCCTGCTCGACGTGATGATGCCGCAAATGGACGGATTCGAAGTGTGCCGCCGGTTGAAGCAACACCCGATCACGGCCCACGTTCCCATCCTCATGGTCACGGCGTTGTCCGAACGCAAGGAACGCCTGATGGGCATTGCCGCCGGTGCCAATGATTTTCTCAACAAGCCGGTCGATATGCAGGATGTGACGCTCCGCGTCCGCAACGCCATTCATGGCAAGCACCTGCACGATCAATTGCAGGCCGAGCAGAGAAAGTCCGAGAGCCTCCTGCTCAGCATTTTCCCGCACGCCATCGCTGAACGCATGAAGCAAGGTGAAACAACCATTGCCGAAAGCCATCCCGACGTGACCGTCATGCTCGCGGACCTCGTGGGCTTCACCACACTCTCAGCGCACATCCGTCCCATTGAGGTGGTGCAATTCCTGAACGAGATTTTCTCCACGTTCGATGCGCTGGCGGAACGGTATTGCCTGGAGAAAATCAAAACCATCGGCGACGCCTACATGGTGGCCGGCGGGTTGCCCACGGCGCGCGCGGACCACGCGCAGGCGATCGCTTCCTTGGCTCTCGATATGCAAAAGGCCGTGGAACACTTCAACGAAGACTACAGCACGTCGATTCGCCTTCGCGTGGGCATCTGCACCGGGCCAGTGGTGGCGGGCACGATTGGCCGGCGGAAGTTTGCCTACGATCTCTGGGGCGAGACCGTGAACATGGCCTGCCGGCTCGAAGCCACGGGACGCCCCGGCGCGATTCAAGTGTCGGAATCGACGCATGAAGTCCTGAAGGACAAGTTTCAATTCGAGAGCAAGCACCTCGTGGAAGCGCGCAGCCCAGGCGAGACCTTCGCCTACTGGCTCGGCCCCTGGCGCAAAACGGGCGGATAGACTTATGGCTCAGACGCGGCAGTCATGGAAGGCGGAGTCACCCTTTTACTTGCTCAGTTTTTCAAGCGCTACAACCCGACATCGATGTGCTTGCCACCGGTGGTATGTTTACAATGCACGGCTAGGCAATTCTTGCCTTCATGCAATGCTGTCCTTTTCCGTTTGTCAAAAACGCCGCGCCTCCTAGCCTCACCCCCATGAATACGGCACCAAACCCCCTTGGTCCGAAATCTCGCCTTCCGGCCAAGGCGGCTTTTTCGTCGCCGAATACCTGTTAGGCCGCTGCACACGCATGACCATTTCAAAGCCACTCAGCTACGTGACCGGTGAGCCAATCATCAATGGTGACGTTGTCCGACTTGGGCAGTGGGACGCTGTGGTTTCAGGAGTCGTTCAGCCCGGCAGCCCCGAGTGGGATGACTACGGCGGAGTTTCCCTTTCGGGTGCGCCATGCGGACCGATTCGTTTGGAGCGCATTCACGAGGATCTTGTTCTCGTCAGTCGGAGGTCATCGCGATGAGAACGCGGCCTAACCCCAAGGGTAGCTTTGAGCGGAGCGCGCCGGGGATGGGAGCATGACGGGGGCGTGAACGCGCGCGGAGCCTCCAAGCTACTGGTGGTAGAACCAGCCCGGTGAACGCACCGGGCCTTTTCTTTTCCGGGGCCATGAGGAGGTTGGCCCGCCGTTCCGCTTGAACGGGCCAAACCCGCCCCGTAGGCTCGCGCCTCGTTTTCCAATGAAGCCCATTCAAAATGTTTCGGTCTTTGGCCTCGGCAAACTCGGCGCTTGCATCGCGGCCACGTTCGCCGCGCGCGGGTTCAACGTCACCGGCATCGACATCGACGCCGAAAAGGTGAACCGGGTGAACGCCGGGCTGCCGCCCGTCGAGGAACCGTTGCTCGCCGAAACCATCGCCGCCGGGCGCAAGAACCTGCGCGCCACGCTCGACGTGCGCGAGGCCGTGGCCACGGACGTTTCGTTTTTCATCCCGCCGTCGCCGAGTTTGCCGGACGGCAGTTTCTCGAATGAGTATTTGCTCAAGGCCATGCAACCGCTGGCGAAAGCCCTCCGCGAAGCCGGGAAGAAGGGCCACCTCTTCGTCTCCAGTTCCACCACCACGCCGAACGCCTGCGACTCCGTGCTCATCCCGATGCTCGAAAAGGAAACCGGCTGGAAGTGCGGGCCGGATTTTGGCTTCTGCTACAACCCCGAGTTCATCGCGCTCGGCAACGTGATCAACGGCCTGCTCGATCCCGACATGGTGCTCATCGGCGAATCGCACGCCGAGTACGGTGCGGCGCTCGAAGACGCCTACAAAAAATACAACCGGAACCAGCCGCACGTCGCGCGCATGTCGATCATCAGCGCGGAGCTGACGAAGATTTCGCTCAACAGCTACATCACGATGAAGATCAGCTTCACGAACCAGCTCCGCATGATCGCCGAGCAGTTCCCGAAGGCGGACATTCACATGATGCTCGACGCGCTCGGCAGCGACACGCGCATTGGGAAGAAATATCTGCGTGCCGGCCTGAGTTACGGCGGCCCGTGCTTCCCGCGCGACAACCGCCTCGTGGCCTACACCGCGCGCCAGGTCGGCCTGCACGCGCCACTCGCCGAAGCCACGGATCGCGTGAACGAACTGACCAAGGAAAGTCTGCTGGAGCGCGTCGAGCGGCACGTCACGAAGGGCGAAACCGTCGCCATCCTCGGCCTCTCGTACAAGCCCGACACCTACATTACCGAAGAGTCAGCCGGCCTGTTTCTCGCGCAGAATCTGAAGCGGCGCGGCCACAAGGTTCTGGTTCACGACTACGGCGCGACGCCCGCGAACAGCCCGGGCCTGCATGAGTTTGAAGTGCTCGCTGACCCCGCAACGCTGGCCACGAATGCCAACGTGAAGGTGGCGGTGCTCTGCTGCCCGTGGCCGCAATACGGCGCGCTGAAATTCGCGGCGGGAACGACGGTGCTGGCTCCGTGGAAGATCTGAAGTTGGAGTTCAAGCTTCAGCTTGAGTTGGAGTCCACGCTTTAGCGTGTCCCTGCCTGAACAAGCTGAAGCTTGGACTCCAACTCCTACTTTCCCTCCAGCCGCTCCATCGAAATGTTCGAAGTGAAACTGGTGGCCGACTTCATGTGCTTCTTCAAAATGCTGCTGCCGGATCGCAGATCAATCTTGCCGCGATAGAACAATTTCTGCGCCTGCCGTTTAGCGCGGTAAATCACGCGCAACGCTTTCCCCGCCACGCCGCCCGGCACGCCATGACGCTCGCGGATGATCGCTCCCTCGCGCGCCATGTTCTTCGTGACCCGCAGGTCCGCCGACTGCCCGTGCTCGTGATAGCGGTAGTCCACCAGCAGCGCGCGCACATGGCCCATGCGGCATTTCGCGCGGCCCAGTTCGAGAATGAAATCGAAGTCGCACGAGTTCAGGAACTCCTTGTGCTTGTAGAGCCCGAGCCGGTCATGCACCGCCTTCCTCACGAACAGCGTCTGGTGAATCACGTTGCACACGCCGCTGAAGCGCAACACGTCGTAATCAAACTTCGCCTCCTCGCGCCGGTAAATTTCTTTCCCCTCGCCATTCACATACACGATGTCGCCGAAACAGCCGTCCCACTCGGGATGCGCGACGAACGCCTCGCCTACCGCACGCAACGCCCCGGGGCGGAAGCAGTCGTCCGCGTTCAGGATGTTCACCAGTTCGCCCGTCGCCATGCCGATGCCCTTGTTCATCGCGTGGTAATGGCCCTCGTCCTTCTCGGAAATCCAGCGCAGGTGCGGATACTCCTTGATCAAGTCCACCGTGCCGTCCTTCGACCCGCCGTCCACGACGATGTGTTCAAGGTTCGGATATTCCTGCCGCCGCACACTCTCGATGGTGTCACGGATCGTGTGAATGCTGTTGTAGCACGGCGTGATGACGGAAATTTTTGGCAACGCTGACATTGCTCCGAACCTTATCGGCTCCCAGGCGCACGGTTCAACTGGCAAGACTTCTCAGGGTGTGATTGGAAGTGGCGGGCACTCCAGCAGGAGCGCGGGCGTCTCGCCCGCCGGAGCGCGCGGAAGGTTTTCCGCCGCACCACACGGTCCGGGTGAAACGGCATCTGGTTCCATTCAGGCGGGCGGGACGCCCGCGCTCCTGCCCGCCACTTCCAAACACACCCGACTTCTCACGGCGCGATGCGGAAGAACCTGCGCGGCGGGGTAAAGGGATTGGTGAAGCTCGCCGCGCCATTGGTCAGCACGAACTGGCGGTCCGGCGTCCAGTTCAGCAAATCGACCGACCGTTCGACGCGCGCGACCAGGCCGGTTGGGCCGGTCATGCTCACGACCACGTTCGTCCCGGCGCGGCGCGCGGCGGTCACGCGCGCGGGCGCTTCCATGCGCGCCTCCACCAGTTGCAGATCAAAATTGAGCAACGGGCCGTCCGCGTCCGCCCGATGAATTTCCACGGCCAGCACGTTGGTGCCGAGCTTCACCAGCGACGGCGTGATGGGATACGAAATCCAGGTGCGCCACTCGTCGGTGTGGAACGCCGTCGCGCGGTTGGTCTCCGTCGCGCCCGCCGCGAGATTGCGCCGCAGGATTTCCTTGCCGTTCAGATAAACGGCCACGCCGTCGTTGAAGCAAATCCGCAGCGCGAGGTTGCTCGTGATGAGGCTGCTCACCGAAAAAGTTTTGCGGAAGTAAGCGGCGGGATATTTCTCGAACTCGAGATCGTAGTTGAGCGTGGTCCGCTCGCCGCCGCCGTAGCCGAGCGGCGCGGGTCCGCTCGCCCAGGCATCGTTCGTGGCCGTGCGCCAGGCCGCGAACGGCGCTTCGCCGATGTCGAGATAATGCCACGCGCTGCCGGGTGCAATGAACACGCGCGGTGCGGGCGGCAGTGCGTCCGTGCGCCGAAAATAATGCAACGGCTGCGCGAACCCTTCGCTCAACGTGAAGTAGCCCGAGCCGTTCGGCTCGAAGCCCAGCGCCTCGCCGTTCAATTCGCCCGCCGCCGTCCCGATGATGGGCGCCTGCGAAATGTCCGGCGACCCCGCCAGCACCGCGTCCACGGTCTCGTTCGCGCCGCGGAACCAGACGCTAATCCGGTTCGCCCGGCGCGTCGTGATCAGGCCGCCGTCCGACGAGATGTCCGCCGCCGACACCGAGCGGAACGTGGACGACTCGTTCATGAACGTGAGCGTGATGTCGTTGGTGCTGTTCAGTTGCGCGCGCGTCGCCCGGTAGATGCGCGAGGAGTTCGTCAGCTTCGTGGCGAGAAACAGATCGCCCGTGCGCGGATCAATCATCAGCCCCTCGCAGTCCCACGGCCGGTCCGGGTAGCGGAGCGTGATTTCCTCCGCGCCGAAGATCGGCCGCACGGGCAGCGCGTTCGATTCGTAGCCATAGACGGATGGCTCAGGAAAACGAAAGACGCGGATGCTGGTGCGGTTGGTGAAGTTGTCCCCGATGTCGCCGAGATAAATGTATTGGAACTGCGGCAGCGGCCCCGGCCCGATGGCGATGTCCTCCATGTTCACGCCGAAGACGCCGGGGATGTAATGCTGCGCGAGCAAATGACCGTTCGTGCCGATGGCGAACACGTAGCCGTCGTACGTGCCGTCATTGTGCGTCCAGATCACGCCGGGATTCTGCCGGCTGACCACCAGGCCCGACGCCTCGCTGATGGCAAAGTTGTTGATGAAGCCATTGGTCACGCCATTGGCAAACGCCGGCGTGGCGGCGCGCGCGGTGAACGTGGCGAGGGCGAGGAAAGCCAGCAGCCAGCAGCGCAGCCGCGCGGCGGACCAGGGGAAATTCATGAGCACGGCGCAAAGTTATCGCAGCCGCCCGTGGTGTGCAAACGCCGGTCTGGAAAGGGCTGATGGGGAACAGAAAGAATCCAAATCTCAAAAACTCAAACTTCCGGCATCTGCGGGCGGTCATCCGGCAGTTCTCACCGCAGGCGCGCGGCGAAGGTCTTGTGGGCGGCGGAGGCGAGGCCGCGTTGCAGGGTGGAGAGCAGTTTCGCGCCGTGGCCGGAGAGCAGCGCTTTCACGTCCAGAGTCAGTCCGGGGAACACGCGGCTGCGG
>JBBQYK010000023.1:0-21544 GCA_038208765.1 Verrucomicrobiota bacterium
CGATTACCGGCATTTCTACGACTACGACCTGCTGGTCAGCGACAAGAACGATCCGGCGGCCCGGCCCATCAGTGTGGACAAGCAGAGCGGCAAGATGAGCGGGGGCGAGAACCAGTCGCCCTATTTCGTCGTCATCCTGGCCAGCTACCTGCGCGCCTACAAACGCCACGAGGCCCGCTGGCGCGACCCATCGCTAGCGCTGGTGCCGATTGACGAGGCTTTCTCGAAGATGGACACGGGCCGGATCAAGAACTGCATTGAGGCGATCAAAGATCTCGATCTCCAGGGCGTGTTCTCGATGAGCACCGGCAACGTGCCCGGCGCGTTCGACCTGTGCCAACAACTCATCATCGTCTCCCGCCACGAGGAGCGGCGCGGGGCGCGCGTCCATCTCCGCAACGTGCCCGTGAACCTGTTGCGCGATTCGGAGGAGGGACAGGAGTGGATGAAGGAACATTCCTGAACTGTGGGCACGACTTGAGAAGGCCCTGACTGCAACGCCATGCCTCGCCCACGGAAAGAAAAACAGAGCCAACTCACGCCGACTCCCACTGAACGGGTCATGTGTGCGCTGGCCGAACTCTACGCCGAGTCCACCGCCGGCAGTTCCGCGCACGCGGAACGGGACTTCCTCGTGGATTTGAAAACCTTGTTGAAGGCGGCGAATTGCGATGACGGAGACGAGAGAGCAGAAGCCTTGAATCAACTCCACGCGCTCAATGGAAATATTGTTCGACTGGAGGGGCCGCGACGTGATCCCGAAATCATCCATCAAGTTCGTGTCCCGCTCGCGAACGAAGCCGCTCTGTTCGTGTGGTTGAAGGAACCATCGCCAACCGAACTCCGCCAAGCTCTCGCCAATCAGTTCATCGAAGCCGCCCGAAACGCGGTGCCGGAACGCTGGAGCGAGGCGTGGAAAGGCTGGTGTGGACGGATGAACATGAACGCGCGGGCGGGCGAAAGCGTCGCTCCCTTTGACAGGCAGCCTTCTGCGGAGAACGCAGAACTGCTCGTGCTCCTGCCGAAGCTTCTGGCGTGGGAAGGCGAGTCGCTGGTGCGTTTCGCCAGTTGCGTCCTCTGCGGGGCCAACGCTTCCAAGAAGTTGGAGACATGGGCGGCGATGGAACGCGAAGGCGAATTCACCGATCAGTTGCGTGGCAAACTCGGCGGCATTCTTGAAGACATCACCAGCGGGAAAATTCGATCACTCGACGACCTTGGCATTGTTGCCAATCCGCGCTCTGCCCTCATCCACGGCCCGCTGCGCCTCAAGCTGGACGGCGAGTGGCTGGACTTGGGCCGGCTGCAAGGCTCATTCCGCCTCGCCCAATCGGACATTGAGCGCGCGGAGGAAATCACCACCACAGCCCGGCGTTGCTTGACGGTGGAGAACGAAACTTCTTTCCACGAACTCGCAAAACTTCAGAGCGGCGAGTTGCTCATCCAAACCACCTTTCCCGGCTCCGGCACGCTGGCGCTGTTGCGGCGATTGCCCGCCGCCCTCGAGTTCTGGCACTTTGGCGACACCGATGCAGCCGGCTTCGAAATCCTACGCGTTTTGCGCGAGAAGTCGGCGCGTGATTTCCAACCGCTCCACATGGAGCAAGGCCGCGCATCATTTGAGCAGGAATCCCTTGGTCGTCCCGATTTGAAGAGTTGGCCATTTTATGGGCCACCGATCTCACTGATCTCGGCAATCCGAAAGGGAAGTCTTTCGAGTTCACCCTGAAGCTGGCCGACAGCAAAATCTTCAAGGGCGACGACAAGACTTTGGAGCCGGCAAAGAAGCCGGTGCGGACCGTGCGAAAAATTAATGTCTATGTTCCAGCCGCCTACAAGGACGGCATTCCCGCTCCCCTTCTCATCATCCATGACGGCCCTGGTCAGATGAAGCTCGTCCGCAACGCGCTCGACAACCTGACCATCTCCAAGGATCCGAACCGCCAGTTGCCGGCGTTCATCGCCATCGCCGTGGAAAACGGCGGCAACGACGGCAAGAACAGCGAGCGCGGCCTCGAGTACGACACCATGTCCGACCGGATGGCCCGCTTCATCAATGACGAAGTGTTACCGGCCGTGCTCGCAAACGCGGACATCAAGGCCGCCTACCCGAAGCTCGCCTTCACCTCGAATCCCTGGGGCCGGGCGGTGATCGGGTGCAGTTCCGGCGGCGCGGCGGCGTTGACCATGGGCTGGTTTCGACCCGACTTGTTCCGCCGCATCATTGCCTACTCCGGCACGTTCGTGGATCAGCAGGATGACGATGCAGCGGAGGAGGCGAAGTTCCCGCTCGGCGCGTGGGAATACCACTCCAGCATGAAGCTCATCGAGACGAGCGAGAAGAAGCCCCTGCGCATCTTCACGCACGTCTCGGAGAACGACAACCGCGCCAAGGATCCCGAGGAGACCTATCACAACTGGGTCATGGCTGGCGAACGCACCGCCGCCGCCCTGAAAGCCAAGGGCTACCATCACCGCTTTGTTTTCACCAAAGGCACGGGCCACTGCGACGGCCGCGTGTTCAACGAAACGCTGGCCGACACTCTCGTCTGGATCTGGCGCGGTTATCACGCCGAGTGACGGCGCGGCACCTTGTTTCACAGGGCGCAAACCAAAGCCGGGTCAGAATTAGTGGCGACGGCGCTTACCTGAACGGCCAGTGAAACTCGTGACGTGAGGCAGGCTCTGTGTGACTTACTCATGACGAGCCAGGGCCAACGAGGAACAATCCGCCTCCCGTCACAGCTTCCGCAGCCAGATGTTCCGGTAGCGGACGGGATTGCCGTGGTCCTGGAGCACGAGTGGCCCCTGGGCCGTGGCACCCTTGAACAGCGCCGCCGTCGTGGCGTCGCCCTTGATCGGCGTGTGGTCCTGCACGAGCACGCCGTTGTGCAGCACGGTGAAGGAGCCGGGCACCGTCTTGCCGTCTTCGCCTGGCTTAGGGGCGTGAAAAATGATGTCATAGCTCTGCCACTCGCCGGGTTTGCGCGAAGCGTTCACGAGGGGCGCGGCGTTCAAGTAAAACGCACCCGCCTGACCGTTGAAGTAGGTCTTGTTGTTGTAAGAGTCGAGCACCTGGATTTCGTAACGGCCCTGCAGGTAAATGCCGCTGTTCCCGCGGCCCTGTCCGTCGCCCTTCACCTCGCTGGGCGTGGCCCACTCGACGTGCAGTTGGCAGTCGCCAAATTCTTCCTTCGTCATGAGGCTGCCGGTGCCGTTCACTTCCATCGCGCCGTCGCCGAGCAATTTCCATTTCGGATCGCCGCCGCTCTGGGCCTTCCACTGCGCCAGATCTTTGCCGTCAAACAGCACGACGGCATCGGACGGTGGTGGACCGGGATCCATGACCACGGGTTGACTGCCGCCTTTAGGCTCGGCGGCATGGATCTGGCAGACCGTGAAAACGACGAGCAGAAGGTGGACGGCGAGCGGGAAGCGGAGGATTCGTTTCATGGCCTGAGACTATTTCTGCAGAAATTTCCGTCGCAAGGCCAAATCACGCAGGGCAAACGCATCTAAACGCTTTGTTAGATCTGGGTTTTCATTCGTCTGCCCAAATTCGTCTGCCGGTTTTCATTCCGGCAGCGGAGCGGCAGACGAATTGGGGCAGAAGAATGGAAAAACATCGTCGCAGATCCTCAGTTCCTCGCGCATCCCGATGAGTTTTGATGCGTTTGCCCTTCCAAATCACGTTCGACGCTTTACTGAGCGAGGGTTCAGTCCCGGCCCGGATCGCTCAGCCGCGTGAGCCGTAAGGACTGCAAATCAAACCAGGCTTCTCCGCCGCCGGAAGCTTCGCAAAGAATCTCCAGATCAGCCGCCGGTTGCCGCAGGTCGATTTCGCAGGTCAGCTCCGTCCAGTTCGTGCCGGCGGTGGATGGCAGCGGTTGGTGGATCAAATTGAACCGTTCGTCCTCAACGACGCGACGGCGCGAGTCCCAGCCCCAATCGACACCCAGCGAACGCTTGCGCGGCGCACGCACCCGGAACCCACACGTCATCTGATTCGTGGCTGCCAGGCCCGGCATTTGACGAACGCGCCCTTGCAGCCGATAGCGCCCCCCTTCGAGCCATGACACTGCGACCCACGCCCCGCTCGATCCGGCCACGGTACGAACGATCAGCGCCGGCGGGTCGGCGGGTTGGAGAAAAACCGGCGTGCCAGCCGTCGTTCGATTCGTCCAGAGGATCGGCACAAGACTTTGCCCAATCCGCAACGACACCAGATTGGAAATTCCTGCGCACTGTTGATCGATGGCCGCGATGCGCTCCGTGATTCGTTGCAGCCAATCGAGGACGGCCTGGCTGTGGGCCGGAGGAGCGGCGTTGGTGAGTCCGGCTTCGCGGCCCAGCGCCAGCCCCACGGGCCAGGCAATTTCCATCGCCCGCCGCCGGATCAACTCCGGCTGAAAAAACGAGCTGCGGAATTCGCGAATCCGTTCGAGCACCCGCTGGCGACCCTCGGGGTGCGAGAGCACCGCCGTCGCCACGATCCCGTCGCCGCCGGCCAGCAGCGGCGCATCGGGCAGCGTGAACATTTGATCCAGGCCGTGGGCGAGGAACACGAGGCGCTCCTTTTTGCGATCGTGAAAGATGCGATAGTTGTTGGCGTGCATGGCGTAGCCGTCGCCATTCCACGACAGCATATCCAACGCGAACAGCCGCGTGAATCGCTCCATGTCCAGCACGGCTTCGAGCTTCGCCCATCGCTTCGACGCACTCGGCTCCCGCGCGGCGGCCAGCAACTCCGCGATGCTCAAGCTGCCTCCCGTCGCCCGGCCGTAGGCGACAATCGGCGGTTGATCGATGTCCCCGAAAAATGGTCCCTCGTAGAGCGGGCCGCGCGCATCGGCAAAATGCCGCTGCATGAACTGCTGGTTCCACCCTTCCAGCAGCACATACAGGCCGAGCCGCCGCCCGTTCAACTCGGCCGTGGCGTAGCCGGCGCGAGGGGCCGGAATTCCGCCCCGCGTATAAAGCTCACGACTGAGCTTCTCGCTCACCCGCGTCGGGTCCTGGATGGAAGTGTTGAGCGAAATTTTCTCCAGCCCGTGGAAACGCTGGCGCGCAACGTGTTTGGAAAAATTCAGCGTGAACGACGGCGTGTCATCGATTGACCGGAAGCTGCCGAGACTGCCCTTGAGATGAATGGCCACGTTGTTCCATGTGTTCGTACCTTGCCGCACGATGCACCGCGCCGACTCGCGCGCCTCCTGCCGCGTCTCCCGGCTGAACGCATAACGGCGCAGGATTTCCATATCCGTCGCCGCCACTTCGATTCGCAGAGACGTGACCGCGCCATCCTCGAACAACTCATCGCTGGCGTCCGCGGCTCGCACGCGCAGGTCGTGGGTCGCCATGATCAAAGCGGCGACCAACCAAAGCTGCGGAGCACGAACGTGTAATGAGATGCGGTTGATGCGCCCGACTCTGGAACAGGACGCGGTCAAACTCCAGCCGCGGTTGCGCGCGGGGGGTGATTGGAAGTGGCGGTCAGGTGGCGGCGGGCGTCCCGCCGGCCGTAGAGCCGTGGCGTCCCGCCCGGCGGAATAGGCTTGGCGATGCGGAAGCCGAGGCGCTCATCCGCAAGCAGTATCGGAAGGGTTTTGGGCTGGTCTGAGTACGATGTCATGACTTGCTGAAGCCGGAAGTGCGGGGTGCGATTGGTAGTGGCGGTCAGACCTGGCGGTTCCTGGAGGTTTCCTTGAGGGAAGAAAAAATCCAAAGCCCAAATCCCAAATCCCAAACAAATTCCAAGTCCACAAATTCCAAACCGGACGCTGGCTCCGGACGCTGGCGGAGTGGTCCGCAGGCGTCACGGGCGTTCTGTCGGGCCACGCGAGAGGTTGCGCTCGTCGGGTTGGAATTTACGAATTTGGAATTTGTTTGGGCTTTGGGATTTGGGTTTTGGAATTTCGGGCCACGGTTCACTCACGGGAAAAGGTTGCAGACACCGGCGGCCGTGCCCGCCACTTCCCATCACACCCGGAGTGCGGCGGCCACTTGAAATTCATTCCGGCTTCAGGCCCAATCATCGCATGGCTTGGCGCATTGATGAGAGCGTGATTCGCGGCGAGATCGACAATCGCGAGAAAGGTGTCGTGCATGGGAAGCTCTGGCTGATGGGCGTCGCGGAGCCGGTGAAAATTCAACTGACGGGCAACGCCCACCGCGACCTCGCGGGCTGCCTGCTCAAGTTCAGGAACACCAAAACGCCTTTGCCGATGCGGACGGATGCGACGTTCGCGCCGGAGCAGCGCGGGCGCATCGGCGACCTCACGGCGTCGCGCAAGGTGCGCGTGTTTGATGTGCCGAACCACGAGGCGTTCACCATGATCGACCGCGGGGAGAAACCGCCGGAGCATCTGGCCAACTGTCTTTACCTCGAATGGTTCAGCGATCGGAATGGACGCGTGGTCATCGAGAGCACGGATTACGAAATGGAAATTTCCGCGCCGGAGTGGCGGCTGACGAAAGATGAGGACGAGCAGCGCGCACGAGACGCCGCCGCGGGCCTGAGCGGATTCATGCAACAACTCACCGATGCCATCGAAACCCATCAACGCGGGCAGAAAGACCCGGAGGAAAAATGGGACGAGCATGATTACGAGAAGTTCCTGAAGGAGAGCGACGCGCGCACGGACAAGTACATGGAGCTGCTGGAAAAGTACGGCGACTCGGACGAGGCCGAGGAAAAGATCGCGGGGGAGATGGGCTGGAGCCGCGAGTTGACGCCGGAGGAAGCGGCCGAGGAATCACGGCGCATTGAGGAAATGAACGCCGCCTGCGAGGCCGCGTTGGACGAGCCATTGCCGCCGCCCGATCCGGCGCGCGAGGGCCTTGACTGGATTCGCACGAAGAACGGTGACGTCGAGCATCCGCTCCAGCACCGCTGCTTCGAGAGCGCGATGAAGATTTGGCATCAGTGCAAGGAACTGGGCTTGAGCAGGGCGGAGGACGACGATCTCGCGCAGTTCATTTTTGAATTCCAAACCACCGCCGTGAAACTTGGCGGCGCGCTCAACGGCGTCGCGGAAGGACGAGAAACGAGCGATGCGGCTTTCATTGTGGCCCGACTAAAGCGCGCGCTGGATCATTTGCACAAATCACAGGCCGGGTTGGAGGCGGTGGCGAAGAAGCCGGGGAAGAAACTCCAGCGGGACCCGGGCGGCACGCTGCTGCCGGAGGCGCTCATCGCCGAGGCGCGGAAGGAACTGCACGAGATTCGCGCGGGCGTGCTGAAGCTGATGCAGGAGTTTCGCGACCAGCCGTGAGGGCAAATTCCAACCAGCAAACTTCAACCTCCGCATGGCGACGCAAAAAGAAACCGTGGAATTCCTGCTGGCGAAACTCCGCCAACCGCAACGCTTTTCCGCCCGCGCCATGTTCGGCGAATACGCCCTCTACGCCGACGGCAAAGTCGTGGCGCTGCATGAACACGGATGCGCACGGATGCAATAAGGGAGCCAAAGAATCTGCGTCCGGCGGTGGCGTTTTCAAAGTTGGAGTTTCTCCGGCGTTCGTGTTTTGTCTCCCGCATCTATGCGCCGAACGCTTACTGCCCTGCTCTGGTTTGCCATCGCACTGCTCGGCGCGGGCGCTTATGCCGCGCTCGCGTTCAAGCGCGGCGAACCGATCAATTCCGGCTACATCCTCGTCGCGGCCATCTGCACTTACACCATCGGCTACCGCTTTTACTCGAAGTGGATCGCGACGCGCGTGTTGATGCTGAATGACCGCCGGGCCACGCCCTGCGAAGTCCACGATGACGGCAAGGATTTCGTGAAGACGAACAAGTGGATCGTCTTCGGCCATCACTTCGCGGCGATCAGCGGGCCGGGGCCGCTCGTCGGCCCGGTGCTGGCGGCGCAGTTCGGTTATCTGCCGGGGACGTTGTGGATTTTGATCGGCGTGGTGCTGGGCGGTGCGGTGCAGGACTTCGTGATTCTCTTTGCCTCCATGCGGCGCGACGGCAAATCGCTCGCGCAAATGGTGCGAGACGAATTGAACACGGCGGCGGGCGTCATCGGCGTGATCGCGATTCTCTCGATCATGATCATCCTGCTCGCCGTGCTGGCGCTGGTGGTGGTGAACGCGCTGGCGGAATCGCCGTGGGGCGTCTTCACCGTGGCGGCCACTATTCCCATCGCGCTCTTCATGGGCGGCTACCTGCGGTGGATTCGCGCGGGCAAGGTCGTGGAAGGGTCGGTGCTGGGCGTCGCGCTGCTGCTGCTCGCGGTGTGGGGCGGGCAATTCGTTTCCGAACACGCGACGCTCAAGGAACTGTTTCATCTCAAGGCTGCGCCGCTGGCGTGGTCGGTCATCATTTACGCCTTCGCCGCCAGCGTTTTGCCGGTGTGGCTGCTGCTCGCGCCGCGCGATTATCTCAGCACCTTCATGAAACTCGGCACCATCTTCCTGCTCGCGCTCGGCGTGCTGCTGGTGCTGCCGAAAATGCAGATGCCCGCGCTGACGCAGTTCATCGACGGCTCGGGACCGGTCGTGCCGGGCAAGCTCTTTCCTTTCTGCTTCATCACCATCGCCTGCGGGGCGATCAGCGGATTTCACACGCTGATCAGCAGCGGCATCACGCCGAAGATCATCACGCGCGAAAGTTACGCGCGGCCCGTGGGCTACGGCGCGATGTGCCTCGAATCGCTCGTCGCCATCATGGCGATGATCGCCGCCTGCACGCTCGACCCCGGCGTGTATCTCGCGATGAACATCAAGATGCCCGGCGCAGACGCTGCCGCCATCGCCACAGCCACCGTGGCAAAGGTGAATTCCTATGGCCCGGAGTTTGCGCTCACCGCTGAGCGCATGACGCAACTCGCGAGCGAAGTGAAAGAGGAAACGCTGTACGGACGCACCGGCGGCGCGGCCACGCTCGCGGTCGGCATGGCGAATCTCTTTTCCAAAGTGGTCGGCGGAAAATGGCTCGGCATCTGGTATCACTTCGCGCTGATGTTCGAGGCGCTGTTCATCCTCACCACGCTGGATGCCGGCACCCGCGTCGGGCGCTACCTGCTGCAAGACGCGCTCGGCCATGTGTGGAAACCGCTGGGCAACGTGCGGAGCATGATGGCGAACCTCTTCGCCAGCGCGCTGGTCGTCGGTCTGTGGGGATATTTTTTGCTCGCGGCGGTTTATGATCCCGACGGCGGCATCAAGGCGCTGTGGCCCATCTTCGGCATCGCGAACCAACTGCTCGCCGCGACGGCGCTGTGTCTGGCGACGACGGTGATTCTCAAAATGCAGTTGGGCGCGGAGTCCAAAGTCCAAGGTCCAAAGCCCAAGGTCTTGGGTCATCCTGCGTTCGCGCTCATCACGCTGCTTCCGCTGTTCTGGCTGCTGGCCGTCACAGGCACGGCTTCAGTGCAGAAGATTTTTCATTCGAGTCCAGCGATTGGATTTCTGGCCGGCGCAAAAGCGGCGGCGGCCAAAGCGGATCAGCTTCGCGCCACGGACGCCGTATTGAACGCCAAAGCCATCGCGCAACTCGGCAAGCTGTCGTTCAACCTCACGCTCGACGCCGTCGTCACCGCCTTCTTCCTAACGCTCGTTGTGGCTATCTTTCTCATCAGCGTGCGCGAATGGATTCTCCTGCTCGCGCGCAAGAAACTTGCCGTGCTGCACGAGACCGAGCCGACGTGGCTGCCCGATTACGCAGTGGCCGAGGCGAAGCCGCTGCACGCCGCCAGCCTCCTCGCACTCGGCTTGGCGCTGCTGCGGGAAATTTCCGGCGAAGCCAAAGTGGATCGCGCGGAACAGCTTCAACAGCACACCGCCTGCGCGCACGGCCATCACGAATCCAGCCGTGAAGCCGCCTATCTCCGCACCACCGAGGAACGCTACAAAGGCATCAACCGCTGTTGCTGAGAACTCGGAGCAGCGGACAGCCATGTCCGCTGTTCCTTTCACCTCGCAGTTCAATCTGCTTGGCCCCTCCTCGCTACGCCGGACATGGCTGTCCGGCGCTCCGCTCGCAAGAGACTGGCAGCACGTCAGGGCTTCAGTTTAACTCCGCGCGATGAATCGCATCGGACTGTTTGGCGGCTCCTTCGATCCCGTTCACCTCGGGCATTTGCTCGTGGCTCAGGCCGCGTGCGAGGAACTCGCGCTCGACCGCCTGTTCTTCATTCCCGCCGCGCAGTCGCCGTTCAAGCCGGGCAGCGAACCGGCCTCCGCCGCACTGCGCCTGCGGATGCTCCGTCTCGCGCTCGCCGGCCAGTCGCATTACGAAATTGATCCACAAGAACTCCAGCGCGGCGGCATCTCTTACTCGATAGACACCGCGCGCGCGTACGCGGAAAAATTTCCCGCCGCCGAATTGTTCTACCTGATCGGAGCGGATCACGTGCCGACGCTGCCGAAGTGGCGCGAGGCGGAGGCGCTGGCGGCGCTCGTTCAGTTCGTGGTCATCCCGCGACCGGGGGAAATTCCCGCCACGCTGCCGCCGCCCTTTCGCATTCAACAGCTCGGTGGTTGGCCGCTGAAACTCTCGTCGTCGCAAGTGCGCGCGCGCGTGCGCGAGGGGCGGACGGTTGATCATCTCCTGCCTCGCGGTGTGAGTGAGGTCATTCGCGAGGCGGTCCTTTACCAAGCCTGATTGGCGGGTGAGTTCGGCGTCATCCTCGCGCCGTTTGCGTGAGGCACGCTCGCCGACATTTCACGACCACTTCATTTGTAGAGGGAATTTCTACGGCACCACCGCGCGGCATCGCTGATGCTTGGTGAGTCTCACTATGAAGACAAACCTTCCTTCCTCGAAACGGGCCTTCACGCTCATCGAACTGCTGGTCGTGATCGCCATCATTGCCATTCTCGCCAGCCTGCTGCTGCCTGCGCTCGCGCAGACGATGGCCAAGGCCCATCGCATCAAGTGCATCAACAACTTGCGCCAGGTCGGACTGGCCATGCGCATCTACGCCAACGACCACGATCAAAAATTCTCGTGGAATGTCGCTCCGCCGGAAGGGTCGCTGGACGCCGCGAACCAGCAGGCGTTCCGTCACTACAGGGCCGTGTCGAACGAACTGGTGACGCCGAAAATTCTCGTGTGCCCGAGCGACAAGGAGAAGAGCGCGGCGAACAATTTCGCGACCGGCTACAGCGACGCGAATGTTTCCTACGCCGTGGGCTACGACGCCGGCGAGGACAAGCCGCAGTCCATCCTCACGGCGGACCGCAACCTGAGCGGCACCTACAATGACAAGGCGTGCGGCGCGTTCACCGGCGCGCAGGCCACAGAGATCACCGCGAGCGTCTCATGGCTGCGGACGATTCATGTGAACCAGGGCAACCTCGGCCTCGGCGACGGCAGCGCGCAGGGCACCACGACGCAGAAGCTGCAGACGCAGGCGCAGAACTCGGATCAGGACAACGGGAACAACCATGTGCGGGTGCCGCAGTGAGGAGCGGGCGGGTGCCCCACAAACCGTTGCGTAAAAAATCGTAATCGTCAGGTCCGGCGGCGGATGCCAGAGTCCGCCGCCGAATGACTTATCGCGACGCCATCGAATCTCTGTTCTCGCTCCAGATGTTTGGCACGACCTTCGGACTGGAGGCCGTGCAGCGTCTGGCGGAGCGCGCCGGTTCGCCGCACAAGAAGCTCCGCTTCATCCACGTCGCCGGCACGAACGGCAAAGGCTCGATCTGCGCGATGCTCGACTCGATTTATCGCGCCGCCGGCTGGCGCGTCGGCCTCTACACCTCGCCGCATCTCGTCAGCTTTCGCGAACGCATTCAGGTGAATCGCAAATTGATTTCCGAGCATGACTTGGCGCGGTTCGTCGCCGAGATGCAGCCGTGGCTCGCCGATTTTCCGAAGGAGAATCATCCCACCTTCTTTGAGGTCGTGACAGTGATGGCGCTGCGCTATTTCGCGGAACAGGATTGCGACATCGTGATCTGGGAAACCGGACTGGGCGGACGGCTCGACGCAACGAACATCGTCACTCCGCTGGCCAGCGTGATTACCAACGTGCAGTTCGATCACGAACAGTGGCTGGGCGACACGCTGGAAAAGATCGCGACGGAAAAAGCGGGCATCATCAAGCCCGGCGTGCCGGTCGTGACGGCGGCGGACGCGCCGGACGTGTTGAAGGTGTTGCAGGAAACGGCGGCGCGCTTGAAAGCACCGCTGCATGTGATCAGCGAACAGCCTTCGACTCTCGGCACGTTCTCCTCCAGCCTGCGCGGCGCGCACCAGCGCACCAACGCCGCGCTCGCCGTCCGCACCGTGGAGGTCCTGCGCGGCCAGTTGCCGTTCAACAACAGCGCCATCGAACGTGGACTCGCGTCCGTGCCGTGGCCGGGGCGTTTTCAAATCCTCGCGCGCGGTCGCCAGACCTTTGTGCTGGACGGCGCGCACAATCCCGCCGGCGCGCGCGCGCTGGCCGAGACGTTGCGCGCGGAATTTCCGAACCAATCGCTCACCCTCGTACTCGGCGTGCTGGAGGATAAAAATTGGGAAACCATCTGCCGCACGCTCGCGCCGCTGGCGACGCGCATCCTGGTCGTGCCGGTGCAAAGCCGGCGCACGGCGAATCCTGAGATGTTGATGAAGGCGTGCCGTCTCGCCCAGCCGCACGGCAGCGTGAGCGCGGCGAGTTCCGTGATCGAGGCGCTGGCGGACACGCGCCGCGACGAGGTCGTGGTCATCACCGGCTCGCTCTACTTGATCGGCGAGGCGATGGAAAAACTCGGGCTGGGTCACGCCGGCCACGAGCGCGCGCTGAACGAATGGACGGTGTCGGTCGCGCAGGACCGGCGGCGGTGAAATACTGCGACGCCCGCCCACGCCAGAAGCTCACGCTGCTCTCGGCATCCTCTCCAACTCGCGCGCCCACCGGTGGCAGAGCCAGCACGGGATGAAACCGCCGAGCGAAAAACTGCAATCAATCAGCCGCCAGTAAATCGGAATGCCGCGCACTTCGCCGGTGGTCAACGCCCACGGAATGATCAGCACGCTGACGATCATGCCGAACTGGAACAGCCAGAGGTTCCGCACCGGATGCCGCAGCGCGCCCACGAACGCGACGGCGATGACGAGGTGGGCAAAGGCCAGCCAGTCCGTGCCGTAGGCGAGGAAGGGAAATTTGGCGTTCGTCTCGCGCAGTCCGTCGCGCACGAGGAGGATCCACTTCACGAAACCAGAACTGGCCTGCGCGGGCGACAGCTCCCCTGCCCCGAACCAGCGGGACATCATCTCCAGTTCAGTTTGCAGCGGCAGCGCCGTCACACCGCTGACGACGAGGCCGATGATGAGCAACCAGGTCCAGCAGCGGAGCCGGCGGCGGAGCTGTGTTTCACGCGCGGTCATGTTTCGAGCAGAGGCGCTGGCTCCCGCCGCACCAGCGCGGGCACGCGGGGACTGGGACGCAGCCGGGTGAGTGAGTAAAGCAGCGTGTAGGCGGTGGCGAGAAAGAGGCCGAACAGAATGGTGAATTTGGCGGAGCGCAGATGCAGCGCGTTGAGACTGTCAGCCATGAGACCGAAAGGATTGCTGATGACATCCCAGCTATTCCAGCGCTCGAATCGACCGAGATAAACTCCAAAGCCACTGAGGAACGCAACCGCCACCACGAACATCCAGCCCAAGACCCAGCCGCGTCGTGCCGCGACCACGCGGTGCATCCGGTGCAGCGCGAGAAACGCCAGCACCAGCCCGGTGATGGCGAAGAGCAGGATGAGAATCATGTCCGTCCACCAGCGCGGCTTGGCGAGCGGCTTGAGGTGAATCAAGTCCGTGAAGATGTAAGGCGCGTTCGGAAAGAACAGCAGCCACGCCGCCGCGAGACCCCAGAAGCGCCAGCCGCGAAGTGCCTCGCGTTCGTGCATCGATTCAATGCGCAGCGCGAGCAGCAGCGGTATCCACGCGAGAAAAAGATTCCACACGAGGAACAAATGCTGCCCGCGCCAGATGAGAATCGTGCGCGTCGCGATCAGGAACGTTCCAAGGATCGAAGCTCCGGCCAGCGCGAGCAGTGGATCGCGCAGTTCGTGTCTGAGAATCTTTTGCCACATAACAGGTCAGCGTTGCGTAGCGGAAGCGGGTTGCGCCGGGCGCTGTTCCAGCACTTCAAACCAGTGCGCGAGGAAAAACTTTTTCTCCTTGGGGAAGAAATCCTCGCTCGTGCCGATGATGGGCCGCAGCGCCGTGGTCATCTGCAAACACACGAGGACGAAGATGCAAATCCACACGTAGAGCGCGCCCATGCTCTGCGCGCTGAGATGAGCGAAACCGTTCTTCAAAAAGCGCCAGCCGAAGAACGTGGCCACCGCCCAAAAGGCGAGGTGCAGGAAGCCCATCGCCGTGATCGAATTCGTGGATTGCGAAAACACCCAGGCTACCGGCGCGAAACCGATGAGCAGAATCGTGGTCAGCACGAGCAGTCCCACGACCAGGCCAAAGACTTCCGCGAGCCGCGCCTGCGAGCCGGCCAGGCACGAGAAAATGTAGAGGCTCGGCAGGCAGATGAGCGCGGCCACGACCATGCCGCCGACAATTTTCACGGGCGCGATCCAGTATTGCGCGCCGCCCGCGAAGCTGCCGACCACGAGTCCATACACCGCCGCGCACAGCACGGCCACGAGCAGCAGACCCGCGATGATTTTCGCCGCGCCCGACTGCCGCAGTTGGAAGAGCATCCGCCGCGGCTGGCGCAGCAACGCCTCCACTGCCGTCACGGGACCAGTAATGGGCAGGCGGTCGTCGGGGTGCTCACCGAGCGGGAGCGCGGAGTTGATGGTGGGCGGAATGGGCGGCGGCGTGGCGGACGGTTGTGATTCGTTCATAATATTCTCGTTGGCTCGTTCACTGGAAAATCTGCTGCAAGTGCTGCCAGAAGGATTCGTAGAAATTTCCCTCCAGCGCGTTCGGGCGCAGGAACTCCACGGGCAGATGCGGCGCGCCGACGAAAGGCCGCGCCATCCACGCGAGTTGGCTGCCGAGAAACAGATTCCCCGCCAGCCACGCGAAGAGCGTGCGCCGCGCGGCACCTTCGTTGCCGCTGATGCGGCGGAGCAGTTGCAGCAAACGCACGTTGCCCGCCAGGCCCGCCACCGCCATCGCCGCCACGAGTCCCAGGTAAATGACGCTGTGGATGGTCAGCGCGGTGCCGGCCAGCGCGCCGGAAAATTTCGGCGCGTTCCAAATCGCAAAATAGATCAGCGGCGCGCACGCCCCCAGCACCGCCGCCGCGATGGTGAAACTCATCAGCACCGCAAGCAGTGATTGCCGGAAGCTGATGTTGGTGCCGAGCAGGGGCGCGAGCATTCCGTTTAGCAAACCGTTGCCCATTGCCGTGAGCAGGACGATGAGCGGAAATTTGATGGCGGTGTACACCCCTTGCATCGGATCGCGCCACGCGCCCAGCACCAGTCCAAACGCCGCCGTGCCCGCCACCGTAACCGCGGCGTAGAACAGCACGCGAGACGCGCGCCAGTCGCCGATCCAGAGTTGAATCGGCCCCGGCTCGCCGCGCAGGAGCGTGGGAATCTGCCCAAGGGCCAGCGGCGGCAGCGCCTGGGATGGTGTGGTCATCGGCGTTTCGACAGTGAAGTCGGCAAAGCGTTGAAAGTCATTTTAAGCAATCACCGCTCGGGGCGGGTTTTCCTTTCACTGGGTTGCAACATTTTTGGTCGTGGTGCCTCTCATCCACAGCGCCAGCAACAGGCCAGACACACCGCCGACCACGCCACCGACCGGAAGACCCGCCAGCCAACCCAGCACCGGAGCCTCAGACCCCGACTCTGCTGCTTCCGCAACCAGTTGAGCCAATCCCCACGAACCACACGCCGCGCCCAGCAGAGCCAGTGTGGGAATGAACGTGACGAACGGCCCGAGAAACCGGGTGCGTGCCACACACCAGAGACCGATACCGACGATGGCACACAGCGCCGCGATGATGACGAGAACTATCGTCACGCTGATGGCGATGATGCCGGATGGTTCCATGATGCGTGGCGTTGAAAAAATTTTAAGCGACCGAACCCGTGGCCGGCTCCGGCACACCGCTGGACGCAAAGGCGCGCAACCACTGCTCTACCTCGGCGATGGTTGAATCTGGTGTCGATGTGCCAGCGGTAAGGCCGGCCGATTCCGCATCGCGAAACCACTCGGCGCGCAAGTCCGCCGCGTGCTGGACGTGATACACGCGGGCGCAATGACGGGCGCAGGTCGCGACCAGTTCACGCGTGTTGTTGCTGTTCGCGCCGCCGGTGACGATGACCACGTCGCACTGCCGCGCGAGTTCGACGGCGGCGGATTGACGCTGCTTGGTCGGCTGACAGACGGTGTCGCGGAAACGGACTTCCGCATCAGGAAAGCGCGCGCGGATGAGTTCCACGAGATGACGCACGCGCTCAATCGGCTGCGTGGTTTGCGAGACGATACCCAAGCGCGCGTGCGGCGGAAGCTGCTCCACGTCCTGCTCAGTCAGCACCACATCGAACTCGTCGAGGTCCCCGGTCATCCCACGCACTTCCACATGCTGGCATTGGCCGATGATGATGGGGTGAAAGCCCGCCGCCACCAGTTCACGCAACGCGCGGTGCGCGACGTGAACGAGCGGGCAAGTGGACTCGACGACGTTGAAACCCTCCTGATGCAACCGCGCGCGCATCCGGTCCGAAGTGCCATGCGCGGTGATCATCACGGTGTCAGTGGCCGCCTCCTCGGGCTGAAGGGCGAAGCGCACGCCGCGCGACTGCAAATCCGCCAGGACGGTTTCATTGTGAACCAGTTCGCCGAGCACGGTCACCGGCTGCTGACGCGCGGTCTCATGCGCGAGGGCGATGGCATCACGCACGCCGAAGCACATGCCGAGATGGGTGGCGCGCAGCACCCGCATCGGAGCGCGGACCGCCGAGTCCGCATGTCTCTGTGGAACTGCCTTGCGATTCGTCGCTGTCGCGGCGGGCGTGAGTTTGGGAACCGCAGCCAGTTCATCAACGCTTGGCGTCATGAACGCGCGGACTCGGCGGTCCGCGCTCCTGTCCTGGGTCAATGTCGTTTCCATAAGTTACTTTGTGTTACAAAGTGTGAGACTGCGGCTTTGGAAAAGTGTTCAAAAGATTTCTTACTTTTTCTTCGTCTGCGCGACGATGTCTTCGAGCAGGTCGAGGTAAGCGGTGAACTCCTTGCGGCCGGTGGCAGTCAGGGAGTAGGTGGTCAGGCCGCGCCCCTCCTCCATGCTCTTGGTCAAGGAAATGTAGCCGGCCTCGTGCAAGGTGCGGAGGTGGGCGGTCACGTTGCCGTCGGTCATCTTGAGGGTGTCGCGGATTTCGCGGAAGGGCATCTCCGGCGCGGCGGCGAGCATGGACATGATCGCGAGGCGGCCCTTCTCGTGAATGACCCGGTCGAGATTGAGAAACGGTTCCGGATTCACGCGCGGTTCCGGCGTTCGGTGAAGTAGAGGTAGATGCCGTAGGCGAGGTGCAGCGCGCCAAAGAAAAAGCCCATGACGTAATGGGCGTTCTGCCGCGTGTCCCCGATGGGAATGGGTGAGATCAAAAGCAGTCCGCAGCCCGCATAAACAAAGGCCCGACCGAACAGCTTCACGCCGCGCGGCGTGAAAAATCCCGCCGCGCACAAGGCGCATCCGTAAAGCAGCACCCACGCCGCCGCCGCGTGCCAAGACGCCACACCGAGATTCTCGTTCCAGAAGATCATCAGCACGGCCACCGCGCCGCCCGCGATGAACGACGGTTGCAAGGCTTCGGTGACGCGCCGCGTCGGCGAGGACCAGACCGGTTCCTGGTCGCGCAAGGCCTGGCGGCGCACGAGGAGAAACGACACCACGGACGTAATGAGCGAGACGCCCAACCAGTAGAGCGCGAAGCTGCGATTGGAACTCACCGGCACAAAGTGCGCGACGGCGGCGGCGGCGATCCCGATGACGCCCGCGCTCAACATTACTGGCGCGAGCGCGCGGCGATAGAGTGCGGAACGCTCCATGAGCGTGCGGATGGTCTGAATGTTTTCAGAGGCCCAATTGGAATCCATAACCGAGACTTTGCCCGGCAGAGCGTGGGCGTCAAGGAGGGATGTGAGAGGAGCAGGGCTGATGCATGAAAATCTGAACGGCTCAGTCCGGCTCGGAGAGCCGATGGAAATTAGCCAGCCACGACGTGGCTGGAACAAGCCGGGGGTGGATTTGTCCTGAAGGGACAACGGAGAGTTCCGCCGTCCTTTCAGGACGAATCTTCTCCCGACATTTTCCAGCCACGGCGTGGCTGGCTAATTTCCGGCGTCGCTCCGCGACCCAAAATCACTTCCCCGCCTGCTCCAAGGCCTCAACCACCATGCCCGGCGTCAACGCTTCGGGGAGAACGAGTGGCGGCTTGGTCGCGTCTTTTGGGTACACGAGCACGAGCGGCACGCCGGCGCGCTGGAACTTTTCCAACTCCGTGGTGATGACGTCTGGGAATTTCGTGTAATCGGCCAGCAACGCGACGGCGGATATTTCTTTGAGCTTGGCGCGCACGGAGTCGCTGGCGAGCGCCGGCTTCACGATGGTGTTGCAGGTGGGACACCACTTGGCGGTGAAGTCCACGATGACGGGGCGACCAGCCGCGCGAGCTTGCGCGACGGCGTCGGGACTCCACGGCTGCCAGTCGTAACCGGCGGGCGCAAGGGCGAGCGCGCTCTTGCCTTCGTCCTTGGCGTCTGGCGAACGCCACTTCAATTCCGCCTCCAAGGCCCACGCGTAGCCCGCGCCGAGCAAGACCAGCGTGACCACCAACCCCAGCGTGCGGCGTGAACCGCCGCGTTGCACAAAGGTGCCGAACATCCACGCCGCCGCCCCGAGGAAGACAAGGAACACGCCGAGCCACCACGCGCGGTCGCCGTAGAACGTCGTCGTGAGATTCAACAGCCAGAGCGCGGTCGCGAGCATCGGGAAGCCCATGCCGATTTTGAACCGCTCCATCCAAGCGCCGGGCTTGGGGAGAAACTTCAACCACTTCGGATTCCAACTCAGCAGCAAGTACGGCGAGGCGAGGCCGAGCGCGATGACGATGAAGAAGAGCACAATCATGTGCGCCGGTTGCGCGAAGGCGAAGCCCAGCGACGCGCCGAGAAACGGCGCGGTGCAGGGCGTGGCCAGCACCGTGGCGAGCACGCCGTTCATGAAAGCGCCCGCGCTGCCGTGGCGCGATGACGCCGCGCCGGCCGCACTCATCGCGCCGCCACTGAGCGTGATTTCAAACACGCCGAACAGGTTGAGCGCCACGAGCGTGACGATGACGGTGAGGGCGACGATGAAATAGGGATTGCTGAATTGCAGGCCCCAGCCCGCCTTCTGCCCCGCCGCCTTCACCCCGATGACGACGCCCGCGAGCACGAGGAATGAAACGACGACGCCGAGCGTGTAGAGCAGACCGAGCGCCTTCACGCGGCCCGGCGTCTCGCGGCTCTGATTGACGAAGCCGAGAATCTTCAGCGCGATCACGGGCAGCACGCAGGGCATGATGTTCAGAATGAGTCCGCCGATAAAGGCGTAGAGAAACCAGACCCAAATGGATTTGGTGGCGACGGCACCGACGCCCGACGACGCGGCTTCAGCGAGCGGCAACGTCACTTCGTAGCCCGCGAGATGGTCGCCTTCTTTCCGCACCAACAGGCCGGTGATTTCTTTCGGCCAGTCGCCGCCGGAACGTTCGGCCGTCTTGCGCAAGATCGCCTGCGTGGCAGAAGCAGTCGCCACGATGGTCTGGGGCGAAACGGTGGCGAGGGCGTTGGTGTAGGGGAAAAAATCTGGTGCGGTCGCGGACGTTGTCCATTCGACGAGGAAGGCGCGGTTGGTCACGCTGGCGGGCGCGTCCCATTTCGCGGTCGCGGGGCCGGGCGGTTCTTTGAGCGGCAAACGCCGTTGCGCCTCGGCGAAGAAATTCGTGTCGCTGTTCAGCCTGGACTCGTTGGTGATGAGCAGCGTGCCGCGCACGGTGTTGCTGCCGGGGACGCAGGCGATTTCGCATTCCAGCCATTTCACCAGTGCGGAGAGGTCGCGTTCTCCCGTGAGGGCGTCGGCAGAAATTTTTAACGGCACGAGCAACACGGCGCGGTCATGAAAAACGTAGGTGGTGAGTTTCAATTGATCCGGCGAAACAAACTTTTCCGGCAACGGCCATTGAATTTCCCCGGCGGACAGTCCGGCGGGCAGATTCCAATAAAGCTCCGTCGCCTGCCCAGACTCGCCGGGATTTCTCCAGTAGGTGTGCCAGCCCGCGTCCATCGTGAGTTCCACGGCGGCGGTGATGGTGTCGCCGGGGCGCGCGGCCTCGTGCGAAAGGACGAGGCGGGCCCGCGTGTGCTTCTTGCCACCGAGCGCGCGCGTGGGGTTGCGAAACTGAAACTGATCGACCTGCGCCCAAGCCGTGGAGACGGCGAAGACAAGGAGCAACAGCAGCCGGAATAATCGCATGGCAGTATGATGCCGGACGACGGGGTTTGTTTGAAATTATTTTCCTGACCGCGTTCGGCTTCTTTGGTTTGTCGCCGCAAACAAACATTCCTTACTCAGTGTAGGGGAATTCGCTTTGCCTCACGCGAAGGACGCGAAGGACGCAAAGGTGGGAAGGAGGACAGAGGTTTTTTGTCCCCTTTGCGTCCGTCGCGGCCTTGGCGTGAGGCATGGTTCGCATCTCTTCAAAACGACGCCTGCTTGAACTACATCGGGGCCGCACACATCCTCGCCGCAGCACATCATGCACTTCGCCAACATTTTCATCGCCACGCTTCTTGCCCATGCCTTCGTGCCGCAACTCGCGCGCGCTCAAGATCGCCTGCGCTCCATGACCGGTTACGAACGCTACGAGCGCGTCAGCCGCGCGGCGACCAATCTCTACAAGTCCGGCGCGCTCTCGGTGACGTGGACGAATGGCGGGCAGGCGTTTGATTATCGCCACGAGGGGAAATATTTCCGCTACGACATTGCGACGCGGGCGGCCACCGAACTGCCGACGAATGCGCCTGCGCCCCGCGCTTCACGACGCACCGATGCGCCGCCGCGTCCCGCGCGCGGACGCCAATACACTTCCGCGAAATCGCCGGACGGCAAGTTCACTGCGCGCTACCGCGACCAGAACGTATGGCTGCGCTCGACCAATGACACAAACCAGTTCGCCGTGACCACGGAGGGTAGCGCGAAGTCTCGCGTGAAGTTCGGATCGGCCTCGTGGGTTTACGGCGAAGAACTGTTTCAAAGCACAGCGATGTGGTGGTCCTCGAACAGCCAGAAGCTGGCGTTCTACCGTTTCGATGAAAGCAAGGTGCCGGATTTTTATCTGCAACTGGATCAGACGAAAGTCGTGAGCACCGCAGACATCGAGCCTTACGCGAAGGCGGGCGCGGCCAATCCGTTGGTGGACATTTTCATTTACGATTTAGAGTCGAAGAAGACGGTGCGCGTGGACGCAAGGGACGGAAAGGAGTTCGGGGATTCAGTCGTGGGCCACTACGTCTATGGCGTGTCGTGGTCGCGCGAGGGCGAGTTGCTGTTTCATCGCACGAACCGGCGGCAGAACATCATGGAGCTTT
>JBBQYK010000024.1:0-21467 GCA_038208765.1 Verrucomicrobiota bacterium
CGAAGCAACTCAACCCTGAAAGGGCGGAACACGAATCCTTCCTTTTCCACCGCATTCTTTCGCCCCTGCCGGGGCTTGTTCTGTTCAACGTCTGGTCCGGTGGCTGACGCCACCGGCTAATTTCGGACCGGCCCTCTGGGCCTTGGCGTGTTGCTGCATCGGCATCTTCGCCATCTCTCCCGTTGCCAGCCGCACGGGGATGACGCGCTGCACGGCGACGGCCTGACCTCGCTCCATTCCACGAGGCCAGCAGGGCAATGACGCGCGAGATTCAATCGAACGTTTGGTTTTGGCACGCCTGTTGGGGTCTCATTTTTTGCCCCACCGCCAGCGCGGCTTCTCGCCTTTGCGCCAGCAGAGGTAAATGAGCGCGGCATTCAGCACGAGCGCGAGGATGAAGAAGGTCAGCGGCGAACGCTCGACCAGCACCAGCGCGCTCGTGAGCAGCAGGACGAACCACACCGCCAGCACCACCCAGCCCTGCCACGCGCACGGCGGTCCCCAACCCCAGCCGTAACGCTTGGCGGGGAACCAGATGTTCTTTTCACGGGGCGTGTGCACCGACTAGTTGGCGCTGAGATCCGGAGGCGGCATCGCCAACAGGCGCGTGGCCTCGTCGTAATCCTCGTCGTTCACCCAAAGCTCAGGATCGAAGGGTGTGCTCGGAATGGCCTGCGAGAGAAACTCGTTGCGCACTTCAAACGGGATGTCCGCCGAAGCCAGAACGCTGCGCGCCAGCCCAACCGCCGCGCTGCCGGCCGGAGTGTGGAGTTGTTTCATAGATTCAGATGGGTGTGGACGCCGCGGCTCACTTCTTCGGCGGCTGGGTGGGGTTCTGCACCTGGTTGGTCTGCTGCCCCTCGACTTTCTTCTTCAAGTCCTTGGCCTTGCCCTTGACCTGCTCGGCCTGGGCGAACAGGAAAACGGCGGAGACAAGGATGACGAGTGCGGAAATGATTTTGGCTTTCATGACGGAGTTATGGGCGGGAACCCGGCGGCAAGCGAGCCTGATTTTGGTTTCCGGATTTCAGCTTTCAGCGTTGCAGCTTTTGCAGAATGGTGGGCGCTGAGGGATTCGAACCCCCGACCCACAGCGTGTAAAGCTGCTGCGCTACCACTGCGCCAAGCGCCCCACCGGCGCGAAGATTAGGGATCCAAGGTTCAAAGTCCAACGTCCAATGTCCGCGCCGTTCTCGCGCACTTCAGACCCTGGGGCTTGCCATTCGTAATCTAAGAAAACTTTTCCTTCGCTCGCCGGCCTGAATTCAAAAGAAGAAACACGCGGACTCGGCGGTCCGCGCTCCGTTCCGATCACATGAACTGCAGCTTCGTCGTCGGCGCTTCCGCATCCCAGCCGCGCGGCGGCTTGCTGTTCACGGCGGCGACTTCCTTGATCGAGAGCTGCCGCCCGAGCGTCTTGGGGCTCTTCACGTCCACCTCGCTGGGGTTGCACGTCTGCTGGCTGATCTTCTGGTGCGGCGCGGCCTTGTAGCGGATGAAAATTTCCTTCGGCGTGTCCGGCTCGAAGAACAGGATGCGCGACTTCTCCGGGATGCAGTTGTAGTCACGGTTCAGAATCGTGCCGCCGAACGTGAAGCGCTTGATGTAAGTCGCGTCGCGGTTCGTGTACACCAACGTGAACACACGGTCGCGCTCCGGCAGCCCGCAATAGAACACGTCGGGGCCGACGAACATCTTCTCCTGCAACTCGACGACTTTGAAGTGCCCGTCCTTGAAGACCATAAGCAGCTTGTCAAACTTCGTGCACTCCACTCGGAACTCCTCACCGGAAACCTTGTAGCCCACGTAACCGCTCTCGCGATCGTACGCGACCTTGAACGACTTGAATGCGACTTCCTTCGCGTCCACTTCGTCGTAGCGGCTGCTCTTGGTCAGGCGCGGATACTCCTCGGCGTACTTCGCAATCAGCGCCTCAATGTGATTGATGACGTACTTGGTCAACTGCTTGAGGTGCTTGCGCGTCTCGCCGAGGTCGGCTTTGATCTGCTCCGTCTCCTCGCGGTGCTTGTTGATGTCGAAGAGCGAGATGCGGCGGATGCGAACTTGCAACAGGCGCTCCACGTCGGCGTCGGTCACGTCGCGCGCGAGTTCCTTGCGGAAGGGTTTTAATCCCTCATGCACCGCTGCCATCACGGTTTCGTTCGTCTTGCACAGCTCGATCTTTTTGTAGATGCGCTCCTCGATGAAGATGCGTTCCAGCGTGCGCGCGTGGAGTTCTTCGAGAAGCTGCTTCTCCTTGAGCTCCAGCTCGCGCTTCATCAAGTCCACGAGTTGCTCGGTGTTCGCGCGCAACACCTCGCTCACCGTCAACTCGACGGGCCGGTTGTCGCGAATGACCGTGATGCGGCTGGTGATGGAAACCTCGCAATCCGTGAACGCGAAGAGCGCGTCAATCAACTGCTGTGCGCTCACGCCGCTCGGCGCCTTCACCTCGATCTCCACATTCTCCGAGGTGAAATCGTTGACCGACTTCACCTTGATCTTGCCCTTGTGCGACGCGTCTTCAATGGAGGCAATAAGCGATTCCGTCGTCGTGGTCGGCGGGATTTCTTTGATGACGACGGTGTTTTCGTCCTTCTCTTTGATCTTGGCGCGCACCTTGATCGAGCCTTTGCCGTCCGCGTATTCGCGCGCGTCCATCAGGCCGCCGGTCTGGAAATCGGGCAAACATTTGAAGCTCTCCTTCTTCAGAATCGCAATCTGCGCCTGGAGCAGCTCGATGAAGTTATGCGGCAGAATGCGCGCTGACATGCCGACCGCGATGCCTTCCGTGCCGAGCATGAGCAGCAACGGAAGTTTACAGGGCAACGACACCGGCTCGCGCTTGCGCCCGTCGTAGCTCGGCACGAATTCCGTCAGTTGGTCGTTGAAAATTTCTTTGCGCGCCAGTTCCGTGAGCCGGCACTCAATGTAACGCGGCGCGGCAGCGGGATCGCCGGTGAAGATGTTGCCATAGTTCCCCTGCCGCTCGATGACATAACGCTTGTTCGCCAGCACCACGAGCGCATCGCCGATGGAAGCGTCGCCGTGGGGATGATACTTCATGGACTCACCGACAATGTTGGCGACCTTCATGAAGCGCCCGTCATCCGTCTCGTGCAACGCCCAGAGAATGCGCCGCTGCACGGGCTTCAAACCATCGGCGAGATTCGGAATCGCGCGGTCGCGAATGACGTAGCTGGCGTAGTCGAGGAAGTTGCGGTCCACGCGCCGGTGCAGCGCCTGCTCGATGTTCCCCGGCACGAACGGACGATGGACAATTTCCTCCGCTGCGACCGGCTCCACTTCGACATGGGCATGGCCGTTGCCGTTTTCTGGCGTGGGCGCGGGCTGCGGCTTCGTTTCTGCGTCAGACTTCTTTTTCTTCTCGCTCATTTGGAACGCCAAGAGTTGCAGCAACTTGATCGGCGGTGCAAGGGAGCGTTGCGGAATCAACAGGGCAAACGCATCTAAATGCTTTGCTAGGTCTGGGTTTTAATTCGTTTGCCCCAATTCGTTTGCCACCTTTCATTCCGGCAGCGGAGCGGCAGATGAATTGGGGGCAGACGAATGGGAAAACATCGTCGCTGATCCTCAGTTCCTCGCGCATCCCGATGAGTTTTGATGCGTTTGCCCTGGCGGAATCAACGTGCTGCCGGTTTGCAACCAGAAGCTTTTACCACGGCGTCGTAGCAAATCAGACGCGCTCGAACTTATCAGCCCCTGCCGGTTGCAAACCGGCAGCACGCTCACCCCGGCGACATGCGCTGCGCCATCTTCTTCCCCGGATGCTCCTCCTTGCGGCCATGCGCGCACACTGCCGTCCATTCCGCAAGCCGCTGGCCGAGCAGACGACACGCGGCCTGCGTCTCCGCCTCGCGCGGCTCCTTCGCGCAGACCGCGCCGTAATGCAGCGTCATCTTCTTCGCCGCGTAATCGGTGACACCAAAGACGAGGAAGCCGAAATTCATCAGCACCGTGAGAATGGACTGGCAGGCCAGTTCCATGCCGCCGCCCCAGCCGCCCGCGCTGCTGAACGCGCAGGCAATTTTCCCGTCAATGCTCATCCAGTGCTCGTTCATCGTCTCGTCCCAGAAGCGTTTCATCTTCCACGAGAGAATGCCCATGTTCGTCGGACTGCCCACGGCGAGACCGTCGCACCACAACACATCCGCCGCCGTCGCCTCATCCACGGAGCGCACGCGCACCTCGGTGTCCGAAATGGTGCGCGCGCCCTCGGCCACGAGCTGCGCCATCTGCGCGACATTGCCACTTTTGGAATCGTAGAGAACGAGGATGCAATTCATGCCGCGAGCGTGGAGAAAGCGGCTGGTGTCGTCACGAATTCATCACCGCGCAAATGGAGCGCCGGCTTCCAGTACGGCTCGTTGAAAGGAATGGAAACGGTTCGCGCCGGGGGGGGGAAGCCGGCGCTCCGATGACATTGGAACCCGTACAGGGAAAAGGGACCGGCTTGTGGATGGTAGCGCCGGCCCCCTTTTCTTTTGGAGCGTCCACACGGGAATTGGCGGACGCTTTAGTGCGGGCAGTGTCGCGCATTTCTCCTGCAGCGCAACTGTTTCTTCGGGGCTACATCTGCTCCAACACTTCGATCCCGAGCACGTCGAGTCCCTGCTTGAGCACGCGGGCGGTCACGTCGCAAAGCGTCAACCGGGCGGCGCGGTCATCACCCTCCGCCTTCAGCACCGGACACGCTCCGTAGAACGTCGCAAAGTAGCCGGCCAGTTCGTAGAGGTAATTGCAGAGCAGGTTGGGACGGTAATCATCCGTCACCGCTTCGAGCGTGAGGCCGAAGTTCAGCAGATGCTTGGCGAGCGCCAGTTCCTCCGGAGCGGCGAGGCTCAACGTGCTGCCAGTTTGCAACTGGCAGGGGCTGCTGCTCGTGGAGGCGGTTGAAATGTTGCCACTGCTCTCATCAGGAAGATTCTGCCGGTTGCAAACCGGCTGCACGCTGGCTGCGGCGCCGGCCTTTCTGAAGATCGAGCGGATGCGGGCGTAGGCGTATTGCAGATACGGCGCGGTGTTGCCCTGCATGGAGAGCATCTTGTCCCAACTGAACACGTAATCGCTCTGCCGGTTCGGCAGCAGGTCGGCATACTTCACACCGCCGAGTCCGACGACCCGGGCGATTTCTCGGCACACGACCTCCGACATCTCGGGATTCTTTTCCGTCACGAGTTTTAGCGCGCGTTCTTCCGCCTCGTCGAGCAGGTCACCGAGTTTCACCGTGTCGCCACTGCGGGTTTTGAACGGCTTGCCGTCATCGCCGAGAATTTTTCCGAAGCCGACGTGAACCAGTTTGACCTTCTTCGCCGCGTCCGGCTGCCAGCGGGCGAAGGTCAGAAACAACTTGCGAAAGTGCGGCGACTGGCGGTCATCCACCACATACACGACCTCGCGCGGCGACCACGTCTTGAGCCGGTAATCGATCGTGGCGAGATCGGTGGTCATGTAGTTGAACCCACCGTCACTCTTGCGCACCAGCGCGGGATCCGCCGCCCACTCGCCGTCGCGATTGACGAGAAACGGGTCTTGCTTGGGCGGCAACGTATCGTCGCTGAACACGCCCACCGCGCCCTCGCTCTCGCGCGCAATGCCGCGCGCGAGCAAGTCATTCACCACCTCGCCGAGCCACGGATTGTAGAAACTCTCTCCCAACGCGTGATCAAACTTCACGCCCAGCCGACCGTAAATGGTGTCGAACTGGACTTGCGAGACGCGAATCATGTCCTTCCACACGGCCACGTTCTCAGCATCGCCCGCTTGGAGCTTCACCAGTTCCTGCTTCGCCTCTTCGAGCCGTGCAGGATTCGCGTCACACTCGGCGTTGATGATTTTGTAGAGCCGTTCCAGTTCCACGATGGCGTCCATCTCCAGCGCCTCGCGATCGAGAATCTGTTTCCAGCCCAGCAGTAATTTCCCGAACTGCGTCCCCCAATCGCCGATGTGATTGTCCGAAATAATCTTGTGCCCCAACAACCGCAGCACGCGCTGAAGCGCATCGCCAATTCCCGTCGAACGGATGTGGCCGACGTGCATCGGCTTGGCGACGTTTGGCGAACTGAAATCAATGACGATGGTGCGCGGCTGCGCTGACTTGCTGAAGAACAGATGTTCACCACGCGCGGCGGCCATGACCGCTTCGGCTATCGCCGAAACTTTCAGCCGGAAATTCAGGAAGCCCGCGCCCGCGATTTCCACCTTCTCGCAAGTGTCGCCCACATCCAGCTTCGCCAGCACGTCGGTGGCAAGCTGGCGCGGATTCATCTTCCGCTCCTTGGCGAGCGCCATGAGCGAGTTGCTCTGGTAATCGCCAAACTGGGGATCAGGACACGGGCGGACCATGACCAGGGAAAAATTGGCGTCCGGCAAAATCTGCGCGACGGCTTCGCGCAGCCGGCGTTCGATGCCCAGATGGATCATTCGAGGACGAGGTAGATCGAGGTCACCGATGGCGAGAGGTGGACGCAGACCGTGGTGCCGGCTTCATCGGCCGCAGACGTGAGCGAGACGCTGTCCGTCAAGAGTTCGGTGAAGTCACCGCCCTGCCCCGCTGGCTCGGCGACAAAGCACCGTCGCTGGTCGGCGTCTTTCGCAGGCTGAAGATACAGAAGCATGATTCTCCAGCGCTCGGTTAAGTTTTGGTGCCCGACTGGGACTTGATGACGTGAAACATCGCGGCGGCATCAGGCGCGTCTTCGAGCGTGGTACGAAATTCTTTTTTGTGCAGGAGCTTGGCGATCTCGGCGAGCGTGGACAGGTGTTTCTGGAAATGGCCCTGCGGCACGAGAAACAACATGATGAGATTCACAGGCTGGTTGTCCAACGCGTCAAAATTCACGCCGCCCTTCGAGCGCCCGAGCGCGCCGACGACTTCGCCGATCAAATCCGTACTGGCGTGCGGGATGCCGATGCCGAAGCCGATGCCCGTGCTCATGGACGTCTCACGTTTGCGCACCACCGCCGTGATCGCCTCGCGGTTCTCCGGCTTGATCTTGCCGGCGACCACGAGTTTTTCGATCAGTTCGTCGATCGCCACCCAGCGATCCTGCGCCCTGAGTTCAGGGATGATTTGTTCAGGACTGAGAATGTCCGCAAGATTCATAGCGAAAAAGCTGTTCAGACATTCGCCTCAACGATTCCGGCAAGGCAAGTGGCAAGTTGGCCGCGCGGTTGCCATCAAAGTGGTACGCAAAAGCGCGGAGAATTTTTTCCTCCGATCCGTTGACGATCCGGCGTGGTGGCACCGCTCGCACCGCGCGAGGCGTTCCGACTCGCCCCGTTCAGTTGTCGAACGACACCACCTGATAGAAGCGCGTGGGGTCGCCGGGATTGCCGACGGGCACGGTCATGGTCGTGCTGTTGGCGATGATGTCGCCGCCGTATGGAACCCAGTTCGCCGGCGTGAGCGTGGGTGTGGTGAAGATTTGATAGCGGCGGCCGGGGTGGCTGTTCCACACGAGGTTGGCGACGCCGTTGGTGATGAACACGCTTTGCACGCGCGGCAACGCGAGCACGGCGATGTTGAACGTCTTCGTGTCACTCAGGTTCGGCGTGCCGTTGTCCGTCACGCGCACGGTAATGGTGTGATTAGCGATCTGGTTCGTCGTTGGTGTCCAGGTGAACAGGCCGCTGCTCGATCCAATGCCCGCTCCGGACGGCACGGTGTTGATCAGCGAGAACGTAAGCGACTGGCCGGGCAGATCCGGATCGGTGGCAATCGCGGTGAACGACACCGCGTAGCCCGCGTGGACGCTGCGGTCGGCGATGGTCGTGAGCGCGGGCGGGCTGTTGGTGCCGTTGTCGAAGTTCACCGCGCCCGGCGTGGGCGGGTTGCCCTGCCAGTTGAAGGCCTCGTTGCCATAGAGCGTGGCAGTCAGTTTCGAGAGCGACCAACCACTGCCGTCCGCGACCTGCGGCCACGGGAACACGTCGTCGTAATTCACGCGATCCACGACGATGTAGGGCACGAGTCCGAAGTCCGGTCCGGGCGTGGTCTGCGGCGCGTCGGGCTTCTGGATTTCCACGGCCTCGCCGTCGTTGTTCAGACGGCCGGAGTACGGCCCCAGGATCGTGTAACCCGCGCCATAGGTGTTGGTGAAAGTCGTGAGCGATGAAGGATCATTCACCGGATCAAAATTCACGAGCACGAGATAGCCGCCGGCGGGGACAGTGATGTTGGCCGGGAAATTGAAATCAACGCCCTTGCGGATGCGCCAGGTATTCTGCGGATTCGCCACGTCGTAGAGCGGGAGCGGCGCGCCGGTGACGTTCCGCAACTCGAGGAATTCCAGCCCGTCGTTGATCACGCCGCCGCCGAAATTATACATGACTTCATTGATCACGAGCGGGCCGACCTTCGGAGACACGTTCGTCAATCCCGTGCCGGTGCGGAACTGGTTCGTCGTGATCGGATTGTCCACACCGAAGGTGCGTGCGCTCAGGGCCGTAAAATCATTTCCCAGGCTCGTCGCGAAACGTCCGAACGACACACCGTTCTCCGACGCGCCAAACGTCGCGAACGCGCGGTAGCCCGTGACCGTGCCGGGTGTCAACGACTGCGAGAGATAAACTTCATCGCCCTTCGCCGAACTGAAGGAGAACGGCTCCGAGGCCGTGTCGCCGTTGAACTGGTATTCGTAGAAGACCACGTAGCCGCTCGCGGCGATGACCGTGTTCGACGGCACGCGCCATTTGAGCAGGTTGTTCTGCGAATCGCTCAAATACCAGCCGCTGAGGTCCACCGTGTCCGTGGTGAGGTTGCGGATTTCCACCGCGTCTTCGAGGGGAGCGTCGGTGTGCCCGATCAGTTCATTGATGGCCACGTTACCGAGGGGCAGGAAGTTTCCGTTCCCCGGTGTGGGCGTGAGCGGAAAGTTCACAATGCCCGCCGCGCCGTCCGGCAGCCGGCCCTGCGACACGCCCGCGCTCTGCGGCCCGAAGCTGATGCTGTCAATCGCGGTGAGATTCAAATGCGTGAGTCCGAGCGCTTCGCCGCCGGCCGCGAGCGAGAAGTTCACATGATCTGCGCCCAACGTGGGCAGGCTGTCCGCCACGAACTCCTGATACGCGTCCTCGCCGACGCCGAGATACGAGAGCGCGGGCAACTGATGCTTGATGCGGTCGGCCAGCGTGTCCGTGAGGTAGAAGCGGCTGAGGTCCACGGGCTGTGGGTTCGGATTGAAGACCTCAAAGTAATCCTGGCCCGAGGACGGATTCGCCATCCATTCGTTGAGTTTCAAGGTCAGCGGATTGCCCAGCGTGGCCGCAAGATTGCCGCTGCCCAACGTGGGAATGTTTAGTGTCCAATTCGCGCCGCCGTTCGGGATGCGACCGATGGAGAAGTCCGCCGCCTGCAAACCATACGCCACGGAACTGAGCAGCGAACCGCCGTCGGCCAGCCGGTTGAACAGAAACACGCCGCCGCCATTCGCCTTGAGCGCGAAGCCAGTGTTGGTCGTCGAGGCGGGCGCGTCGGGATTGAAGCGGAACTTCGCGAACGACTGCGCGTTGAGAATCGTCCCGCCCGGGATGACCCAGCGGCGCGGCGTGAGCGTGCTGTCCGTGAGGCTCATGTCGCCGAGGTCCACGGCGTTGGTCGAGGGGTTGTAGAGTTCCACCCAGTCCGGCTTGCTGCCGTCCGGCTCGGCGAAGGAGGCGTTGTTCGCGAGCACCTCATTAATCAGCACGCCGGCCAGCGCGGGGCTGTTGGTGACGATGAGGGCCTGGAGTTCGATGCCCATGGCGCTATCTGTACTGTTCGCACGCTGATGCACGTCCACGGCGAAAACGTTGTCACCCGTGACCAGCATAGATACCGGAATACTAAACGGCCCCAGATACGAGGCGTTAATCGTCGTGGAACTGGCGAACGTGGCTCCGCTAATCGGGCCGGCAGGCATGTTGAAGCGCGACCCCGGGATCTCCACGCCGTTCAGGTAAAAAACCGCGCCGTCATCGATGATGTGGCGGAACTGAAGGGAATTGTAGGTGACCCCGGGCGGCACATTAAAGTGTGCTCGGAAAAAATAATTCGTCTGGAAAATATTCGTCTCGATTAGGGTGAGAATGGGTTCCGGCAGGATTTGGCCGCCGGCGTTGGCGTACCGCCCCAGCAACGCGGGACCATTCGACCAGGCCGAGTCGTTGAATGTGTTCGTCGTCCAGTTGACCGCGTCGTAATTCGTGCGCGGCTGGTAGCTCCACAGATTGCTGATGGTGAGCAGCGCGACCGAGACCGGCGGCGGCGCGACGACCGGACAGGAGTTCGGAGCACCGGGCGTGGGCGTGCTCAAGGTGGTGAACTGCACCGCGCCGTTCGGACATTTGCCCTGCGCTGTGTCCGGCTGCTGCGGGCCGTAGATGATGCAGTCAATCGCCGTGAGGTCGGCGTTGAACAGACCGATTTCCCCCTGCACCAGCGAGAGGCCGAAGTTGAGTTCGTCGCCGCCGTTGCCATTCCCCGTGGCGAGGAAGGCGCGGAACTCGCCCGTCGCGATGAAGGTCAGCGGCTCGATGCGGTTGCGATCCGGCCAGCCGAGCAAATTGTCGGTGAGATACAATCCGCCGAGCGCGAGGGGCAGCGAGCCTTGGTTATAAAGCTCGATGAACTCCGGCTGCGACAAACTCACGGCCAGCCACTCGTTGATGCGCAGATCGGACGGGCTGCCGAGCGCCTGCGCGACGTTCACCGCGCCAAAAGTCGGCTGGCTCAACGACCATTCGCCGCCCATGCCGAGGCGTCCGATGGAGCGGTCGGAAATTTGCCGGCCAAATTTCACGCGGTCGAGCAACGCGCCCCCGTTTGCCAGCGAGGCGAAGAGATTCACCGAGTCGCCCGCCGCATCGAGGCTGAAGCCGAGATGGATGCCCGGCGTGCCGTCCACGTTGTTCGCGAAGACCACGAGGTTCGATCCCGGCGCGAGCAGCGTGCCGCCGGGGAAGGTGTATTTGCCCGGCACGTCCTGATCATCTGAGAGCCGCAGGCCGCCGAGGTTAATCGTCGTAGCGCCTTCGTTCAGCAGTTCAATGGCGTCGGGGAAGGTGCCAAAGTGGTTCAGCGCGGAGGTGTTCTGCGCGAGGACTTCGTTCAGGCGCACGGCGGGGATGTTCGTGTTCACACTCCACGAGACGACCGTGGCGCTGTTCGTCGGCTGCCACAGCCCGTTCGTGCCGCGACCGAGGACGGCGACGGTGTTTGTGCCGAGCGGCAGCGCGGACAAACTGATCGGCGCTCCCACCAAGGTCTCCGCCGAATAAGCGCCGCCGTTCAGGCTGAACTGATACGACACCACGTTCGTGCCGCCCACGAGCAACGACGCGGTGCGGAACGGCGTGGGCGAGCGCGGCACGCGCGTCACCACCGCCACCGGCACGGTGAGATCGTAGAGCGCCGGAATCTGCCCGAGCACGAAGGCGCGGCGCGTGTCCATCCACGAGATCATGGCGCTGATGGTCGAGGGCGTGATGTAACTGCCGAGCGTCTCGTTGATCAGCGCGTCGAAATTCGCCTTGGCGAAGCTGGTGGTGAGCAGCTCGTAAAGCGTGCGGTAGTAAATCGGCTGGAAGTCCGGCCAGTTCACAAAGCGGTCGAAGGCCAGGCCCGCGCCGTTGTTCGCGGTCATCGAGAAAATGCTGGAATTTGCCGCGAACGATCCCTGCCCCAGAATCTGGTCGAGGTCGTAGCTGATGAGTTGGAAGCGCGGGTCGAGCGCGCCGCGATACATCGAGTAGTCGTCATTGAAACCGCTGTTCAGCCCGCTCTCGGCGTTGCCGAGCAGGTTCATCACCGCGAGATGCCGCATCCACTGCTCCACGTCCACGACCGCGCGCACGTTCTCGGTCGTGAAGGGCGTGGCGTTGCCGGTGCCCATGACGCGCAGCATGGCGATCAAATCCGACCAGTCGTTCTCGCTCGCGTTGTTCAGCTTGAAGAAGGTGTTAGTGTAGCTGGTGAAATTCTCGCCGCGATAGCTGAAGTCCGGCGGAGTGAGATCGCGCACGGCGCGGTAGAGATTTCCGTCCGCGTCCATCGGGTAATGCGCGTCCACGAAGTCCTGGTTGTGGACTTCGTTCGCCGCGTAACGGCCGGAGGAACGGTTCACGTTGTTGACGCGGACCTGGATGGCGTAGTTCGCGCCGGCGATCGCACCAGCCTTGCGGGAGAGAACCGTGCCGAAGTGCTGAAGATGCGGAAGCTGGGAATTGATGTTTAATCCGACCAAGCCTTTCCAAGCGTCGTCACTGCGGAAGTTCACGCGGTAGTTCGGCGGATTGGCGGTGCGACTGCCGTGGCCGCGATTGCGAATGCCCACGTTGTAATGGAGCGAGATACCGCCCCCATCAAGGCTGATGAAGGTGGCGTTCATCTGCGAGTTCGGGCCTTGCAGCGTGCTCTGCGAGGGGATCGCCGCGAGCTGCGCGTTCTCCGCCGTGGTCATGATCAGTTTGTAAGTCGGCTGCGCGTTGGTGATCGAATAGACCGTGTCGTCCACTTGGAAGAGCGCGTTGACCACCTGCCCCGTCGGGCCGCCGCCGTCCAGTGCGGCCAGCGCAGGCGCGGGCCAGGTGCGGGTGTTGCTCTGCGCATCGCCGGCGGTGATGAAAAATTCCATGACCGTGTTGTTGGCCTGCGCAGGAATGACCGCCGTCCAGAGCGTGTCGTTCGCCACGGCGTCGCCGAGGGTGCCGTCGTCGCGCATGGCGTTGGTCGTGAAGAGCGCCGCGCCGCTGATGCGATACGCGAGGCTGACCACGAAGCCGCCCGCCGACTCATCCACGATGTTGGCGGTGACGGTCACGGCCTCGGTCGAGCGCGGGATGGCCGGGAAATGCGACGCGCCGAGAATGAGCGGCGCGATGTTGGCCTGGTTCACGGAATTGATCACGCCGGGCGTGCCTTCGTTCACGCTGCTCGCCGCCCAGTTCTGGCCGTCGTTGTTTGAGAGGTTCGGGTTGATCAATTCCAGCGAACGTCCCTCGCCATCATGCGGCTTGAACCATTCCCAGCCGCGATTGCCCAACTCGACGAGCGTGCGCCGACGGGTGGCCCAGTCGCCTTCGTCCGCGTATTCAACACTGTCCACGCGGTCGCCGTTGGCGTTGTCGAGGTCCAGGTCCTCGCGGTCATTGTTCAAAGTACCGAGCCAGCCGCCGACGACGTTGGTCACACCCGGATATTTGCTCGTGAAAGTGGCGAGGTCTGCGGCCACGACAAGATAGCCGTTGGGCGGAATGGACACGCTGGGGAAAGTGAACTTCACGCCTGCCGAAAACTGCCAGCCATTCAAGTTCACCGCCGCCGCGCCCTTGTTGAACAGCTCGATGTATTCCTCCAGCACGTTCTCCGACGACGGGTGATACATGATTTCCGAAATCACGACGCCTGAGGCGTTCGTGTCCAGCGTGTAGCTCCACGGCGCGGTGGCAAAAGCATTGGCGCTCGCGTCCACGATGCCGGGGCTGCCCGTCCACGTCACGTTCACCACGCCCGGCGATGCCGACGGGAAGTTGAACGCATAAGGTCCGGCACCCGATCCGGTGAGACCGCTCGCAGGCACCGAGTTGATCAGCAGATCGCCCGCGTTCACGCCCGTGACCGGCTCGCTGAAGGTGATCGAGATCGAAGTGAGAGCCGCGATGGTCGAGTTCGGCACCGGATCAATCGCCGTGATGGTCGGGGGCACGGCGTCGAGCAGCGTGTAACTCCAGTTCGCGCCCGCGCTGTTCGTGTTGAACGCCGCCGGAGGCGTGAACAAATCCGTGATGCCATGCGCCGCCGCCCAAGTGACGGGCACCGCGCCATACGCCGGCTGCATGAACGTGAACGTGTAGTTGCTGCCCGAGCCGCTCACCCCCGTCGCCTGGGAGCCACTGACCAGCAGGTCGCCCGCGTTCACGCCCGTCACGGCTTTGCTGAACGTGACCGTAAGGCTCGTGAGATTGGTCACGCTGCCCGTCGCGGGCGTTTTCGCGAAGACCACTGGCGGCGCAGTGTTCGTGCTGACGGTGACGTTGACGACCGCTGAAGTTTGCGAAAGTCCGACGTTGTCCGTGGCCACGGCAGCGAGCGCGTAACTGCCGGCCGGGACGTTGTTCGTGGTGAGCGTGAAGGGGCTGTTGGGGTCGTCGCCGAGTTTCACGCCATTGACCAAGAACGCGACGTTGGTCACGAAGCCGTCCGCGTCCGAGGCGTTCGCGCTGATCGCGATGCTGGCCGGCGTGCCGAAGATCGTGCCGCCCGCCGGACTGGTGATGGCGACGAGCGGGCGGGCGTTCGTGTCCGCCGAGCGGATGCCGGAGAGTTGCAGTTCGAAACTGATGTCGGAACTGGACTGGGACTGTTGATGAATTTCCACCGCGATCAGGTTGGTTCCTTCCAGCAGCGAGAGGCTTCCACCGTAGGTCACGGTGTCGAAGACGTTCTCCTGCGAGGTGGCCGTCGCGAGCGAGTTGAAGAGGACGGGGTTGGGAAAGGCCGGCAGGTTGACCGTGCGGAAAATCTCCCCCCCGTTCAAATACACCACGGCGGCGTCGTCACGCAGCAGGCGGAACGACAGGTTCGTGAAGGCCGCTGCATTGGTGACGTTGAAGAATTTGCGGAAGTAGGTGGTGATGTATTTGTCCGTGGCGGCGATATTGAAGACGCCGAGATCGGGGTTGTCCTGCACCACGGTGACCTCATCGTTGTCACCGTAGCCGAGCTGCGCCTGGCCGCTGGCCCACGATGCGTCGTTGAACGTGTTGGTGCGCCAGGCCACGCCTTGGTCGGTGCCGTTGTCGAGATACTTCCACACGCTGTTGAGGCCGATGAAAACGTTGGTCACCGCCGTGCCCGGCGCGGACACGGTGACATTGACCGTGGCGGATGTGCTGCTCATTCCCGTGTCGTCCGTCGCGCGCGCGGTGAGCGCGTAGCTGCCGACGGTCACGCCGTCCCAGTTGAAGACATACGGCCCCGCATTGGTCTGCCAGAGCAGCGCGCCATTCTGGAAGAAGGAGACATTCGTCACCGCGGCGTCATCCGTGGCGTTCACGGTGATGGCGATGTTCGCGGGGGCGATGAAGCCCGTGCCGTCGGACGGCGACGTGATGCTGACGGCGGGCGGCTGATTGCCGACGAACTGGCGCTGGCCGGCCAGATCAAAGTTAAAACTGATGTCGCTGCTGCTCGCGCTCTGTTGGTGCATTTCCACGGCGATCACGTTCGTCCCCACGAGCAGCAACGAGGGCGAAAAAACGGTGGTCATCAGCGTCTCCTCGACCGGGCCTAAAGCCAGGGTGAGATAGTCGAAGGCCCCGCCCGTCAGATTCACGCGGAACAATTCCTGCCCGTTCAGATAAACGACCGCCGCATCGTCATAGACTAGGCGGGCCACCACGTTGGTGAACTCGGACGGATTCAACACTGTGAACTCGCGCCGAAAATACGTGGTGATGAAACGGTCCGCCACCGGCGTGGTGTAGCCGGGCGTGGGATTGTCCTCGACCACGGTCGCTTCATCGAAGTCGCCATAGCCAAGCTGCGCGAGGCCATTCGACCACGAGCTGTCGTCGAAAATCCGCGCCGACCAGTTCGTTCCCTGATCGGTGCCTTTGTCGAAATAGCGCCAGTTGGAACTGAAGGCGATGAGCGGATCAGGATTGGTCAGGAACGGAAAGACGCCCATGTCCGACGTCGTGCCGTCTGCATCGAGCGGCGATCCAGGAGCGCCCGCATCAATCACGGGAGAACCGATTTGCACACGCAAATTTCTGGCGGCCAGGTTCACAAACAACGGATCGCTGTTGATGTTCCCCGCGCCCGTCCACGCCTCGCCCGTGTCGGTGTAACGGATGGTGAAGTTCGTCGAGTTGGAACTGAGCGGCTCGAAGTCCGAGTGAATCGGATTGCCGCCCCACAGCACGCAGTTGGTGATGCGGATGTCTATGATCGGTCCCGGCGCGTTGAGTTTGTAGGCCGCGATCACGTTCGTGAGATTGTTCACCAGCGTGCTCTGCGTCACGTTCACCCGCGCCGGCGTGCCGGCGAAAGACTTCGCCGCGATGCCCACCGTGCTGTCCGTGATCAGGCAGCGATGCACGTTCACCGTGCCGGCGAAGGCGCTGATCGCCTTCGCGTCTTCCACCGTGCTCGCCCAGTCGCGCAGAATGCAGCGCTCCACCGTGATGATGGAACTCAGCGTGTCCACGCCGTCGTCATCGCCCGCCGCGATCACCGAATCCACGAGCTTGATGATCTGCCCCACCTGCTGGTCGTGGAGGTAAATGCCGTCGCCATCATCCGGTCCGCGCGTGTCCATGATGTAACCGTTGGTGAAGAGCAGCGATGAACCTTGAATCTCCGGTCCCATGCGCGCGCGCTGGAACAGGCAGTCGTTGAACGTGAGAATGGAATTGTTCGCGAACATCACCTTGCCCGGCGTGCCGAAGCCCGGCGCGCCCGCCGTCGTTTCGCACAAGTCCGTGAGGCTGCAGCTCTCGAACGTCACCGTCGTCCCGTCGGGTCGCACCGCCGGAGCCTGCCCGGTGTGTCCCTCGCCCGGCGCACGCCCGGCGCGATGAATGAACGTGTGGCGGTAAAGTGAAGGCTGCGAGGAGTTGTGGCGGATTTGCCCCCAGCGGTTCGTGGAGAAAGCATTCGAGCAGGTAAGCGTGACAGGATGCGCCTCCGTGCCTAGCGACTGGATCGAGGCGTTCGCGTTCACGATGATATCCGCGCCCGCCGTGCCCGCGTTCGTGCCACGCAACAGAACCAGCGTGTTCGACTGGATGGTGAGGACGTGGTTCGTAATCGTAAGATCGTTCGTGACCGCAACGATTCCCGACCAGGTGCTGCTGCCGCCGCTCAACGTGCCGCCCACGCGCGTGACCGGATCGCCCGCCGCCGAACGCAGCGCGCGCGTCGCCTGCACGCCGCCGATGGTGGCGGAGAGATTGAAATCGCCGCCCCCCGTGAACGTGACCAGCGCGCTGCCCGCGCCATTGCGCAGCACGACCTGGTTCGTCGAAAGCGTCACGCCGCCGTCTGCGGAGAGTGTGGCTACGCTGTCCCACGTCTCTCTGTCGCGCGAGCCGTCCGCCGCGAAAGTGTCCACACGCACTAGCACGGGCAGGCCAGGGAGATAATTGTGCTGCGTGAGCAACCGCAACGTGGCGGGCGCGGCGGAAGAAACCATCGCGGAGGCGATGAGGACGCCCAGACACAGAACTTTCAAGCAATGCTTCATAGTTGAACAAGTTCACCGGTCGAAAGTGCGCCGAGAGTGCCGAAAGTCGTCGGGTGAATTCTGGGCAAGGTGACAGTCTGGTCACGACAAAGCAACTTCCGCTTCTCGCTGGGCGACTGCTGGAGTCCGAGTTCCCCGGTAACAGTTGGCGAACGGCGGTGATGAGAGGCCTTCGGTAACCACGAACTTGAGTCCACTCGCTCCCGGCGCGAAATCAAACCGGGGTTGCGCGATTTGTTTCCCTCCCTACACTGCCCGCGTTCCCAAAAAAAATTGCACCCATGCCGCCTATGAAGACTGCCACCGCCATCTCCCGCCGACGTTTCATCGCCGCCACCGCCACTGCGTCCGCCGCGCTCGCCATGCCGCGCGTGCTCACGGCGCAGAAGTCCGACACCCCACTCGTCGTCGGCACGGGCGAACATCGTTACGAAGTGCAGCACCACTGGCCGCAGTTGCCGGACAAATACTCCTGGCAGACCACGCACAACGTGGCCGTGGATCGCGAGGGCCTGCTCTACGTCATCCACGAGGGGCGCGAGAACTTGAAGGAGCATCCGTCCATTTTCGTATTCGATGACAAAGGCAAGTTCGTGCGCGCCTTCGGGCAGCAATTCCAAGGCGGCGGGCACGGGCTGGAAGTCATCACCGAAGGCGCAGAACAATTTCTCTACGTCACCGGCTATCAGCAGTTGAAGAACTTCGCCAAGCTCACCCTCAAAGGGGCCACGGTCTGGGAGAAGCGCGCGCCGATGGAGTCCGGCGTTTATCTCAAGGATGAAGACACCAGGCCGAAGAAGCGCTGGGGCGCTGACGCCTTCATGCCCACGAATTACGCCTTCCTCCCCGACGGCGGATTTTTTCTCGCGGATGGCTACGGCTCGTTTCGCATCCATCGCTATGACAAGAACGGCCAGTGGCTCTCCATGTTCGGCAAACGCGGCCAGGGCGACGGTGAATTCAACACGCCGCATGGCCTCGACCTCGACGACCGGCCTGGACGCACGCCCTCTCTCGTGGTGTGCGACCGCGCGAACAAGCGCCTCCAGTGGTTTGATCTCGCTGGCAAGCATCTCAAGACGCTCAACGGTTTCATCCTGCCCGCAAACATCGACATCCACGGCTCCGTGATGCTCGTGCCCGACCTGAGCGCGCGCCTCACGCTGCTCGACAAGAACGACCAGGTCATCACGCATCTCGGCGAAGACCCGGAGTGGCGCGCGCAAGTGACGAAGGACGGCAACAAACTCCGCCGCAACGCGAACGGCGAAGGCTGGGTCAGCGGGAAATTTCTTCATCCCCACGACGCCTGCTTCGACGCCGCGGGCAACATTTTCGTGGCCGAATGGGTGGACTCCGGCCGCATCACCAAGCTACGGAAGCTGAGTTGAAACTTCTCGCCGCGCCGTCCGGTCCGGTCCGGCGGCTCCACTAAATCGCGGCGGGTTCCGCTGCAGCGCGACCGCTGCCACCTTGCCGGTTGTGTTCTCCCGGCTCGTTGTTAGCTTCTGCAAACTTGAACGCCATGCGCCGACTGAATTTGTGCCTCACCCTGCTGCTCGCCGCCCTCTTTTGGTCCGGCTGCCAGACCACGCCAACCCCTGCTTCGTTCGTTTTCAACCCGGCCAAGCTGGGTGAAATCGAAGCCCTGATCGAGCAAGGCATCGCCGACCACCGGATGCCGGGCGCGGTGCTGTGGATCGAGCATGACGGCGCGACGCACCACAAGGCGCTCGGCAAGCGCGCGCTCGAACCCAACGAGGAGCCGATGACGGAGGACACCATCTTCGACGCCGCTTCGTTGACCAAGGTGATGGCCACGACGCCCGCCATCATGCTGCTCGCCGAGCGTGGTGCGCTCGACCTCGAAGCGCCGGTGCAAAAATACATCCCGGAATTTCGGCGCGACGGGAAGGACGGCATCACGCTGCGGCATCTGCTCACGCACACCTCGGGCCTACGTTCCGGCCTGGGCCGCAGGGTGGAAGGCCAGGGGGCGGCGGTCGCCTACGCCTGCCAGGAGAAAGTCACGAACGCGCCAGGCAGTTCGTTCACCTACAGCGACATCAATTTCATTTTGTTGGGCGAAGTGGTGCAGCGCGTCGCCGGCCAGCCGCTGGAAGATTTTGTGACCGCAGAAATTTATCGCCCGCTCAAGATGAAGGACACGCGCTACCTGCCCTGGCTGCGGGACACGGCCCGCATCGCGCCCACGCAACGTGACAGCACGAACGGAATGCTACGCGGCGTGGTGCATGATCCCACGGCGCGCGGCATGGGCGGCGTCGCGGGACACGCGGGCGTCTTCACGACGGCGGCGGATGCGGCGCGTTTCGCGCGAATGCTGTTGAACGGCGGCGAACTGGACGGCGTGCGGCTTTTCCGCCCCCAAACCGTTAGTGCCATGACCCGCGTGCAGTCGCCGGCGACCGTGACGGCCAAGCGCGGCTTCGGCTGGGACATCGACACGGGCTACAGCCGGCGCGGCGAGATTTTTTCGCCCGGCTCCTACGGCCACACCGGCTTCACGGGCACGGCGCTATGGATCGATCCGTACTCGAAGACCTTTTGGATTCTGTTGAGCAACCGCGTGCATCCCGATGGCAAAGGCAACATCCTCGCGCTGCAAAAAACCTTCTCCACGTTGGCGGCGGAGGCGGCGGGACTGTCGCGCCCGGCGGCGTCCGCGACCAACGCGCCAGCGCAATAATTTTCAGAACGGTAACTGTCGCGGAACGGGGCGGTGGGTTGACTCAGAGCGGGACACTTCCCGCGTCCCTCCTGCTGAATTCCACCACAAAATTTCCCTGTGGCCTGCTGGCATTGGTGGTGCTGACTGATGGAGCGGTTCGGCGGATGGCAATTCAGTGAACGAGAACTATTTTAACAGCCCCGCCGGGTTCACGCCGCAGCACAGATGTGAGGTAACCGTATGCAAACAAGACTCTGCCTCCGCCGCGGATTCACGCTGGTGGAAATCATGATTGTGGTGGCCATCATCGGCCTCCTCGCCGCCATCGCCATTCCCAATTTTGTCAAAGCCCGGACCCTGAGCCAGAAGAGCGGTTGCATTGAAAATATGCGGCAGATACTGACGGCGAAGACCGCCTGGGCGCTGGAGACGCGCCGCGCGTCGGACATTGTCCCGGGCGACTCGGACTTGTTTGGCCCCACCAGTTACATCCGCCAGAAGCCCCAATGCCCGGCGGGCGGCCAGTATAATTTGGAGCAGGTGGACACCAAGCCTTCCTGCAATTTCGCGACCATTGCCGGTCACTCGCTCTGAGCAGCGAAAGAGATCGAGGAGGCCCGGGCGCAAGCCCGGGTTTCTCATTTTCAGGAGGCTTCGCGAGGCGGATTTTCAGCATCCCGACAACACGAGACTGGAACGTCTCGCCACCTGCCGACTGGAAAGCCGGCGTTTCGTCGCCGTTTCCGAAATTCCCTTGCCGCTCATTTCCCCGTTCCCGCATCCTCGCGCGCGATGGCTGACCGAGTGATCTCCGACGTGCTCACCAAACCCGACGCCGCGCTCGAAATGACGCTGCGCCCGTCCCTCTTCGCGGACTTCACCGGCCAGGCCAAGGTCAAGGAGCGCATCGAAATCGCCGTCCAGGCCGCGCAGCAGCGCAAGGAATCCCTCGATCACGTACTCCTCAGCGGCCCGCCCGGACTCGGCAAGACCACGCTCGCCCACATCATTGCCACCGCCATGGGCAGCAATCTCAAGGCGACCAGCGGGCCGACGATTGAGAAGGCCGGCGATCTTGCGGGACTGCTGACGAATCTCGAAGAAGGAGACGTGCTGTTCATCGACGAAATCCACCGCCTGCAAAAAACCATCGAGGAGTATCTCTACCCGGCGATGGAGGATTTCAAACTCGACATCATCATCGACCAAGGGCCCAACGCGCGCAGCGTGCGGCTGAACCTGCCACGCTTCACGCTCATTGGTGCGACCACGCGCAGCGGGTTGCTCACCGCGCCGTTGCTGACGCGTTTCCCCATTCGCGAGCGGCTCGACTACTACGACGCAGAGCAGTTGCGGAAAATTGTCATCCGCTCGGCGCACCTGCTGAACATTCAGATCGACGAGCACGGCGCTAAGCAAATCGCCCGCCGCAGTCGTGGCACGCCGCGCATTGCCAACAACCTGCTCCGCCGCGTGCGCGACTACGCGCAGGTGCGCGCCGATGGCCACATCACTTCCGACATTGC
>JBBQYK010000025.1:0-21274 GCA_038208765.1 Verrucomicrobiota bacterium
TCACTTCGACGTGGCAGGCACCGCGCGCCAGTGCTTCAAGGTGCTGCACGACGGACGCGATCTGAGCGTTCACTTCCTGCTCGATCTCGACGGCACGATTTATCAGACGCTGGATGCGAAGGAGCGCGCGTGGCACGCCACCTCGTCGAACACGCGCTCGGTCGGCATCGAGATCGCGAACATCGGAGCCTACGCCTCCACCAATGCCGAGGCGCTGAAACAGTGGTACGCGCGCGACACGAACGGCCAAGTGCGAATCACCATCCCCGCGCGCCTCGGCGACGGCGGCATTCGCACAACGAACTTCATCGGACGCCCGGCGCGGCCGGAACTGATCGTGGGCGAGGTGCAGGGGCAGAAGCTGCACCAATACGATTTCACGCCCGAGCAGTACCGCGCGCTCTCGCATCTCACGGCGGCCTTGTGCAAAATTTTCCCCAAGATGAATTGCGACTACCCGCGCGGCGCCGACGGAAAATTGCTCCGCGAGAAACTTCCCGACGACGAATTGGAGAAATACCAAGGCGTGCTCGGCCACTACCACATCCAGAAAAACAAGACGGACCCCGGCCCCGCGTTCCAGTGGGACAAGGTGATCAAGGGCGCGCGCGCGATGCTAGGCTTAGACACAAAAACACCGGAGCACGGCGCTGAACTGCTTCAACCGCACGGACAGTAATCGCCTTTCGAACCTATTGCGCCGCTTGCGAAGGCTACTGCGGCGTCACATAGTTCAACGCGCATGAGTGACCGCCAATTGATTATCGAAGCCGTGCAGGAGATGCCTGAGAAGTCTTCGTTCCCTGAAATCCTCGATGAATTGCTGCTGCTCGGCACCGTGAAGCAGCGGCTCGCCAAGGTGGAGAGCGGCGAGGCCACCGGGCAATCTTCTGAGAAGGTTGCTGAACTTCTCCGGCAATGGATTACCAAGTAATCTGGATGAATGAGGCGGTTGCCGACCTGAGATCCATCGTCCTCAGTCTCGCCCACGACAATCCAGACACCGCGTTGCGCTGGGGTGAAAAGCTCCGCCAAAAGCCCCTCGTGCTCGCGAAACATCCGCGCCTCGGGCGCATCTTCCAAAAGCTGGGCCGCGACGACGTTCGTGAGGTCAACGTGCCGCCCTACCGAATCATTTATCACGTTCGCGACGCAACGCAGACGGTTTGGATTCTGACCGTGTGGCACGGCGCGCGCGAGGAGCCGGAGATTTCCATTCCATGAAACACTTCAAAGCCATCGCCGCGATGAGCGAGAACCGCGTCATCGGGAACGGGAACAAAATTCCGTGGCACCTGCCCGAGGACTTCAAGTGGTTCAAGAAGATGACCACGGGGAACCTCGTGGTCATGGGGCGCAAGACCTTCGAGTCCATCGGCAGGCCGCTGCCGAACCGCAAGACGCTCATCCTCACGCATCATCCGCAGCAGCTCATCCACGCGCATCCGCAGGTCTTCGGTGCGTATCACGAGTGGCGCGGCGGTGAGCATCTGAAGCGCGCCTATCAGCTCCGCATGACCAAGCTCAACGGCAACGAGAGCGAAGACCTCTTCATCTTCAACTCGCTGGACAAGCTGAACCCGGATGATTTCCCGACGGACATTTTCATCTGCGGCGGCGCGCAGATTTACGAGCAGGCGTTGCCGCGCTGCTCCGATCTTTACCTAACGCGCGTGAAGCGGACGTGTGAAGGCGATGCGTTCTTCCCGCCGTTTGAGGATTCCTTCACGCGCGTCGCGATTCTCACCGATACACCGGAGTTCACCATCGAGCACTGGCGGCACAAGAGCTTGCTGGAGAACAAGTAGGACGGGCTTCTAGTCTTACGAAGGCGTCGCGTTCAGCCCAGCAGTTCCACCGGCGCGACCTCGATTTGGTTCGACAGCTCCTTCGGAATCATCACCGCGCGCATCGTGCCGTTCTCGTGCGCGACGCAGACGACGGTGAGCAGGCCCCGCGCGACTTCCACGCGCTCGCCGTTCACCCGGTAGATGCGGAAGACATACGTGAGCGCGCGGTTTTTCTTTTCCTTCACCAGCAGATGGACTTCGGCCATGTCCTCGAAGCGCAGCGGCTTCATGTAATCGCACTCGGCGTGGACGCGCGGCCAGCCCATCGGCGGGTTCACTTGGGTCATCACGACCGAATGGCCGAGCGCGCGGTAGAAGGCGTGCTCCGCCGTCTCCATGTATTTGAAAAAGTTCGAGTAGTGGACGATGCCGGCCATGTCCGTCTCGGAGAACTCGACGCGGCGCTCGATCTTGTGTTCGTAGGGCATGGGGGGAATTTACGATTTACGATTTGGGATTGGCGATCTGTTTCGCGAACTCGAACGCGGCCAGGGCTTCGCGCGACATCCGGTCCACGTTGAAGTGATCGCGCACGACAGCGCGGCCGGCCTCGCCCAACGCGCGGGCGCGGGCGGGATTCAACAACAGTTGTTCCACCGCCTCCGCAAGCGCGGCGGCGTTTGGCTCGGCGATCAAACCGCCGCCAGTCCTTTCGACAATCTCCGGGAACGCCGCGTGGCGCGGTTGCACGACCGGCACGCCGGCAGCCAGCGCCTCGATGACGTAAAGCCCGAACGCCTCGCCATACATCGCGGGCGTGCAGAAGACGTCGAGGGATTCGAGGAAAGAAATTTTTTCCGCGCGCGAGACGTTGGGGAAAAATTTCACGTCGGCCAGAACCTTCGCGGCTTCGAGCCGGCCTTTCTGTTCCTCGACGAACGGCTCATCGCCGGGACCGCAGCCACCGCCGACGTGCAGTTGCAAACCCGGCACGCGCCCGCGCTTTTTCAATTCGATGAACACATCCACCGCCAGACCGAGACCTTTCATCTCGCACATGCGCGCGAAGTAGCCGAGCACCGGCGGACCTTGGACTTTGGACTTTGGACCTTGGACGGAATACCCATCGAGGCTGATGCCGTTGTGAACGATTCGCACGCGCTCCATCGGCACCTTCATCCGCCGCGCCATGAGTTCACCGAAGTAGCGGCTGGGCGCGATGAACAGATCAATGTCGCGCGCGCGCTCGGCGAGAATCTGCCACGCGGCGGCGCGCACCGGCACAGGCAGGCCGTCGAGAAACGTGTCCTCGCCCTGCAACATGCAGACGACGGGCGCGTTCAATTCCGATTTGAGCCGCCGCGCCATGCCGGCGAGCAGGACGTTCGAGAGCGAGAGCACGTCGCAGCGGTGATTGGCCTTGAGCCACGTCACGAGTTCATCGACTTCGCGCGCCTGGTTGCCTTGCTCGCCGCGCAACATGGAGATGACGAGTTCGCCGACATCTTCCGCGCGCGTTTTCCCCGCGAAGCCCCCGAGCAAGCCGAGCAGTTTCGGGGAGGCCAGCGCGCGATGCAGCCAGTCCGGCGCGTTCCGGAACCAAGGAAATTTCTGCTCCAGATACACGTTCACCCCGCTGAAAAAAATCGGCGTGCCCGCGCTCTGATCTTTTTCGTCGAGCGTCAGCGGCAGGTAAAGCGGCAGCATGAGCGTGTCATGGCCGAGCTTGCGCAGCGCGGCGACGAGGGCGTTGTCGCGGAAGCAGCCGCCGCAATACATGCCGCCCGCACCGGGTGTGATTTGCACGATGTTCAAGCCGCGCGAAGGCTAGTAGGAAAACGCCAAACTCCAAATCCCAAACTTCAAGAGCTGCCGGTTAGAGCAATGGGAAAATGGAAAAGGCAGCAAGCGAGCGTAGTGGGGCAGCCGTCCCGGCTGCCACCAGTTCACTGGCCGTCCCGGCTGGTGTCCTTCCAGCCGGGACGGCCAAATGACTAAGGCAGGCGGGACGCCTGCCCCACTACGTAGCACGTAGCTTCTCCAGCGCGGCGAGGAATTTTCCCTGCGTCGTCTCCCACGAGTTGGCGCGCTTGAACTCGGCGAGGTCAAGACGCGCGAGGTAATTATCGCCCGCGCGCATCTTTTTAATTTCGTCCTCGGCGGCGGATTGAAATGCGACGAGGTCAAACGCCGGCACGTAGCGCACGAAGTCGCCGAACACCGGACGGTAATTCGGAATGTCGTAGGCCAGCACCGGCGTGTTCGCGATGATCGATTCGCCCACCACGCGCGGCGAACCTTCGTGCTGGCTCGGCATCAGGAACACGCGGCTCGCCTTGAACAGCCGGATTTTTTCCTCCTCGCTCACGAAGCCGGAGAAGGTGACGTGCTTCTCCAGCCCGCGCTTCGCCATCTCCGGCGCGAGCGCGTCCTTCACGTTGCCGATGATGATGGCGCGAAAATTTTCCACGCGCTTCGCCAGCAGTTCCAGCGTGGCCAGCAAGTCATCAATACCTTTTTGCCGATGCACGCGACCAATCCACACCGCGTCGAACTCGCGCGCGGGCGCGGGCACGGACTCGTTCAGCGTCACCTCCAATCCGTAGGAGACGTAGCTCATCTCGTCCTCGCGCAGGCCGAGCCGTTGCAATTCGGGTCGCATCGCGGGGTGCAGATGAAATAGATGCTTGTGCGCGCAGCCGGCGAAACGCCGCAGCGAATGGTTCTGGCTGGCCCAGTAGTGGAGCGATGAGGCGCGCAGGGCATCCACGTCGGGCCGCGAGCGCGTGATGATTTCGCCGAAGCCCGGCGCGTTCATGTGCCAGACCATCATCTTGCGCCGCGCGCGGCTGCGCACCACGGGCAGCACGTCGAACCAGTAGTCCGAGGTCGCGTACACCAGATCATTTTCACCGATGGTTTCGAGCAACGGAATGGTGCGGCGATAGCGCGCGAACATGTCGCGGAAGAGTTTGATCTGCCCGCCGAGCGCGCCGGTGTTCGTCTTCGGCATCATGCCTCTGTCGGTGAGCGTAACGGTGCCGGGAAGGTTGTGTTTGCGGATGACTTCTTGAAGAGCGTGCCCGCCGAAGAAGTTCAGCTCGTAGCCCGCGCGCGCCGCGCCTTCGGCCAGCTTCAGGAAGTGAATGTCGCCTCCGGCGATGCCGGTCGAGAAGATGCCGTTGGTGAAGAAGTGAAGGCGCATCGCTTAAAATTCCAAATTCCAAATCGCAAACTCCAAACAAGCTGCAAGCTCCAAGCTCCAAACGGCGCAAGCCCGGAGAGCTTGAATGTGAATAGCCCCGGGTCGCGAGGGACGAGCGAACCCGGGGATCGTGATCCGACTTTCGAGCCAACCCCGGATGGGGTTGAACGCAAGGGTGTTCTTTACCGCCACGGTTCGACCCCTTCGGGGTCGGAGTCGCGGTGATGTCGAGAACCCCCGGTTGCACCGGGGGCTATTCATGTTCAAGCCCTCCGGGCTTGCGCCGCAGGACGAGGCGAGCAACGACAGAATATGGGGCGCGTGAAAACTTGGAATTGGCACCATTGGAGTTTGGAATTTATTTGGGATTTGGGATTTGGGATTTGGGATTTCCGCGCAACGACTGATCCACTTTCAAATCGTGAATGTTCGCGTCGCTGCCGCGCTGCCGTTGGGTCCACCAGCCCCAGAGCGTGCCGAGCAGCGAGCCGAAGCACGTTGGCGGATGCCAGAGCCAGCGGATGTCCCGATCTTTGATCAGTCCAAGAACGGTGTGGTAAAGCGGTCCGATCCACGAAGCACAATACAGCGCCGCCGCCCAGCCCGGCACGGCGGACCGGTGATTCATCCACGACTCCTTGGTCTCCGCGCGCACGTTGAAATAGTGAACGACGGCGCGGCGGCGTTTCTTCACGAAGCCCCACCACGTCTGCACGTAGTAGTGATGCACGCCGCGCCCGCGAATCCGCAGCCATTCACGCTGCCCTTCCTGCATCAGATGCAGCGCGACGTGCGTGTCTTGAAACTGTAGCTTCGCGCGCGTGCGCTCGAGGTCCGCGCGGCGGAAGACGAAGCCGTTCGCGCCGAGCGGATACGACATGGAATCTCCCGGCACCGTCCAGCGTTCGACCTCGCCGGCGCGCGCGACGAGCTTCGGCGTCACGCTCATCATCCACGACATCGGATCACTGATGTGCAGCAACGCGGTGACGTAGGTGCAGAAGGAACTCATCTTCGGCGACGGGAGATAATAACTTTCCACGCCCAGCGCCTGCGGATTCGCGGCTAGTGCGCGCACGGCCAATTCGATGTAATCGGCGTGCGTGATCTCGTTGTCCGAGTCCACGAAGACGATGAACTCGCCCGTGGCGTGCTGGAGCGCGAGGCGCTTGGCCTGCTCCATGTCGCGTCCGTGATCGTCGATGATCGTCGCGCCGTATTTCGCGGCGATGGCGCGCGTGGCGTCCTTCGACATGGCGTCTGCGAGGATGATTTCGTAGCGGTCGCGCGGGTAAGTCTGCTTGGCGATGGAGGCCAGACAGTTCTCCAGCAAGGCCGCCGCATTCAGCGTCGGCATGATGAAACTGACTTTGGGCCACGGTTCGGACATCGCGCGGGAATTTGGGAGTGAGGCGCGAGTGGAGCAAGCCATTTGGAGTGCGGTGACTTGTCACCGCCTTCTCGTTCGGCGACTTGTCGCCCGAACCATCGGCATCTGCGGCGTGGCCGTTGTTGGTGTCGCGACAAGTCGCGACACGGGAAGGCTGCGACGAGTCGCAGCACTCCAAGGCGCGCAATTCCTGTGGACGCCCTTTTGCAAACACGATTGGATTCCGGCATGAAACCCGCTTGTTGGCTAAGTTGCTGCCTCGTCTCGTTGCTGCTTCGCTCCGTGCTGTTCGCCGCTGACGCTCCGCTCGTCTTCCCGTTGTGGCCGGACAAAGCGCCCGGCGAGACGAACATGATCGGCGAAGAAAAAGACATGACCAAGCCCGGCGAAGGACTCGTCGCGGGTCAGCGCGTGATTCGCCTCGGCAATGTTTCCAAGCCGACCATCACGCTCTATCGCGCGCCGAAGGAGAAGGACACCGGCGCGGCGGTCGTGGTGTTTCCCGGTGGTGGCTACAACATTCTCGCGTGGGATTTGGAAGGCACCGAGGTCTGCGAGTGGTTGAACTCCATCGGGGTGAACGCGGTGTTGCTGAAGTATCGCGTGCCGAAGCGGCCCGCGTTCGAGCGTCACGCGCCGCCGCTTCAGGACGCGCAGCGCGCGCTGGGTCTGGTGCGTTCGCGCGCGCAGGAATTTGGTTTTGATCCCGCGCGCATTGGCGTGCTGGGTTTCTCAGCGGGCGGTCATCTCGCGGCGGCGCTGAGCGCGAGCGTGGCGCTGCGCACTTACCCGGCGGTGGACGCGGCGGACGCGGTGAGCTGCCGTCCGGATTTCTCCGTGCTGATTTATCCCGCCTATCTCACGCTGAAAGACGAGGGCGACAAAATCAATCCCGTCACCGCTGTGACCAGCAACACGCCGCCGGCCTTCATCGCCATGACGCAGGACGACGCGGTGCGCGTGGAGACGGCGCTGTTTTATTCCGTGGCGCTCAAGCAATCGGGGGTGCCGTTCGAGCTGCACATTTATCCGAAGGGCGGCCACGGCTACGGCCTGCGCCGCACGGAGAATCCGGTCACGGCGTGGCCCGACCGTTGCGCGGACTGGATGAAGAGCCGAGGTTTGCTCAAGAAGTGAGCTGGAGAGAAGTGTCATTGAATCTGTCCCTAGCATCCGTAAGCTAACGACATGACATCGAAGCCAGCCACCATCGAGAGCATGGACGAGCAAGAAGCGAAGTATCGCGCGGGCATCGAAGATTTTCTCGCCGAGTTCGCCACCATCCGCCGCGAGATGAAAAAGACCGACGCGGAAATCCGCCGGCTCGAATCTTCCACCCGTCGCAAGCTCGACCAAATTCGCGCCCGCCTGTATGTGGAAAAAACTGTTTGAACTCGTGCGCGGCCAGGTTTTCCTGGCCCGCGATGTTCAGGAGAACAAGGAAAGCATCGCCCGTCTGCGCCAGGGGTTTGATGAACTCAGCGAGCTGGTCATCAAACTGCAATTTGAAATCCAATCAGTGCGGGAAGAAGATCGTCATGAGCGCGAAAAGCTTCTGCTAAAAATGGAGAATGCCCTGCTGCGTTTCGAGCGGCTGCTGCCTCCGGGATCGGACGGGAAGAAACGCAAGTGATGCGCTGAAATTCCTTCACAAAATCTCCTTCCACTTCTTCTCATCCTTCAACATCCGCTCGCGCAGGAGCGGGAGCGGGGGCATGCCGTGGCGCAGGAGTTCGTCGTGGAAATTTTGCAGGGTGAAGCGCGGGCCTTGCTGCGCCTGCCAGTCGGCGCGGAGTTTGAGAATCATCAGCTTGCCCAGCGTGTAATTCAGGTAGCCGGGATCGTAGGTGCCGCGTACTGCCTCCTGCCGCGCGGTCTTCTCCTCGTAGTAGCAGTTCTCCATGAAGAACTTCGTCGCCTCATCGACGGTCATCTTCTGCGTGTGCATTTTGATCGAGACGCAGAGGCGGCAGATGCGCAGGAGCGCTTCGTCGGATTGCGCGAGACGATATTTCGCGGCGCGCAGTTTTTCTTCCGTTGAAGCATTGGCCCCAATGGGCGGGAACCCGGCGTCGAGAAACATCTGCTCCGTGTAATGCGCCCAACCCTCGACGAAAGCGTAGCTGGAAAACATTTTCGCCAGCCGACTCGCGCCCGACGCTTTGAGCGCGAGGTATTGCACGTAGTGGCCCGGATACGCCTCGTGAATCGAGACGATGTCCGTGGTGTAGTAGTTGAACGCGGTGAGCCATTCGTCCTTCTGCTTCTCCGGCCACTCCGGTTCCGTGGGTGTCACGTAGTAGTAGGCTTCGGTGGCGTTCGTCTCGAAGACGCCGGGCGAATCCATCGAGGCAAAGCTGGTGCGGCGGAAAGGCGGGGGCGTCTCTTCCACCTTCACGCGCACATCGGAGGGAATGGTGATGAGCTTCTGCGCGACGGTGAACTCGCGGATGGCTTCGAGGTTTTTCCTCGTGTCAGGAATCAGGCCTTCGGGCGTGGGATGATCCTTCTGAACGGCCTTGAAGACCTCGTGCGGGTGTTTCGTGGCATCGATGAGTTTGGCCGCGACAGCAAAGCGTTCCTGCTCGGCCTTCAATTCACGCATTCCGATTTCCAGCAACTGTTCCGGCGTCAACTCCACGAACTCCGTGAGCCGCATGAACGCGCGATACTTCTCGCGTCCGAGTGCGAAGCTGCTGTCCGCCTGCGGCAGACGTTCGCGCTTGAGCCACGCGACGTAGTTGCTCATCTCGGTGATGGCGAGCCTGTTGGCGGCGGCGAATTCGGCGAGCAGCCGCGCGTCGTTCACCGCCTGCACGGCGGGCGGCAAATCTTTTTCCAAGAATGCGATGTTGCCTTCCGCGATGTCGATGGCCGTCTCGACGAGCGGCTTGGGCAGCACTGGCGCGAGGTTCGCGCGCGCGGCGCTGAAGAGTGCGGTCGTCTGCTGCTCGATGGTGATGATGGCGCGCACGCGTTTGGCGAGCGGCGCGTAATCGCGTTTCACATATTGCGTGAGATCAATCGCGCCCGCGTAGGTCATCGGGTCGCGCGTGAATGATTCGTCCTGCTCGAAGTTGAAAATCTCGGTGCGGATGTTCGCTTGCAGCAGGCGATAATCGAACGCGGCCTCGCGCGTGAGTTTCTTCGGCGAGAGCTTGGCTAGCTTGCGATCAAATTCTTTCAGGCGGCGCAATTCGGCATCCAACGACACGCGGCTGAAGTCGGTGATGCGCCCGTCGTATTGATGCAGGCCCAGCACCATGCCCGCGGCGGGCCGCCACGCGAGATAGCCCGCGAGATAGTCGTCGGCCACGCGCCGGAACTCGGCGTCCGGCGAGGGACGCATTTGCGCGCAGCCTTGCAGCCACACAGCCGCGAGCGCGGCCAACAGGAGAAACCAACGTCGAGTGAGCGATGCCATGCGGGTGTGTTAGCCAACGCCCCACGCGGCGGCGAGTGGAAAGGTGATTGGGCATCCGCAGAAAAAGCGGCGCTAAAGCGACCGCACTCCAAACGCTTCGCGATTTGTCGGACGTCTGGTGCTGCGCGTCAGTCCCGCCCTGCGGGAGAGTGCGGTCGCTTTGGCGCCGCTTTCCCGGGCATCACTCGGCGGATGCGCCGGAGGTCTTGAGGCCCGCTGGAATTTTCTGCCAAATGTCGAATTGCTCTCACGCTCCGGCTTTCCAAAGATGCGTTCATGCGCGTGGAGGCACGCGGAGAAATCAACGGAGCAAAATCATTATGAACGAACAAACCTCATCCGTGCCCGGGCCAGTCTCGCGGCGTGACTGGGTCGCGGCGCTGCTGCTGGCAATCTTCCTCGGGAAGCTGGGCATTGACCGTTTCTACACCGGTCACATCGGGCTGGGTATTTTGAAACTGATCACGCTCGGCGGCTGCGGCATCTGGTGGCTGGTGGACATCATTCTGCTGGCGGTCGGCAGCTACCGCGATGGAGATGGACTGCCTTTGGAGCGGAAATAATTATCCACACAACACGTCCGCGAGAAATCGTCCGGTGTGCGAGTCGCGCGCGCGCACGACTTCTTCCGGCGTGCCTTCGACGACGAGCTGGCCGCCGGCGTCGCCCGCTTCTGGTCCAAGATCGATGACCCAATCTGCTTCCGCGATCAGATCCAGATTGTGTTCGATCACGATGACGGAATGACCGGCATCCACGAGACGTTGAATCACTTCCACGAGTCGCTGCACGTCGGCCATGTGCAGGCCGATGGTGGGTTCTTCGAGGACGAACAACTTCGAACTTTGAACTTTGAGGTTTGAACCTGGAAGAGGAAGCAAGTCCGGGCCAGGGCGCAATCCGCCAAGCAGATGTGTCACGAGTTTCACGCGCTGCGCTTCGCCGCCACTGAGCGTGGGACTGGTCTGGCCGAGCTTGATGTAGCCGAGTCCGGTGTCGCGCAACGCCTCGATGGGGCGTTTAATTTTCGGGAAGCTCGTGAAGAACTCGATGGCCTCCTCGACGGAAAGCTCCAGCACCTGCGCGATGTTCCTGCCCTTGTATTCGATGTCGAGCGTCTCGCGATTGAAGCGGCTGCCCTGGCACGTCTCGCAGCGCACGTAGGCGGGCGGGAGGAAATTCATCTCCAATTTGATCTGGCCCGCGCCTTCGCATTCGGGGCAGCGGCCTTGCGCGCTGTTGAAGGAGAAACGGCCCGGCCCGTAGCCGCGCATCCGCGCCTCCGGCGTCTGCGCGAAGAGCGCGCGGATGTCGTCGAAGAAACCGACGTAGGTCGCGGGCGTCGAGCGCGGCGTGCGGCCGATGGGCGACTGATCCACTTCATAAACGGACTGGATGAACTCGTGGCCGGAAATGATTTCACCGGAAGGCGGTGCGGGAAGTTTCAACTTTGGACCTCGGACTTTGGACTTGGGACTTTTCTTTAGCTTCGCGTCCAGCGCGGGCAAAAGGCATTCGCGAACCAAGGTGCTCTTGCCCGAGCCACTGACGCCGGTGACGGCGACGAAACGGTTGAGCGGGAAGTGGACGGTGAGGTCTTTGAGATTGTGAACGGCGGCGTGGGCGAGAACGAGCGTGCCCCCGGCGTCCCGCCGGGTGGAGGCGTTCTTCGTTCGAGGGCTGCTCGATTTTTTTGCACCGCGGCCCGGCGGGACGCCGGGGGCACGTTCGACCGGACGTCGTTCTCCGCGCGTGGGATATTTTTTCCGCGCCCGCAGGAGACGTCCGGTGAGTGAATCTGCGTTCCGCAATAATTCCTCCAGCGTCCCGTGGGCCACGACTTCGCCGCCGAGCACGCCTGCGCCGGGGCCGAGGTCGATGATGTAATCTGCGCGCCGCATGGTTTCTTCATCATGCTCGACGACGACGAGGGAGTTGCCGCGCCCGCGCAATTGTTCGAGCGCGGCGAGCAGTTGCACGTTGTCGCGCGCGTGCAGGCCGATGGTCGGCTCATCGAGCACGTAGAGGACGCCGCAGAGATTTGAGCCGAGTTGCGCGGCGAGGCGGATGCGCTGGGCTTCGCCGCCGGAGAGCGTAGTCACGCCGCGACCGAGTTGGAGATAACCGAGGCCGACTTCATCGAGAAATTTTAGACGCTCGGAAATTTCAGGGAGGATGTCGCGGGCGATGAGCGCATCGCGACCGGAGAATTTCAGCGCTCGGAAAAATTCCGCCGCCGCTGCGACCGACATCTGCGCGACGCTGTCCACGTCAACGTGCCCCCGGCGTCCCGCCGGGTGGGCGTGTTGTTTCAGTCGAGGCGCGGCTTGATCTTCGGGCGTCAAGACCCGGCGGGACGCCGGGGACACGGGGAGGCGCACCGCTCTCGCGACTTCGTTGAGGCGCGCGCCGTGGCAGAGCGGGCAAGGCTCGCGCTTGCCTTCCTGCCAGCCCCACCAGGATTCCTCGATGGCGTCGGCGCGCGCGCCGCGTTCGACTTCGGGGAGATAAAACAATTCGCCGAAACCCCGGCATTGCGGGCACCAGCCTTGTGCGGAGTTGTAGCTGAAGATTTTGGGATCGAGCAGTTGGAAGGATCGTCCGCACTGGCGGCAGGCGCGCTCGGTGGAGTGGACGGTGACGACGCCTTGATTGTCGAGCGCGAGCAGGGTGCCGTGGCCGAGTTTGAGCGTGGCGTCGATGAGTTGTTGCGGCCCGCGGCTCTCCTGAGCCGCAGCGGCAGCGGAGTGTCGAACAGCTCCGGCAATTTCGGATGTGGCGTGGCGTCGTGACGCGCTGCGGCTCTGGAGAGCCGCGGGCCGTTTCCGTTCCAGCACGCCCATGACGATTTCCACGTCGTGTTCTTTGAATCGATCCAGGCGGAATGGCAGGTCGGTGCGAAACAGTTTTCCGTCCGCGCGAATTTCTTTGTGTCCGTGCTTCGCGGCCCATTCCGCTACGTCAGTGTGGAAGCCTTTGCGGTTCTTGACCACGGGCGCGAGCAGCGTGAGGTCTCCGCGCCGTCTGAGTTCGCCGAGCAAGTGTTCGCGCAATTGATCCCGCGTCTGCGGCTCCACAGGAATCTGGCATTGCGGACAATGCTGCGTGCCGAGGCGCGCGAAGAGCAGGCGGATGAAATGATAAATCTCCGTGACGGTGGCGACGGTGCTTTTGCCGCCGCCACGCGTGGTGCGCTGCTCGATGCTGACCGTCGGCGGAATGCCGGTGATGAGATCGACGTCGGGCCGCGCCATCTGCTCCACGAACTGCCGCGCGTAGGCATTCATGGAATCGAGGAAGCGGCGCTGGCCTTCGGCGAACAGCAGATCAAAAGCGAGCGTGCTTTTGCCGGAACCGCTAACGCCCGTGATGACGACAAACTTCCCGCGCGGGATTTCGAGCGAGATGTTTTTCAGGTTGTGCTCGCGCGCGCCAAAAATTTGGATGGCGTCGGCGGCAGTGGTGGCGTCCTCGGAATTCAAGCGGCGAAAGTGGTAACGGAAAAAATGTGAAACTCAAATTTCATTCCGCGCGAGGAGTGGCGGACAGCCAAGTCATCCGGATCGGAAATTAAACCACGGAAGACACGGAAAACACGGAAGGGAAAGAACGAAAATTTGGGCGGGACCAATTTGCGCAGGCCGGGTCGCGTCTCCCCGCGCCTTCCTTCCGTGTCTTCTGTGGTTCCATGTTTTGGGAATTGGCGCGGGTGGGGGAAAGAATTTTTTCTACGCGCGCGGCGAAGTTGCCGCCGCCTCATGGCTGGTTATGGTGTCCGTGAAAAAAGTTTTTCTTGTTTGACCCTTGAGCTTCGATTGAAGTACGCACCGTGACTCCGCACATGATGTTGACGCAACCAGGGCGTAAATTTCGGTGCGAGAGCGTGCAATGCTGAATGTAAAATCATTTCTAGCTGCGGACTTTGGGGCCGCGACTTTGAAAGTGGCCGAGTTCGAGCCGAACGAGGAAGGCGGACTGCGACTCAAGCAGTACGGCTTCCTCCCGCTTGGTCAGGAAGGCCTGCAAGAAAGCTCGCGCGAAGCCGCGTTGCAGAAGGCGATGCAGGAGTTGCTCGCGACCGGCGGATTTCAATCCAAGGTCATCAACGTCTGCGCGCCGGGGTTCCACGTTTTCTCCAAGTTCGTCAAGCTGCCGCCCGTCGATACTTCCAAGGTCACGCAGATCATTCAGTACGAGGCCCAGCAAAATGTTCCCTTCCCGCTCGAAGAAGTGGTGTGGGACTACCAGATTCTCGGCGCGGCCCCGTCGGGCGAACTGGAAGTGCTGCTGGTCGCGATCAAGTCGGACATCGTGGAAGGACTCTTCCGCACGAGTGAAGCCGCCAACACGAAGTTGTCCCTGGTCGATGTCTCGCCCGCCGCGTTGGCGAACGCCTTCCGTTACAATTACGGTGACCTCGAAGGCTGCTCGATGCTCCTGGATATTGGCGCGAAGACGAGCAACCTCCTGTTCTTCGACAAGGAAGCGATTTACGCGCGCGGCATCAACATTGGCGCGAACTCGATCACCGCGGATTTTGCCAAGGAATCCAAGCTGGGCTACGACGAGGCGGAATCGACGAAGATCGCGCAGGGTTTTGTCAGCCTCGGCGGCGCTTATGAAGAGCCGGAGGACCCGCACCAGCAGGCCATTTCCAAGATCGCGCGGCAGGTGATGACCCGCCTGCACATCCAGGTCAACCAGACCATCCAGTTTTATCGCGGCCAGCAGGGCGGACAGGCACCGGTGCGGCTCTTCCTGAGCGGCGGCGCTTCGACGATGCCATACACGGCGCAATTTTTTGCCGAGAAGCTGAGCATGCCCGTGGATTACTTCAATCCGCTGCGCAACGTGCAGATTGATCCCGGCGTCAACATTGAGGAGCTCGCGAAGATCGGCCATCAGATGGGCGAACTCGTGGGTCTCGGCCTGCGGAATCTCGCGCATTGCCCGATTGAACTGAACTTGATGCCCAAGAGCGCGCTCCAGGGTCAGGAGTTCGGCGCGAAGAAGCCTTATCTCATTGCGATGATGGCCTCGGTGGTCGCGATTCTGTTCGCCTTCGGCTACTTCAACGACCGCATTGCCAACATCAAGCGCGGTTCGCTGGATAAGTTGCAGCCCGAGCTGTCGCGCCTGCAATCGCTGGACCAGCAGATTGATAACGAGGAGCGCAAGCTGCGCGTCGCGCGCATTGAGGCCGAGCAACTGTCGGGCTGGCTGGAAGACCGTCCTTATTGGGGCAACCTCCTGATGGAACTGCGCCAGGTGATGCTCAAGACCGAGCGCGAGGGCAAGGCGAAGTTCAACACGGACACCGGCATCTGGATCGAGCGGATGGTGATCGATTGTCCGCCGCCGGGCGCGGGTGCGGCTGCGGAAGCTGCAACCAGTCCTCGCTCTGGTCGCAGGACGGCGATGGCGGATCCGCGTGGCGAGTGCAACACGATCTCCCTCATCTGCCGCGCGGCGGACCTGTCGCATCTCGCGCCGGACGCGAACGACAAGTTTGCCTATGCGCTGATTGATCAGTTGAAGGCCAGTTCGTTCGTGGCTTCCAATTCCGTGGCCGTCGGCAGCCTGTCCACACCCGACCGGGACACCGTCACCGTGCCGGTGTCATTCTCACCGCGTCGTCCGCTCAAGCGCTGACCTATGGCCTGGATCAAACGAAATCTCATCCTGGTCATCAGCGGCGGCGTGGCGCTGCTGTTGCTGGGCCTGGGCGGCTTCTACCTCTACTCGGCCATTCAGAAAAACCAGCAGATCGACACCGACATCGGGAACGCCAAGGAGGAGATCAAGCGGCTGTTCGAGAAGCCGATCACGCCCACGGCGGAGAATCTCAAGCTGGCCAAGCAAGAGGGCTTGAAGCTCAGTTCGTTCGTCGCGGAGGCGAAGCGGCTGTTCCCCGGCACGACCGCACCGGCGGAGCCTCTGACCTCGCCCAGTTTCAAATCCCTGCTCGCCAACACCATCACGGAACTGCACCGGCAGGCGGCGACCGTGCCCACCCGGCTCGAATCAAATGTGATCGGCCTCTACTACTTCACTTTCGAGGGGCAACGACAGCCCTTGAGCCTGCCGCCGGAAAGTTTGCGTCCGCTTTACGATCGGTTGAGCGAGGTGCAGTTCATTGCCCAAGTGCTCTTCAAGTCGCGTGTCAACCGGCTCCTGAGCCTGAAGCGCGCGGCGGTAATCGGCGAACGCCCGGTCGGCGGCGCGCAGCAGCCCGGCGGCGGCAATGACTATCTCCCGGCCTCCGCGCGCGTGGATTCCGAAACGGGCATGGCCCTGTGGCCGTACGAAGTGGTCTTCGACTGTTTCACGCCCGAACTGGCGGCGGTGATTGAAGGATTGCAGGGCGCGAAGTACGGCCTGCTGATCAAGTCGTTGGAAGTCCAGCCGGCGGACGAGACGGCTCCGCCTCCGGGCCTGCGCAACCCGCCTCCCATCCGGGGCGGAAATCCTCCGCCCAATCGCGGCGGCAATCGCGGCGGCGCGGCGGCTCCGGCGGCTGCAGTTCCTGGCGGTCCGTCCCTCGTTACCATCATCAACGAGAAATTGATCCGCGTGACCCTGCAACTCGAATTCATCAAGCCTGACACCAGCGGAGCCGGCGGACCGGGCGGCCCCGGAAACACGCGGCGCGGTGGCGGCCCGGGTCGCCTACCCGGAGGTAATCCATGAAAGGTCTGGGAAACATTCTCGTGCAGGTGAAGCGCCATTGGGAAAAGGTGCTGCTCGCGCTCGCGCTCATCGGCCTCATCGGTGCGGTCGTGTATCTCAACCAGATGAAGTCCAAGGAGAATACCAAGATTGACGAGTACGAAACTGGCGTGTTTCGTCCCAAGCCGAAACCGTTTCCCACCGTCGATGTCAACATGCTGACCAGCGCGATGCGCCAGGCCACCAACGTCTCGGGCCTGAACTTTTCCCCGCCCCACCACCTCTTGAATCCGGTCAAGTGGCAGAAGCACGTCACGACCGGTGTCCGCACCAAGAACGAGACGGGACGTCAGCTCGGCATTGATGCCGTGCAGATCGCGAAGATCGCGCCGCTCGCCACGATCATCACGCTCGACGCGCCGAGCGGTTCCGGCGCGAACATGAGCGTGACCATGGAGGCGAACTCCACGAATTATTACCGCCAGCGCCTGCGCGCGTTTGTTTCCACGAACAGCACGGATCGGCTTCATCGCTCGTCGCGAGCCTTCACGCTCCGCGATTTTCGAACCGCCGCCGATGGCAGCGCCGAGGCCGACATCGAGCTGACCGACGGCACGCGCGCGACCGTCACCGCTGCGAAGCCCTTCAACCGGATCGAGGCGTATAAGACCGATTTGATTTATCCGCCTGAGAACCTGTCGCTCAAGGATCGCCGCGTGGGGGATTCCCTCACCATCGCCGGTGAGGACTACATAATCGTTGCCATCAGCGCGAACGAAGTTGTAGTGTCCGCGCGCTCAAACGACAGACAAACAACGATTCGGAACAATACTGGTCAGTAGCGTTTTGAAATAGCCTGAACATGACGACTCACGCCGCCCTCTCGTCTCTATGCCTGTCGGCCCTGCTGACTTTCCCCCTCGTTTCCGCCCATGCGCAGAACGACGCGTCCACCGTGGCCGCCGATGTCGCCGTGCGGATGCAGGAGAAAGTAATCCAGGCCCGCAACCGTCTCGCCGAGGCCAAGGTCGCCGAGACCCGCAAGGAAACGCTCGCCGCCGCGCAGCAATACAACAAGGCGCTCGAACTCGTGCAGGGCATCGGCACCAGCGCCGACGCGGAACGCAACGAGGCCATCGCCGGACTCTCCCGCACCACCCTGCAGCTCGCGGACCAAGCCATGCGGCGCGGCGAATATGATCAGGCGAAGCTGCACATCGATCGTGTGCTCAAGGTCGATCCGGGCAACAAAATCGCCCGCGACATGCGCGCCGAGAACGACCGGCTTACAGTGGCCAACCAGGGTCTAGTGCCCCACAAGGAGGCGCTCGACACCATCGCCACCACCGAAACCAATCGCATCGAGGCCGCCAAGCTCGTGCAGGACGCCAAGCTCTATTACGAAACCGGCCGCTTGAAAGAAGCGCAGGATGTTTTGGCCCGCGCCCTCCGCATTCAGCCCGACAACCAGGGCGCGCACTACTACCTCGATCTCGTCAACGCCCGGATGTTTGCCACCGAGGCCCGCCTCCGGGAGATCAACAGCAAGAAAATGCTTATGGAGGTCGAGCAGGCCTGGTCCGATCCGATTAAACGGAGTGCCCTCGAGATCCCGAACGCCTACGCCCGCACCAACGCCAATCACCCCAGTGACCAGCGGCAGGCCATCTATCAGAAGCTCCGCACCATCCGCCTCGCGGAATGGGGGCCGATTGACAATCTCCCGCTCAGCGAAGTCGTCCGGCAGATCAGCGACGAGGCCAAGCGGCGCGACCTCGCCGTGCCCGGGCGTGCGCCCGGCCTCAACATTTTCATCGCCGGCAACGCCGATTCCGCCGGGGGCGCGGCGCTGGGCGGCGTGGATCCGAACGGACTGCCCATCGCGCCGGACCCGGCCGGCTCCGATTTGAACGCCGTGCCGCTGCGCCTCGGCACCAAGCTCACCGACCTCTCGCTCGAACAGGTTCTGAATGTCATCGAGAAGATCGCCGAGCGCCGCATCAAGTACTCGGTCGAAGACTTCGGCATCATGATTTCTCCCCGGGCGGCCGAGCCGACGCCGCTGCACACACGCTTCTTCCACGTTGATCCGAACACCTTCCAGCAAGGTCTGGCGAACGTGACGGCGGCGAACTTCGGCGAAAGCCAGAATGGCGGCGGCAGTGGCGGTGGTGGTGGCGGCGGCGGTCGTGGTGGCGGTGGCGGTGGTGGTGGCCGTGGCGGTGGCGGCGGCGGCGGCGGTCGCAACAATCAGGGCGGCGGCGGCAACCAAGGCGGTCAGAACGGCCAGAGCGGTGGCGGAGGCGCGAGCTTTGCCAGCGTCTCCATCGCACCCGGCGGTGCGCAGCAGGGCGGGGCACGTCCGGGCGGCGCGGCTCAGGCCGGCCAGCCGGGTGGCGCGGCAGGCGCCGCAGGCGCGGGCGGCCTCCAGTTCCTCACCGAGGTCACGGCTTCCGCCGTGGTCATCCCGGTGGTGCAAAACTTTTTTCTCACGGCGGGCGTCTCGCTCGCTGATCCCGGTAAGGCGGTTTTCTACAATGACAAGCTCGGCATGTTGATGGTGCGCGCCACGCTGGCGGACCTTGACCTGATCGAAAAGGCCATGCAGATCCTGAACATGGCCCCGCCGCAACTCACCATCCGCGCCAAGTTCATGGAAGTGAACCAGGACGACAACCGTGCGCTGGGCTTCGACTGGTATCTCGGCAACATCACATCGGCGGGTGGCCGGATAGCTTCCCAAGGCGGCACCGCACCTTCGCTCGCGGGCGGGGAACTGGGTCCGTTCCCAAATCCCTCCATCCCGCTTCTCCCTGCTGCTACGGATCAGCTCGTGACCGGCGGCCTGCGCAACTCCGCTCCGGCCTTGGGGACCGTGACGGGCATTCTCACCGACCCGCAGTTTCGCGTCGTCGTGCGCGCGCTGGAACAGCGCGGCGCGTCCGACCTGTTGAGCGCCCCGGAAATCACCACCATGAGCGGCCGGCAGGCCCAGATCAAAGTGGTGGACATCCAATACATCGTGACCGACCTGGAAGCGGATCAGACGGCGGCGGGCGGCGGCACCACCGGCGTCGGCGGCGGCACCACTGGCGGTGGCGGCGTGGGTTCGCTCATTTTGCCGCTGGCCGAGCCGTTTGAACTTGGCCCGGTGCTGGACGTGGTGCCGTACGTGAATGCGGACGGCTACACCATCACCATGACCATCCTGCCGACGCTGAAAGAATTTCTCGGCTACGATGATCCCGGACTGTTCGTGGCCCAGATTCAGGGCGCGTCCGCCGGCGGGGCCAGCCCCTCCGCGCTCACCCAGCCCACGCCGCTGCCGAAGTTCCGTCTGCGCCAGGTCGCCACGACGGCGATGGTCTGGGACGGCCAGACGGTGGTGCTCGGCGGATTGATCTCGGAGAAGGTGCAGAAGCAGAAGGACAAGGTGCCGATTCTTGGTGATCTCCCATTCATCGGCCGTTTCTTCCGTAGCGAATCCAGCTCTTCGAGCAAGAAGAACCTCGTGATTTTTGTCACACCCAGGCTGATTGACCCGGCGGGCAACCCGCTGCATTCGGAAGAGGAGATGCCGTTCGCGCAGCACTCCGTTCCGTCGCAGCGTGCCATTCCCCAGTAAGCGGTTCGCCTCCCTTGGAGTGTGCGCCGCGTTTGCCATGCAAACCATGCCCCAGCCTATCTCGGCCCGGCTGCTGATTGTCGATGGACACGCCTACGCCTATCGCGCGTTCCATGCCATCCGCGCGCTGAACGCGCCCGACGGCTCGCCCACCAACGCCATCTACGGCTTCATCAAGATGCTCTCAAAGATGCAGCCGTTGGTGCAGGCCACCCATCAATGCGTGGTCTGGGACGGCGGTTTGAGTGCCGAACGCATGGCTGCATTGCCCGAATACAAAATCCAGCGCCCGCCCATGCCGGATGATTTGGACCGTCAGATGCCTGAGATCGAAACGTATCTGGAAGCCGCGAACGTCCCGTCGTTCGTGAATGATGGCGTGGAAGCGGACGACTGGATCGCCAGTCAGGCCGCGTGCGCCGCTTCGGATGGCGTCGAAGTGGTGATCGCCAGCGCGGACAAAGATTTTCTCCAGCTCGTTTCCCCGCGCATCGGCATCCTCAATCCGAACGACAAGACCGAAATGATCTGGCGCGCCGAACAGGTGCGAACCAAGACCGGCGTCGGGCCGGAACAGGTCGTGGACTGGCTGAGCTTGATTGGCGACACCGTGGACAACATCGCCGGCGTGTCCGGTGTCGGGCCGAAGACTGCCACCGATTTGCTGCAACAGTTTGGCAGCATCGATCAGATGTATGCGCGGCTCGGGGAGGTGAAGTCCGAGCGCATCCTCGCGAACCTGCACGCGGCGGAGTCCGCCGTGCGGCGCAATCAGAAACTCATCCGTCTGCCCACCGATCTGCCCTGCGCCTTCGATCTCGAAAAACTCGCGGTGCGCCCCGGCGACCCGACGAAGCTCGCGCCGCTCTTCGAGCGCTGGGGTTTCAAAACCATGCTGGCGCAGCTCGAGTCCGCGCATGCGCTGCAAAAGGAATTGCTGTGAAACTATCCTGCCCTCCCATGACGCCGCCGCCGCCCGTTTTTTTTGCCGCTGGAAATGCCTCCAGGGCGAACAATTCGTGGACAAAGAAACTTCGCGTGTTAAATAGTGCCTCACCTATGTTACCAGCGTCGCGCGCCCGGAAGTGGATTGTCCTGATGGGACTTCCGTGCGTTTTTGCCTGCGTGTTTTCTCCGCCCGTTTTGGCCCAGCCGCTGGTTCCGCAAGGCG
>JBBQYK010000026.1:0-21132 GCA_038208765.1 Verrucomicrobiota bacterium
TGACGCTGTGTTTTAACTTCAATCACGCCGAGGCCATCCGGTCGTTCGAAGCGGCGGCGCTGGTCGATACGAATTGCGCGATGGCTTGGTGGGGCGCGGCTTTCGCCCACGGGCCGAACATTAACGCGCCGATGGAAGACAGCGCGGTGCCGAAGGCCTGGGAGGCGTTGCAAAAAGCCATTCAGTTGAAAGAACGGGCTAGCGCCAAAGAGCGCGATTACATCGATGCGCTGGCGAAGCGTTACTCGAAGGAGCCGGTGAAGGATCGCTCCGCGCTCGACATGGATTTCGCCGACGCCATGCGCGCGCTGGCGAAAAAATATCCCGACGACCTCGACGCGAAGACGTTGCTGGCAGAGGCGTTGATGGACACGTCGCCGTGGAATTACTGGCAGGAAGACCAAACGCCGAAGCCGTCGGCAAAGGAAGCGCTGGCGGTGATTGAGTCCGTGCTGGCGCGCGTGCCGTCGCACTCGGGCGCGGACCATCTCTACATTCATCTCGTCGAGGCCGGGCCAAATCCAGAGAAGGGCGTGCCCAGCGCGGATCGAATCGGGAAGCTGACGCCGAAAGCCGGGCATCTGGTTCACATGGCGTCGCACATTTACGTGCGCGTCGGGCGTTACCACGACGCTTCAACGGTGAACGAACGCGCGACCAGCGTGGACGAGGACTACATGAAGAAAGCACAACCCACGGGCACGTATCCCGGCGGCTACTATCCGCACAACGTGCATTTCCTCTCGTTCGCGACAGAACTGGAAGGCCGCAGCAAAGACAGCCTCGCGGCGGCGAGGAAAGTTTCTCAATACACGCTCGACCTGCGCTGTGGCGCGATCGAAGGGCCGCGCCAGCGCTATCTGCCGCTGCTCTCCCACGCGCGTTTCGGGCGTTGGACGGATATTCTCACGGAGAAAATACCGGCGGCGGAATATCCGTTCGACCGAGCGATGGCGCATTACGCGCGGGGTCTGTCCTTTGCTGCGGTTGGGCGACTAGGTGAGGCGCGGCAGGAACTCGACGCGTTCCGAAAGCTCCAGACCAACGCCCCGGTGGTCGCGATGGATAATCCCTACTTTCCCGGCACGAAGATTCTCGCCGTGGCGGCCCATCTCCTCGCGGGCAAAGTGGCGGGCGCGGCGAACCAGTCCGAAGAAATGATCCGCGAGCTGCGCGCGGCGGTGCAGGCCGAGCACGAGCTGCCCTACATGGAGCCGCCGTTCTGGCATTACCCCGCGCGTCTGTCGCTCGGCACGGCACTGCTGAAAACCGGCCAGCCCGCCGAGGCGGAGAAAGCCTTTCGCGAGACGCTGAAGGAATTTCCCGCCAACGGCTGGCCACTGTTCGGTCTCGAACAAAGCCTGCGCGCACAGGGCCGGGACGCCGATGCGAAGCAGGCGGCGAAGGAATTCAAGAAGGCGTGGAAGCACGCGGATGTGAAACTCGATCTGGCGTGGTTCTAAACCGGCACCATGCAGTTGAGCCACGGATGGAACACGGATGGAACACGGAGGAGGGACGAGGATGGCTGAAGGGATGGGCCGGAGAAACCCACTGCTCGGTGCGTGGTGGTGCCGTCCTGCAAACCAACGCCGGCCTGATCCAATCCGTGTTTCATCCGTGTTCCATCCGTGGCTAAAGAATAGTTCCGGCTGAAACCAGTTGCAGAGCGCGGGCTTTCCAGCCCGCAGCAACTCTCCCGAGTCCGAGTAATTTTGTCTGGGTCGGCGCGCTGCGTCATGGTGCATTGCTGCGGGCTGGAAAGCCCGCGCTCTGCTTTCATCACTGACTTTCTGTGGACAAGCCCCGTCCCGCTTAGAATTCTCGCGCGTGTCAAGGTGGCCATCATGGCGCGAACGCTTCATCCGGCTGGGACGACAACCCGCCCTGGATGCGTTGCTCGCCCATGCCGATCCGGAGCGTCCGCTGCCCGAGCGCGTGGCCTGGGCCGAGGATTTGATCTCGTGGGTGCGCCGTCGCACGCCGGAAACACGCCTGCGCCTGCTGCTGCAGATTCTGGATCGCCAGCCCGAGGCGCAGCTTCGCGTGGCGCAGACGTTTCGCTCGCTGGTGCGCGACACGCAGGCGCTGGATCTATTCGCTGACACCGGTTTGCCGCGCCGCGCCGCATTCAGCCATGAGGCGCTGGCCCGTCTGACCGCGCGGCTGCTGCCCGGCCCACCGACCACGCGCGATCTCGGCGACATCTTCGACCGGCTCTTCTCCCATGAGCATGATGGCGACTGGCTGGAGCGCATCGATGCCGGGCTGGCCGCGCAGATCATCAGCTTGATTCATCACGGCGAAACCAGCGAGGAGACTGGTTGGAATTCCCTGCGCAACGATGTCGAGGACGCCATGGTGCAGCTCGCCGGGCGCATTGCGGTCACGGGTTCGTTCCGCGAAGTGCGCTCGCGGCTTGCCAAGCCCGCCTTCCGTGATCTGCCGTTTCAAAGATTGCTGCCCGCCGCGGAAATCCTGCTCGCCCGCGCCCAGGCCGGAGAGCCGACGCAGGAACTGGCGGCGGAACTGAATCACGTCCGCAGTGTCGCCGAGTCCTGTGATCTGGCCGTGGACGAAGTGACCGGACGGCTTACGCAAACGGGCGTCAGCACCGGTCTCGTTTATGATCTCGAACGCATCCGCGCGCAATTGCGGCGGCTGGAATTATTGCTCGAACTCTGGTCCTCCCCGCGCCTCGACGATCAACGAATGCTGGCCGTGCTGGCGGATTTGGTGCGGCAGAATCACGAGCACCGCAGCGTCTCCGCGTTGCTGCGGCAGAATCTCCATCTACTCACGCGCCGCATCGTCGAGCGCAACGCCGAGGCCGGCGAGCATTACGTCGCGCGCAGCCGGGGCGAGTATTTCGCCATGCTGCGCCGCGCGCTCGGTGGCGGTGCGATCACCGGCTTCACCACGATGGCGAAGCTGCTGCTCGCGAAACTGGCGTTGGCGAATTTTTTCAAGGGCGTGGCCTACAGCCTGGATTACGCGGGCAGTTTTGTGGCCATTCAACTCGCCGGTTTCACCCTCGCCACCAAGCAGCCCGCCGCGACCGCGCCCGCCCTGGCGCGGCGCATGGAGGAATTGCGCGACACTTCCCGGCGCGAGGCGCTCGTGGATGAGATCGTCTGCGTCGTCCGTTCGCAGACCGCCGCCGTCGCCGGGAACCTGCTCGGCGTCATTCCCGCCACGCTGTTGCTGCATCTCGCCTGGGTGATGATCACCGGCCACGCCGCGTTGGATGAAACCAAGGCGCAGAAGATCGTGGCGTCCATCTCGTGCTTCAGCGGCGCGTGGCCCTACGCGATTTTCACGGGCGTGCTGCTGTGGCTCTCCTCCGTGCTCGCGGCGTGGGCGGACAACTGGTTCACCTTGCACGAAATGCGCGCGTCCATTTCGCATCATCGTCGTGTGCAACATCTGCTCGGCCCCAGCCGCGCCACGCGCCTCGCGCTCTGGTGCGAGCGCAACATCGCGGGACTGGCGGGCAACATTTCGCTCGGCATCATGCTGGGGATGATTCCTGAAATCGCCTCGTTCTTCGGCGCGCCGATTGATGTGCGCCATGTCACGCTCTCGACGGGACAATTTGCTGCCGCGCTTTCGGTACTGGGCCTCGGCGGACTCAGCGTGACCGCCTGGCTCATGAGCGTGGCGGGCATCCTCGGCATCGGCGTGTGCAACGTGCTGGTGAGTTTCAGCCTCGCGCTCTTCGTCGCCATCCGCGCCCGCAACGTCCGCGCGCCCGAACGAGGACTGCTCTACCGCGCGCTGGCCCAGCGCTTTGGTCAGGAACCGCTCAGCTTCGTGCTGCCCGTGGGACGGGCAGTCACAAGCGGCCCCACGGTGCATTGACGCCGTTTTTTTTAGCGTGTTGCCTGTTTGCAATCGGCAGGGGCTGAAATTTTCGGACGCGTTCGCCAAGTTTCCCACGCGCGGAAAAGTTTTCTGGCCTCTGCCGGTTAAAAACCGGCTATCACCAATCTTTGAACACGCGATCCTTCGGCCGGTTCGTGCGTAAGTTCTGCGGCTGGAAAATCATCGCCTTCTCCTCGCTCTTTTGCGTGTCGAGGAGTTGCTGGGCTTGTTGCGGCGTCATCTGCATGACGCGCGCGTAATTCGGTTGCGCGGCCTTGTCCGGCTCTTGGCCGCGCTGGTCCTGCGCGCTCTGCTGGTCGTCCGGCTTCTTCTGCTCCTTCGCGTCGTCCTTCTTCTGTGAATCCTGCTCCTGCTTCTTCTGCTCTTCTTTTTTCTGTTCGTCGGACTTTTGCTGCTCGGACTTTTCCTCCTTCTTCTGCTCGTCCTTCCCATCCTTCTTGTCCTCCGGCTTTTTCTCTCCGTCCTTCTTCTCGTCCTCTTTGCTGTCCTTGTCGTCCTTGTTTTTGTCCTGTTTGTCCTGCTTCTGCTGTTGCTGTTTGAGTTCCTCCAATTTCTTCTTCACGACTTCCATATTGAACTGCGCATCCATGTCGTTGGTGTTCAACTTGAGCGCGCTCTCGAATTGATGAATGGCCTGCTGCCACTGTTCCTCTTTCTGCTTTGCGTCCTCGGACTTTTCGCCGAGGCGGAAGTGCGTGTTGCCGAGATTGTAATAGCTCTGCTGCTGGAGCTTCAGGTCGCGCGCGGTGAGCGTCTGGTTGAAATGCTTGAGGGCAGAATCGTAGTCCTCGTCCTGAAACGCCGCCGCGCCCGCGTTGTAGCGCAATCGCGAATCGTCCGGCTTCTTGGCGGCGAGCCGCTCAAATTCAGTCCGTGCTTTGGAATATTTCCCGCGCTGATAATCCTGCAACGCATCGCTCGCCGCGCCGAATCCATTCACCACAAAACAAAACATCAGCAGCAACCCCGCGACTGCCGCCGACTTTGGGCCTTGGACCTTGGACCTTGGACTAATTTTGCGCTCCGGAAACAACATCTCCACCAACAATAACAGAATCGCCGCGCCGATGAACCACTGAAACCGTTCGTGATACTGCCGGATGGTGCGCGTGGCCGATTCGGACTTGGGCAACGGTGCGAGTCCGCGCTCGTAGAGCACCTCCATGCTGCGCGCGCCCGTGAGCGGCAGATAAAATCCGTCCGTCTCCTTCGCGAGTTGCTGGAGCAGGCTCTCGTTCAGGCGGGACTTCACGGCGTTGCCCGCCGCATCCTTGATGAAGACACGATTGCCGTAAGGATCCTTGCTGCTCAGGATTTCGCCGCTCGGCGTGCCCACACCGATGGTGAAAATGCGCAGTCCCGCTTTCTTTCCTTCGCGCGCCGCCGCCAGCGCTGCGTCCGCATCGTCGTTGTCCTCGCCGTCGGTGAAGAGTACGAGGATTTTGTGATTCTCATTCTCCTCCTTGAATGCGGCGCGCGCGGTCTGAATCGCCTCGGCCAGCGCGGTGCCGCCTTGCGGAATGACATTCACATCCAGGAAATCGACGCTCTGCCGGAACGCCTCCTCGTCGAGGGACAGCGGGCATTGCAGGAATGCGCCGCCCGCAAATGCGACGAGGCCCAGCCGGTCGCTCTGCGCGAGGCGCAGCAAATCCACGGCGGCAAGTTTGGCGCGCGACAGGCGGTTGGGTTGCACGTCATCGGCCAACATGCTTTTGGAAGTGTCGATGGCCACCACGATGTCGAGTCCGCTCTGCTTCGATTCTTCCAGCGAGAAACCGAGTTGCGGGCGTGACAACGAAAAGATCAACGACGCCACGGCCGCCGCCAGCAGCACCAGCCGGAATTTCTGCCGCGCCTTCGACACGCCGGACATGAGGGAATCGAGCAGCCGCGCGCTGATGAATTGCGCGAGCAATTTTTGCCGACGATGCCAGCTCCAGATGAGCAGCGCGCCGAGCGGCAGGAGCAGCAGCAGGAGCCAGAGGAGTTGAGGCGCGGCGAAGTTCATGAGCATCGAGGTGCACGGCTGTTTTGAATCCTGAAAGGATTCCATAATCCAGCCCAGGGTTGCGCGGTACGCGCTACCCTGGGTTGGCGTTCCAGATAATCAATCAACCCTGAAAGGGTTGAATCGCGGCGATGCGAGGATGCCAAAAGATTCAACCCCTTCAGGGTTGATGACGAATGGTGCGTTTCACCCAGGGTAGCTCGTTCCTCGCAACCCTGGGCTGAATGATTGAAACCCCGTTGGGGTAAAAAATTGCTCACGGCAGCCTCCTCCACATCGTGTTCGCGAGCAGCACTTCGATGAGCAGCAGCAACAATCCCGGCACGGCGAACCAGTGGAACAACTCATCGCGCCGCACGAACTTCTTCACCACGGCCTCGGTCTTCTCGAAGCGATCAATCTCCTCGTAAATCTTTCGCAGCGTGTCGGTGCTGTCGGCGCGGAAATATTTGCCGCCCGTTTTGTCGGCGATGGCCGTGAGGGTCGGCTCGTCGATATCGACGTTCATCATCACGTAGCGTTTGCCGAACGGCGTCTGCTGCGGGAACGGGGCCTGGCCGCGAATGCCCACGCCAATCGTATAGACTTTCATGTCCAGCGCCTTGGCGGCCTCGGCGGCGGTGAGCGGCGGGATTTTCCCGGCGTTGTTCTGGCCGTCGGTCATCAGGATGACGATTTTGCTTTTCGAGCGGACATCGCGCAGACGGTTCACGGCGGCGGACAAGCCCGCTCCAATCGCCGTGCCGTCTTCGATGGTGTGGAGCGCCAGGCGGTCCAGATTCGCGCGGAGAAACCCGTGATCGAGCGTGAGCGGTGCCGCGATGTAGGGCTTGCCGGCGAAGGCGACGAGACCGATGCGGTCATTTGGACGTTTCTCGATAAACTTCGCGATGGTCTCCTTCGCGACCACAAGCCGGTTCACGCGCTGACCTTTGATCTCAAAATCCTCCGACTCCATGCTGCCGGACAAATCCAGCGCGATGACGATGTCCACGCCGCTCGCGCGCACCGAGGTTTCCGTCTGCGTCTTCTGCGGACGCGCCAGCGCCAGGATGAGCAATGCGAGCGCCAGCCAGCGCAAAGCGTGCAGGAAGGCTCCGGCTCGGGAGCGGCTGGATTTGCTAACCTCCTTCACCAGCGCGACCGAGGAATAGACAAAGGCCGGGCGCGCGCCACGCTTCCCGCGCAGCCATGCCGCGAGCGGCAGCAGGAGGAGCAGCAGGAGCATCCACGGTAGGGCAAAGCTGAAGTTCATCGGGACAAAATTATCAACCACGGATGACATGGATGACACGGATGACACGGATGCGGAAGCAGACAGACTTTCTCAGGGTCTGCCTTTCCGTGTTTTCTGTGTCTTCCGTGGTTCCTCATTTCGTCGCCTCCGGCGGGAGCGGCGGTGGCGTGGGCGCGGGCAGATCATACTGCGTCTCATGCACGAGACGCAGCGCGGATTCCTGCAACTCACGCAGCATGGACTCGGGCGGCTCGAAGCGGGCGAACTTTACCAAGTCACACTGTTCAAGAAACTCACCGAGACTTTCCTTTTGCGGCGTAGTGAGCGCGGAAGTTTTTTGCAGGTCGCGCAGAAATTCTTCTGTCGTCCGCTCTGGCGCGCGGAGTTGAAACCGTTCTTCGAGATACACGCGCGCCGCGTCCGACACCGCGATGGCGAACGCGCGCGGGTCGTTGATGAGCAGCAACGCGGCTTCAAGTTTTTGCCGCGCGCGAACATGCGGCGGCACCGGTGGCACGAAGGCGCGGCGCTGCTGCTTCCTGCGCAGAAGCGCAATCGCCAGCGCCACCAAGGCAGCGAGGGCCAGCACGCCCCCGGTCCACCACACCCACGCCCACGGATTCGGCACCGCGACCGGCGGCTTGATCGGACGGATGTCATTCGTGCCCGCCACCGAAGTCGGCGGGGCAGGGGGCGGAATGAGGATGCCGGAGTTAGTCGCCATGTTAACCGCGCATCCTCCGCTTCTCCCGCGTCTCAAAGAAACGACCAAGCGCCGAAGCGTAAGATTCGTTGGTGCGCAACCGGATGGCATCCACACGCGCCGTGCGGAGCAGACGGGTCAATGCCGCCTGCTGCTGTTCCTGCCGCTCGGCAAAGGCGCGGCGTGTGGCGGCGCTGGTGTTCACCTCCACCACGTCGCCCGTTTCCGCGTCCTGCAAAATCAAGCGGCCCAGCGCAGGTAACTCCAGTTCGTGTCGGTCGATGATCTGCACCGCCACCACATCATGCCGGCGGTTCGTCTGCCGCAGCGACGAGGATAACTTGGAGTGCGGCGACTTGTCGCCGCCTTCTGCGGTCGCGACTTGTCGCGCCGCACTCCGCGACAAGTCGCGGAGTGGAAAAGGCGCTGACAAGTCAGCGCACTCCAGGAAGTCCGAGATGACAACGGTGATGGCGCGATGGGCCGTGACGCGGTTCAAAAACTCCAGCGCGCCGGTGATGTTCGTCCCGCGCCCCTTCGGCTCGAAGAAAAGAATCTCGCGGATGACGCGCAGTACATGACGTCGGCCTTTCTTGGGCGGGATGTATTTCTCCACGTCGTCCGTGAAAAGAATCAACCCCACCTTGTCGTTGTTGCGGATGGCCGAGAACGCGAGCACGGACGCAATCTCCGCTGCCAGTTCGCGCTTCGACTGCTCGCCCGAACCGAACAAGCCGGAGCCGCTGAGGTCCACCACGAGCATGAGCGTGAGTTCGCGCTCCTCGACGAACTTCTTCACGAACGGATGATTCATCCGCGCCGTGACGTTCCAATCAATCGTCCGTACCTCGTCACCCGGCTGATACTCGCGCACCTCTTCGAAGTTCATGCCCTGGCCCTTGAAGACGGAGTGGTATTGCCCACCGAGCGTCTCGTTCACGAGCCGGTTTGTGCGCAACTCGATCTGGCGAATCTTTTTGAGAATCTCGCGGGGAATCATGGCGAACGCGGAGTGCGGAACGTGGAACGCGGAATGGCGGCTTGCCTGCCTGTGCCGACTGGATAAATTGCCGCCATGAGCGCGACCGAAGTCATGCAACAGTTTCGAGCTTTGCCCAAGCCGGAGCAGCAGCAGGTGGCCGAGCAGATCTGGGACGAGGTGGAAGCCGATTCATTCGTTGAAACTCCCGCCTTGCTGGCTGAACTGCAACGCCGCGCCGAGGAAGCGCAACGCAACCCAGGCGAGGTGATTCCAATGGAAGAAGTGCGCGCCGAACTCCGCCGGAAACACGGCTGGAAATGAACATCGGGTATCGGCGTGAGGCGCGACGGGAGCTTTCGGAAGCCGTGGCGTGGTAAGAGGAACAGCGCCCAGGGCTGGGCGCGGAATTCGATCAGGCTGTGGCGTCGCTGTTGCAACGTGCCGCTGAAAATCCCGGCCGCTTTCCCCATGTCACTCCACTCGTGCGAAAGGCGCGACTGAAGCGGTTTCCTTACTTCATCTACTTCTCCGAAATCCCTGGTGCGATTCAGGTCATCGCGGTGATTTACGCCCGGCGCAATCCAGAGTGGATGCTGAAACGCCTGCGCGGATGAAGTGCCGACCGTCCGCGCGAAGGTGACGATGGGTTCGGTGTAAAAGCTCAACGCGAACGCGCCGCCGATGGCGTAGCGCGTGACCAAGCCGGCGGTTTCGAGTTCGTTGAGGGTTTGGAAAGTTTTTTCCATGAGGCAATAGCCTGCTACCGATTCTGAGATTTGTTTCCCTGCACGCCCGGCAACGTCTTCAAGTTCGAGGAAGTCAAAACCTGCATCTGGCGAATAGCGATTTGATTGAGCCGCTTCAGCCGTTCGCCTTGCGGCAATCCCATGTGGATAAACTCCGCGTTCATGCCTTCCATGTTGGCGAGGACGAGCAGTTGCTCGACGCTGGCGTAATCGCGGACGTTGCCTTCCAACTTGGGATTCGCCTCCCGCCATTGCCGCGCGGTGTGCCCAAAGAGCGCCACGTTGAGCAAATCCGCTTCCGTCGCGTAACTGATGGCCGCCTGCGCGGGCGTGACTTCGGGCGGAATCAGGTGCGCCTTCACCGCGTCGGTGTGAATGCGATAATTCAGCTTCGACAGCGTGCGTTTGAGATTCCACGCCAGCGAGAGGCGGCGGCTTTCATCGTCCTTGAGGCGCTGGAATTCCTTGATGAGATAGAGTTTGAACTCCGGGCTTAACCACGAGCCAAACTCGAAGGCAATGTCGCGATGGGCGTAAGTGCCGCCGCCATAGCGCCCCGCTCGGGATTGAAATCCAATGGCGTTGGTGGCTTCGATCCATTTGCGGGGAGTCAAAGAAAAGCTGTTCAAACCCGCCTGCTTTCTAAAGGTCTCGAATTCGAGACCTTTAAAATTCGGGTTGTGAATCTGCTCCCAGACACCGATGAATTCGAGCGTGTTGCGATTCCGCATCCAACTGTAAATCAGGATGTCATCGCCAAACTTTTTCGCCATGTCCGTGAGACAGATGAAGTCCTGTTCTTTTTGGGAAAGAACAGTGATGGCCGCGCCTTGGACTTCGATGGTGGTTGTCTTCGGTTTGCTCATGCGTTCAGTCGCGTAAAACCGCGCTTGCCCATGTTTTTAATCCCGTCGAATTCGACGGGTTTGGAATTTCCGCTGGCTGGAACGGAGCGCGGCGTTCACGCCGCTTCAACGTGCCGACGGAAGTGAGCCGTGAAATCAGATTGAACGCGTCGGGTTTGCGGACGGTGAAGCGGGCTGAAGCCCGCGCTCTTGCCACAGTCTCGGTCACGATGGGTTCGGTGTAGAAGCTCAACGCGAACGCCCCGCCGATGGCGTAGCGCGTGACCGAGCCGGCGGTTTCGAGTTCGTTGAGGGTTTGGAATGTTTTCTCCATGCGATTAGCGGTTGGTGCGAAACTCGTGGGGAATCATTTGCAGCCGATCCGCAAGCGAGTTAAGCCAATTCCTCAAGGTGCTTTCCACTTTCGTAGGGGCTTTGTCCCATAAAGTACCAAAAGGCCAAGTCATCGAGTCGAGTGAAGGCTCTCTCGTAATAGTCGGTCGCATAAATTTTCGGGAAGTTAGGATGCGATGCCCACTCTCGCACGAACTTGGGGACGTACCAGAATCCCTTGGCAACCCATCTTTCGAGTTTCTGTTCACGGGCTTCTCTTTCGGCGCAAAGGTTCATGGCAACAGCAAGTCGGCTGAACGCCGCCTTATCCCATTCGAGGTTTGGGCGCAGTTTGATCAGAAAGCTTTCTTCACCAGCCTCAAATTCATTTCTCAGAATCGTCATGAAGTTTTCCATAATACCTCCGTGCATCACGGCACCGGCAATTCGTCCAAAATCTTTTCCTCATTCTTGAGCCAATGGGCTGCGCGTCTAGGAGATGGCAGACCTCGATGCCGTCATCCAAATCTTCCCAGTAGATGGCGTAATCGCCGGTTTCGAGCGACCACTTGGCGCGTTGTTTGGGCGTAGCGTTCGCCAGCCACTTGAGCCACTGCACACGCTTGAGCGGCAGGCTGATTTCGCGTCGGTCGGTGAGTTGCACGCGCAGCACGTCGCCCGTGGATGCAACACCGGTTGCGCGCACTGCTTCGGTTGTCTTAGCGGTCAAAGTGTTCAAGCCAGCCTTCAAGGTTCTTCGATGCCCAAGTCCCGGCAGATTTTCCGCACGAGGCAGCGGTTGATCTCTGTGTGGCGCGGGACGGATGAACGGCGGTTGAGCGCGGGATTCTCCCACCATGAATGGCAGGCACCTTCGCGCACGAGTCGGCAACCTTGCGCGGTCAGATGGCGGATGAACTCGCGGCGCTTCACACTAGAATCGCGGCTTCTTCGTAATCATCCACGGCGGCCTTTCGCGCGTCGGCGCGATTAAACTCCAACGCTTCACTCAACGCGGAGCGAAGATTCTTCACCAACTGGGTTTTGGTTTTGCCCTGGCAGTTCACGCCGGGGATTTCTTCGACCCAGCCAATCCACCAGCCGGAGTCCTTTTTGATCACCGCGGTAAATTTATGTTTCATGGTTCACAGCTTAACTTTTTTCACGGCACCGGCAATTCATCAAAAATCTTCTGGATGATGATCTCGCTCGTCTTTTCCTCGGCCTCGGCTTCGTAGGTGATGGCGACGCGGTGGCGGAGCACGTCCATGCCGATGCTCTTCACGTCCTGCGGCGTGACGTAGCCGCGACCGCGCAGGAAGGCGTGGGCCTTGGCCGCGAGGGTGAGGGCGATGGTGGCGCGGGGCGAAGCGCCGAGTTGAATCAAGCCCTGGAGCTGAATCTTGTAGTTGCCGGGGTCACGCGTGGCGCAAACTAGGTCCACGATGTAGTCCTTCACCTTGTCGTCCACGTAGATGTCGTTGATGACGCGGCGGGCTTCGAGAATTTGTTTCGCGTCCACCACGCTGTGCGTGACGGGCGGAGCGCCGGTCTTCGCCATCAAGTCGAGAATCAGCCGTTCTTCGTCGCGCGTTGGGTAGCCGATTTTCAGCTTGAGCATGAAGCGATCAACCTGCGCTTCGGGCAACGGGTAGGTGCCTTCCTGCTCGATGGGGTTTTGCGTGGCGAGGACGAGGAACGGTTCTTCGAGCTTGTGGCTGGCGTCGCCGATGGTGACCTGCTTCTCCTGCATCGCTTCGAGGAGCGCGCTTTGCACCTTGGCGGGCGCGCGGTTGATTTCGTCGGCGAGGACGAGATTCGCGAAGATAGGTCCCTTGCGCGTGGTGAAGCCGCCGGATTGCGGGTTGTAAATCTGCGTGCCGATGACGTCGGCGGGCAGCATGTCGGGCGTGAATTGCAGGCGGGAGAATTTCACGCTCAGGCAGGTGGCGAGCGATTTCACGGACAAGGTTTTCGCCAGGCCCGGCACGCCTTCGAGCAGGACGTGTCCATTGGCGAGCAGGCCGATGATGAGCCGCTCGACCAGATACGTCTGGCCGACGACGACCTTGCCCATTTCCAAGGTGAGCGGGCGCAGGAACGCGCCGGCCTTCGTCACCGTTTCATTTATCGCAGTCAGTCCGGTATTCATGTTGAGCGGCTATTGATGGAGAAAGACCGCGCGGGCGGCAAGTGCGTTCAGAGTTTTTGCCTGCGGCGGGTGCTCATCATAAACCTGTTAGTCCCGGCTAAAATTTCCTCTCAAGCCGTTCCAGCGGATGCCGATAGCTTTGTTCGGAAAATGTCACCGGGAAGTTTCAATCTCTTCGCACGCTGCTAGCCGCCGCGCCATGCACCCTTTTCGCCAACGTCTCACGACACATCTGCGCTTCCGGGGGGCGGCGTATGTGGTTCTGCTTGTGGCGTTGGGGCCGACGTTTTTCACGTTTTGGAAGATGCGCGAGAGCGCGCAGGCGCGCGACGAGGCGCGCTTTCAAGCGGTCGCCGCCGGGGTCGAGGAGACGGTGCGCGGAAGTCTCGAAAGGCTGGCGGCGGATATGGTGACGCTCAGCGGCTTCTTCGAGGCCAGCCACATCGTCGCCAAGCCGGAGTGGAATGCGTTCGTCACGAAGCTTGATTTGGGCGAGCGGTATCCCGGCATTCGGTCGGTGGGTTTCGCGCCGCAGTTGGAACAGGCCGACACGGCGGCGTTCGAGCAGCACTTGCGGGCGCGGGGAGAAACCAATTTCGCCATCCGTCCGCCGGTCACGTTGCCGCTCTCGTTTCCCACCGTGCTGTTCACGCGCTTTCCGTTGCCCGATGATCCGGGCGAGGGCTGGGACTCCTACTCGGATGCCGACCGGCGCGCGGCCATCCACACCGCTTTGCGCACGGGGCGGCCCGCCATCACGGGCAAGACGGGATTCTGGCGGAACAGTTTGCGGGAGGCGGAAGGGTTCACGCTGTTTGTACCAGCGCAGTCGGGGGGATTTTCCGGCGCGCCCGATCAATGGCGCGGCGTCCTCTTCAGCTCGTTTATCCCGCAGCAGTTTTTCAACGCGTGGGCGGAGAAGAAATTCGACCGTCTGGCAGGGGTGGAAATGTTCGATGGCGTAGCGGCTGAACCCTCGGCGCTGCTCGGTTCGTTTGCCGTGAGCGCGGCGGGCACGAACAGTCCGAAATTTTCCTCCACTAGGCTGGTTCACTTTCTCGACCGTCCGTTTCTCCTGCGCGTGAGGGCGCGGCCAGAATTCACCGCTCACACCGGGACGCACCTGTCCGTGGTCGTGCTGGTCTGCGGACTGGGTTTCAGCTTCCTGCTCTTCATCATCGCCTGGTCGCAGGGCCGCGCGCGGCTCGCCGCCGAACGGATCAATGGCCGGCTCAGGGAGTCCGAAGAAGGCCTGCGCGGGGCGAACGCCGAACTGGAACACAAGATCAGCGAGGGCAAAATCACCGAAGGGCTGCTCGCTTACGAACGCGACCTGCTCCGCATGTTGCTCGAACATTCGCCCGACCCGATTTATTTCAAGGACATCGACTCGCGCTTCATCAAGTGCGGTCGCGCTATTTCCGGTCATCTCGCCATCAACGTCGCCTCCGAGGCGGTGGGCAAAACGGATTTTGATTTCTACACGGAGGAGCACGCCCGGCCCGCCTTCGAGTGCGAGCAGCAGATCATCCGCACTGGCCAACCGGTCATCGGCCTCGTCGAGAAGGAAACTTGGAGAGACGGGCGCGAGACCTGGGTGCTGACGAGCAAGATGCCGCTGCGCGACAAGGCCGGCGCGATCATCGGCACCTTCGGCATCACCAAGGACATCACCCAGCTCAAGGTCGCCGAGCGCGAACTGGAAAAAGAAAAGGAGATGCTCGCGGTCACGCTGCGCTCCATTGGTGACGGCGTGATCACCACGGACGTGCGCGGGCGCATCGTGCTGTTCAACCAGGTGGCCGAGCATCTCACCGGCTGGACGGCGACCCTCGCGGCGGGACGTTCTTTGGAGGAAGTCTTTTGCGCCCACGGACCGGAGGGCGGAGAGACCAACGCGCAGTTGTTGCAACGCGTGCTGGCGGGGGAAACGCCGCCACCGGCTCGCGACACGGTGCTCGCGGCGCGCAGCGAGGGGGTCCGCCACATCTCGCAATCCTTCGCGCCCATCATTGACCACGACGGGCGCATCATCGGCGCGGTGCTTGTCTTGCGCGACATCACCGAGCGTCTGCGCGCCGAGGCCGAGGTGCAAAAGGCGAACAAGCTCGAATCCATCGGCTTGCTCGCGGGCGGCATCGCCCATGATTTCAACAACGCGCTCACGGTCATCCTCGGCAACATCTCGCGCGCGCGCCTCGCCGACGGCATGGGGGGGCCGGTCGGTGATTCGCTGGTCGAGGCCGAGAATGCCTCGCTGCGGGCCCGCGAGCTGACGCAACGGTTGCTCACTTTCGCGCGCGGCGGTGCGCCGATTAAGAAGCCGCTCCAGCTCGCGCCGCTCCTTCGTGACTGCTCCGTGCGTGCGCTGGAGAACAGCGACGTGACGCCGGAATTTTTCTTCGGTGACGACCTCTGGGCCGTCGAGGCCGACGAGGCGCAGATAGTCCAGGTATTGCAGAATTTAATCCGCCACGCGCACGCTTCGATGAGCCAAGAAGCGCGGCTCGAAGTGCATGTGCTGAACCAGGAAGTTGTGAATGACCCGCTGCTCGCGCTCCGATCGGGCCGTTACGTGCGGGTGTCGATTCGTGATTACGGCGCGGGCCTGCCGCCGGAAAACCTCACGAAAATTTTTGAGCCGTACTTTGGCCCGAAGAAGCAGGGCCACGGTCTCGAACTCGCCACCGCCTACTCCATCGTGCGCAAACACGAGGGGCAGATTCGTGTCGAATCCATCGCGGGGCAGGGGACGGTCTTCCACGTTTATCTCCCGGCGGCACTGGCCCCGGTCGCGCGGCCGGCACTGCGTCCGCGGGCGCTGCGGCCTGGGGCCACGCCGCGCCGCGTGCTCGTCATGGATGACGAACTGCCCATCCGCAAACTTGCCGTGCAACTTTTGCAACGCATCGGCTGCGACGCCGAGACGGCGGCGGACGGCGCGGAAGCCATCCAGATGTATGAAGCCGCGCGGCAGCGCGGGGAACCTTTCGGGGTGGTGATCATGGATTTGACCGTGCCCAACGGCCTGGGCGGCAAGGACACGATTCGCGAACTGCGCGCGCGCCATCCTGACGTGCTCGCCATCGTCTCCAGCGGCTACTCGAATGATCCCGTGATGGCGAACTACCGCGACTTCGGCTTCTCCGGTGTGGTGCCCAAGCCCTACAGCAGCGAAGACCTCGCGGCGGCGCTGGAGGAATTATTCTCCGTCACGCCCGAGGCGGACATCGCGCGGCAATAATCCGTGACCATGAAAAAAGGCGGACTCTCGCGAGTCCGCCTCTTGGTTGTGAAAACTGTTTAAGTTTTCGTCTTCTTCGCTTTCGTCGTCTTCTTCGCCTTCACGGCTTCTTTCTGGCGCTTGTTGTAGGCGTTCCGACGTTTGCGTTTGATACCTTTGTTCAGCTGCTGGCCCATAGTGCTTTACTTTGAATTGTTAATCCGTTTGTTTGGCCGCGAATATGAAGAGTCGCGCGCCGCTGTTCAATGGCTTTCTCATGCTGCTGGTTCTCGCGCTCGTGGCGGGCTGCGGCACGACTGCGGAACGCCAGCGCAAAAAGGAGAAGAGCAACATCCGCATCCATGCCGAGACCGGCGGACAAGGGGGCATGTCGTCCGCCATCTCGGTCATCCGCTCCGCGCCCGTCCTGCTGAACATCGAGCGCGAGCCGCTGCTCGACGAGCACAATGTCGAGGGTGCCACCGTCGAGGAGCAACGCGGCGGGTTCGTCATCCGCATCAAGTTTGACCGGCAAGGCTCGTGGATTCTCGAGCGCGCCACCGTGGTGAATCGCGGACGCCACCTGGCCATCCACAGTGACTTCGGCACCGCCCGCTGGCTGGCCGCGCCGCTCGTGACCGGCAAGAACAGCACCGGCGAAATGGTCTTCACGCCCGACTGCACGCGCGAGGAGGCCGACCGCATGGTGCGCGGGCTGAACAACGTGGTGCGGAAGCTTAAACGCAAGGAGAACTGGCCGTTTCCCAGGTCGGTGGATCCGTGAGACCAAATCCAAATCCCAAAATCCAAACCTCAAATTCCAAACGGAACTGGTGCCGTCCGCGCGCCCCTTGGAATTTTGGATTTTGGAGTTTGTTTGGGATTTGGGTTTTGGGATTTGGAGTTTCCGCTTGCGCCCAGCCCTTCCACCTCCCCACCGCCAACCGCGCCATCTTTGACAAAGGCGGCGGCGAAAAGTTTTTTGTCGGCACGACCGGGCGCACCTGGGAGAGCGGCAACTTCGGCTGCGTGCGCAGCGCGGGCTGGCAGATGCACGAGGGCCTCGACATCCGCAGCGTCCAGCGCGACAAGCGCGGCGAGCCGACCGACCCGATCATGGCTGCGGCCGACGGCACGGTGTCGTACCTCAACCCGCGCGCCAGCGCCTCGAACTACGGCAAGTACATCGTCCTGCGCCACACCATCGACGGCCTGGAAGTGTTCACGGTCTATGCCCACTTGAGCGCGTTCGCCAGCGGGTTGAAGACCGGCCAAAGCGTGAAGGCCGGCCAAGGGATCGGCACGATGGGCCGCACCAGCAACACCGGCGAGCGCATCTCGCTCGAGCGCGCGCACGTCCATTTCGAGATCAACCTCTTCGTCAGTGATCGTTTTTCGACGTGGTACAAACGAGAACATCCGAAGCAGCCCGACGATCACGGCATTTGGAACGGCATGAATTTGCTCGGCCTCGATCCGCGTCTCGTCTTCCTCGAACAGCAGGCGCAGGGCGCAAAATTCAACTTCCTGAAATTTGTGAAAAGCCGTCCCGAGCTGTGCCGCGTCATCGTACGCGACGCGAATTTCTCCTTTCCCAAACGCTACCCGGCGCTGATTCGCCCGAATCCGCTCGCGCAGAAGGAAGGCGTGGCTGGCTACGAAATCGCGCTCGACGCGAACGCCGTGCCCATCCAGATCACTCCGCGCGCGGCCAGCGAACTCAAATCGAAGCAGCGCTACCGGTTGTTCTCCGTGAACGCCGCCGAGCAGCAGCGCAACCCCTGCCGCAAGCTCGTCACGCGGCGCGGCGCGGACTGGGAACTCACCAACACGGGCCTGAACTTTCTCAAACTGCTGACGGAGTGACGGGCCGGCCAGTTGCGAAGCCGTCGCCACCCTGCGGTTACACCGGCCGCGACCCCACGACGGCGCTGGCGATTTGGGCGGGATGAATTGGAGCGCCGGCTTCCAGCACGGCGCGTGGATGTTCCAAATAAAAAACCGTGAACCACGGAAGACACGGAAGACACGGAAAGGAAATGGAACAGTGGAGTACTTCCTATCCGATTCCGTGTCTTCCGTGTCTTCCGTGGTTCGCGCTTTCCCGAACCAGGAACGCGCCGTGCTGGAAGCCGGCGCTCCAAAGAAACAAAACCGCGCCCGGTTTGCACCGGGCGCGGTGTGAAGGAGAATCGAAGGCTTAGTTGGTGTGATAGCCTTCTTCGCCGTGTTCCGCGAGGTCGAGCCCGATGGTTTCGACTTCTTCGGTCGGACGCAATCCGATCACGGCTTTCACGATGTAAGCGATGACCGCCGTGCCGACCACGGAGAGCACCAGCGTAATGCCGATGGCCTTGAACTGGTTCATCAGCAGACCTTCCTTGAGGCCGGCCACGGAGGCATGGCCGGAATCCACACTGGCCAGAAGGCCGGTCATGATGGCCCCGAGAGTGCCGCCGACGGCGTGAACGCCGAAGGTATCCAACGCGTCGTCATAGCCGAGCCAGTTCTTCAGCTTCGCCACCGCGAAGTAGGGGATGATGCCCGCGACCACGCCTATGATCATCGCGCCGCTGGCGGTAATGAAGCCGCAGGCCGGCGTGACCACGACGAGACCGGCCACGATGCCGGAGCAGAAGCCGAGCACGCTGGGCTTGCCGCGGGTGATCCATTCCATCATCGGCCACACGAAGCCGGCCGTGGCGGCCGCCAGCGTGGTGGTGGTGAAGGCGTTCGAGGCAATGGCGTCCGCACCAAGCGCCGAACCGGCGTTGAAGCCATACCAGCCGACCCAGAGCATGCCGGTGCCAATCATGCACATGACCATGCTGTGCGGGGGCATCGGTTCTTTGCCGAAACCTAGGCGCTTGCCGAGGATGATGCAGAGCACGAGCGCGCTCCAGCCGGAGGACATGTGAACGACCGTGCCGCCCGCGAAGTCGAGCGCCTTGATGGCCGCGTCGGGATTCAGCGGTCCGCACATGAGGCCCGTGGTGGCCCAGACCATGTGGGCGAGAGGGAAATACACCACGAACATCCACAAGGCCACGAAGAGCAGGATGGCGGAGAACTTCATGCGTTCCGCCACCGCGCCCAGGATGAGGCAGGGCGTGATGATGGCGAAGGTGAGCTGGAAGATCGCCCACATGCTGTCGCTGATCCACCAGTAGCCCGCCCCGACGTTGCCGGGTTTCACATCCTTGAAGAAGGCGTAGCTGAAATCGCCGATGAAGGCGTTGCCCGCACCGAAGGAGAGGCTGTAGCCGCACACCCACCAGAGGATGGTCACCAATCCTGCGATGCCCATGCACTGGGCCATGATGGAGAGAATGTTCTTCTTGCGCACGAGACCGCCGTAGAAGAGCGCGAGGCCGGGCAAGGTCATGAACAACACCAGCGCGGTGGAGGTCATCTGCCAGGCGTTATGACCGGGGCCAGGTCCGGGGATTTTCGACGGCGCGTTGGTCTGGCGCGTGCCGTTGTTCACGTAAGCTTCGAGGTCGGCCAGGCGGTCTTCGACGGTCGGCTCTTTGGCCAGAGCATCCGCCGCCATCGCCAGCGGGGCGAAGCTGCCGAGCAGCAGGCTGAACAAGGAAAGGGAGAGGAATAATTTCTTCATGTTGGTTAATTGATTGGGTTGTCCAGTCGCGGGTTAAACAGCGGTGTCACCTTTTTCCTCGGTGCGGATGCGGATGGCTTCCTCGACGTTCGAGACGAAGATTTTGCCGTCGCCGATCTTGCCGGTCTTGGCCGCGCCGATGATGGCCTTGAGGGCGGCATCGACCTTGTTGTCCGGCAGGACGAGTTCGATTTTGATCTTGGGCAGGAAATCGACCGTGTATTCGCTGCCGCGATAGATTTCGGTGTGGCCTTTCTGGCGACCGAAGCCTTTCACTTCGCTGACGGTCATGCCTTCGATGCCCACGTCACCGAGGGCGTCTTTTACTTCCTCCAGTTTGAAGGGTTTGATGATTGCTTCGACTTTCTTCATGAGTTTTTAGGAGCGGGGTTTGCGGACTGGGGCGCGGAACTTCCCGAACAGCGGAAAGCTCCTGAGAGTGAAAGGGCCGGCGAGCGGGTTGGAATCAAACGACCGTCGCACGCCCACATGCATGAGGGCACGAGGCGGGGCGAAGTCGAAGATTTTTGAAGCTCTGGTTTTCAAGGGCACCGCTCTTTAGCGCGCTGCGTGCCACGGGGTCATAGGATGCGAGGAGGTGGCTCAAACCATTGAATCCATTGAATTATCCCTCTGCATGAAAAATATTTGATGGGGCGATGCGGCTGTTGAAGTTTAACCAGTGTAGATTTTTTTCGCCAAAGTCACCGGGAGGACGTGTTGACCACGGAAGACACGGAAAGAGTCAGGCGAAAAGCTCTTGAATCTCCTCCCAGTTCAGCGCCTCGGTGAACTGCTCCTCGCCCAGCGTGCCGCGGATGATCTCGCGCTTCTTCTGCTGCAAGAGCAGGATTTTTTCCTCCACGGTACCGCGGGTGATGAGCTTGTAGCTCGTGACCACGCGTGTCTGACCGATGCGATGCGCGCGATCCGTGGCCTGATCTTCCACGGCCGGATTCCACCACGGGTCGAAGTGAATCACCGTGTCCGCGCCGGTGAGATTCAAGCCGACACCGCCCGCTTTCAGGCTGATGAGAAAGACCGGCGCGGCACCGCGCTGAAATTTCTCCACCACCTCGCCGCGATTGTTGGTGGAGCCGTCGAGGTAACAGAACTCGATCTGCTGCTCGTTCAGCTTTTCCTTCAGCAACGCCAACATGCTGGTGAACTGGCTGAACACGAGCACGCGATGGCCGCCATCGACGATCTCCTGGAGCAGCTCATCGAACGCTTCGACTTTTCCTGATGCCTCACGCAAAGGCCGCGAAGGGCGCAAAGGTTCCTCGGTCCCGCTTTCTTCTTCGCGTCCTTCGCGGCCTTTGCGTGAGGCATCCAGCAACCGCAAGTCGCAGCAAATCTGCCGGAGCCGCAGCAGCGCGGTGAAGATGACCAGCCG
>JBBQYK010000027.1:0-20935 GCA_038208765.1 Verrucomicrobiota bacterium
ATGGCGAAGGGCGCTGCTGGCGACGGCCTTCGAGCGGCTACGCGGGCGGATGAATCCCAAGCACTTTCAAGTGCTCCACGCACTCGTTTGGCACGGCTGGCCGCCGGAGCGGGTGGCCCACACGTTCGGCCTGTCGCGTGCCGCCATCTACCTCATCAAGCTCCGTGGCTTGAGCCGCTTGAAAAGGCAAGTCGCGCGCCTGGAGAAAAACCCGCCGCCCGAAGGCCCGGATGACAGTTCCCACCGTCCGCCGCCCAAAACGGCCTGCCGGGAAAAAATAAAAGCGGATTTTTGAAAGATTTTATCAGAGCAAGTTGTATTAATTATGTGACCTCAACTAAATCGTTGCGCCGCAACGCCTCTGGCTCACCAAGGCGTCGGATCATTGGCACTGGACGCCAATGGCGCGCGTTCACGCTCATTGAGTTGCTGGTCGTCTGCACCATAGTGGCTCTTTTGCTTTCGCTGCTGGTATCGTCCATTAGTCAAGCCAAAGCCAAAGCCAAGGAAGCCGCCTGCCTCAGCAATCAGAGGCAAACCAATCTGGCTTTGCAAATGTTTGCTCAAGACCATGCCGGGCTTTTCCCCTGGAACGTAGTCGCATCTGAGGGAGGCTCGTTGAATCCCGCCCGTCCCGAAACTTCTTCCCATTTCAAAGCTGTTGCGAGCCACCTGGCGACTCCGCAAGTCCTGGCCTGTCCCGCCGATCTCCAAGCTATCAAAGCTGATCGTTTTCCCGAACTCCTTGACCAAAACCTTTCGTATTTTGTCTCCTTTGAAGCCACCGAGGAAAACACCGGCGCATTTCTTACGGGTGATTCCAATCTGGTGAACGCGAAAAATCTGGCAAAATGTTCGTTTGCACCCGATATGCCTACGGCCAACATCCTGCCCGGCAGCCAGTGGACCAATCGCACTCATCGTTTCCGCGGACTGGTAAGTTTTAGAGATGGCAGCGCACTGGCCACTGACAACCAGACCCTTCGCCAAACAGTGCTGAATTCCGACACGATCAACGGAATCATTCACGTTCGAGTGCCCGAACGGTAAATTTATGGCCAAACTCGCCTTGCTCAGTTTTCTACTTTTACTCTCCCAGCAACTAGCTGCTGGTGCCTCAGTTCACATTGAAGGCGAAATGGTTTTTGCCATACTTTCTCGCGAGGAAAAGACACTGCAAGAGTCCACACGCGCCTACGAAGTGGATATTGACGGCTGCAAGTGGATGATTCGCTCCAGAAATGTGGACACGAACGTATCTTTGCCGCATGAGTATTGGGAAGCGGCGTTTGAGGGAAAGCAGCTACGCACTTATCAATATCACGGCCCGGCCAACAAACCCTTGCCATATTTCAAAGCCGGTCCCGATGGGACTCCTCAAGCCGTCGAAGGCGAAACAAAAATCCCAATTAACACCGGCGTTGGAGTGCTGGTGCCAGGCCAGCAACCGCCTGTTGACCCTAGCTTGATCAGCTATGTCTGGATGGCTTATGCCTCGGGATGCTTGCTCAAAGACGCCAAAACTAACCAGCTTAAACCTGTTTGGTTCACGCGTGATCCTATGCTGAGTTTCAGAGATTACGGGATGGAAGTCCGTGTCATAACCGACTCATCCTTTCCATGGTCAGCCCGGCGGATCGTGTTTTACTCGGATGGTGCTTTGCCAGTCATAAAAAACAACGCGCTTTCGTTTCGTTACTTCAATGATGGGTTTACAAATGCAGTTTATGAAGCAGCACTAAAACGCTGGGAAAGCCTGCTCATACCGGACACCTTTGTTTTTAGCGTTTACGCTCCAAAAGAAATCCCACCCAAGTCTACCGCGAGAGACGAAGCCCCATTACACAAGAACATTGTTGTTTCAGGCCGCACCACTCTAGTTCGGGTAGTCAACACCCAGAGTTCGTTTGTGCCCGCACTGCCTGGCATCACCGTGGTAGAAGATAAACGTCACCTTGAAGCAGGTTTCTCACCCGCTCCAAGGCCTGTCACTAACCAATGGCCGAAAGAGAGCGAATTGTCGGCCTTGGCTGAATACAAAAACATCCGCCTGTCAGATGCCAAAACACGCCAGCATAAAATTATCTCTAAAATTTTCATGATCAGCTTTGCCACCATAACGCTGGCCTGCGCACTGTGTGCCGTGCTGGTGTTTCGTTCCAAACAACAAAAACAACAAAAACAACAAAAACAACAAAAAAACAAACAATGAAAACAATAAAACTGCCATTGTAAAAAGACCTCTGCTTGCCACAATACTAACATGCCTGCTTATTGTTGGTGGTACGCCATTGGTCTTGGCTGCGTGTCAATACTGCCGGGTCGTTTCATCTATCCAAACCATTCATCCAAATTATTGCAAAAACACGACATTCACACCATCTTGGCAAATGTGTTCTGACACAAATGCTTTACAAGAGTGTGTGGTATCAACAACCAGCACGTATTCCATGTCCGTAGGATGGACGACATGGAATGTCAGTCCAAATTTGACCAGTTGTGGCTCTACATTAATTTCTTTCGGTGGTTACACCGTCGCTCAAGCACCTTGCTACACGGGAGGGCCAGTAGAAGTTTGCAACTCCAACTAGGCGGACGTATTTGCACCCGGCAGATCTGCTGTCCGGGTGTAATTTTGAAATTTGCATGCTTTGCTTATGTATGCCCGGGGTTTTCATTGGATAGTGTTGCTGATATTGCTTGTTAGTATTGCGGGCAAGGTGCTTGATCACAAAAATGGCAAAGGCTACTTGCAATTTCGCGATCCGGTATTTCCACGCTTGCTCGTCAAACAGACAACAACCATAGCGATACTGGCCGAGCTTGTGACGGTAGCCGTGCTAGTCTCCCCACTAAGAATGACGCTTAAGTATCTTGCGGTCGTTTGGCTCGTCATGGTTTTTGGAGTTTACCGAGGAGCCCGTCATGCGATCAGTCCTGGCGAGGGATGTCCCTGCTTTGGCTCTTTTTTTTCGGAAGTGCTGCAACCTCAGACGGCCAATAACCTCATCCTCACCATTTTGATTTTGCTTGGTGTGGCGACGGTTGTTGGTCTGGTGAAAGAGATGAAAACGGCAAAAAATTTTGAAAATTGAGACATGGAACATTTTTTTGTTTGTTTTGCTATTCTTGCCAAAACTTTTGCTGGCGGAAGGAATGGAGTTGTTTGGAAACGGCATCGGCCAGGTTGATCTGGTTTTAACCGCATCCGCTTCGAATTCGTTAGTTCATGCCACGCGGAAATACGCTCCCGGAATTCTGATTATTAACGGCCAGTCGTCGCCGGTTGAGGTGCGGCTTAAAGGTTCAAGCACTTTTCAGGGTATCAACCGAAATCCAAATTTAACGGTTCGCTTCGGTAGCGGGCAGGAAAGCAGCAGCACCAATAAACCAAAAAAACTCCATCTTAACAACAATTTCAACGATGACAGTGGCTTGCGCTACTTCCTTGCCTCCCGCGTTTTCCGCACTCTGGGAGTTCCTTGTCCGCAAGTTGGCTTGGTTCGTTTAACCATAGGCGGGCGTAAAGCAGGTATTTATTCGGTCGTTGAAGGAGTGGACAAGCAATTCCTTAAAAAATGGTTTGGTGACTCCAAAGGAAATCTTTACCAGTGGCAAAAAGTAGATTTTCAGGAGGTTCCAGAACAAAACAGCGGCACGGATCAGACCTTGAATGACCTTAAAAAAGCTCGTCAGGCCATCCACGACGGCACATCGAAGCGCTTTGGAGACGCCTTTGATGTAAAAGCCGCCTGCCGCTATTTGGCGGCAGAAATTTTGGTCGGCAACTGGGACGGTTATTTGTGGAATTGCAACAATTACCGTGCTTACTGCCAACCCGGCGGTTTGTTTTATTTTGTGGCTCACGGGTTGGATAACTCTTTTCCCGAGGAAAGGCCGTGGTCGTTGACCATGACGGTGCGCGGTTCTGTTGGCAGGACTCTCCTTACAAACGCGCAGTATCGACCGATTTTTCTACAAACAATTCGTGAATCAGCAAAAATCGCCAAGGAAAACCGCCAACTTTTAGAGAAGGACATTCGCAGCGTTGCCAATCTTGTTCTTCAGGAAACAAGTCAATACCCAGAGGAAAAAAGGCGCACAGTGACAAACGCGGTGCAAATCCTGATCAATTCTTTACGTGACAGGTTTGAGTTTGTTGACGCTGCCTTTGCAGCGCCGCCACAGCCGGGCGCGGTTGTTTTCGACGGATTGTCGGCAAAATGGCGTGAAAGAGCAGACACTAACGGTGTGGCCTTGAATGAGTCGAACCGGCTGAAAGTAGTTGCCCGCTCACGCCTGCCGGTTTCGGCGCGCGCTACGGTATTTCTTCCGCCGGGCAAGTATCAATTTGAAGGTGCTCTCCATGCGGTCAGCATAAAAAATTACGACGATGACAGGTATGGCGCTATGCTGAGAATCAGCGGCGAGCCCACAAGAAAGCATGTCTTCGGAACCAACATTACCGAGTCTGTTACTTTTCCTTTTAACATCGTTGGCACTCAGTTGAAACCGCACCACCTTCCAAATGCCGAAGAAATCGAGCTTGTCTGTGGTGTCGAAGGCGCTGTTGGTGAAGCTTGGTTTGATTTGTCCACAGTCAAAGTTCGGACACGGTAAAATTCAGTGTGAAAAAGATTTCCAGCACACCCTAAAGTATTTTCCGCCCGTTCCGATTCCTCTCGGTGAAGCCGGCCATTCCCAGTGCCTGTGAGTTGTTTTGCAGGCCCGACCGAAGTGTCCGGAAAGAATGAACAACTAACTTATTAACATTATGGCCATCACTGGAAATGCTTCCTATATCCCCACCATGAACGAGTTTATCGCGCACTGGGGTCAATGTAACACCGCCCTCGCCCCAGCCGTCTTGCTGGTGCGGCTGCCGGATAACACCACCCGCTCCGCCGCGCTGTTCACCACGCTGCGGGACACCATCCAGGCCCGCCAGAACGCGGTGCAGGCGGGTCTCACCACGCTGCAACTGGCCCGCGCCAGCCTTTTCTTCAAGAAGCTCCAGTTGCTCTCCTGGTTCAACATGTTTAACAGCCTGCTGGACGGGTATTATCAGAACACGGATTTTTATGCGGCACGGCCTTATGCCCCCGTGGTCACGGCCGGGCAGGAGGCTTTCACGCGTCCGATGGTGGATGTGATGAATCTGTGGGAGACCATCAATGCCGGGCCGGCCCCCGCAGGAGTCACGCTGCCGCTGGTGCTGGGAGATGGCACGGATCGCGGGGCTTTCGCCAGCGCGTTGTCGGCGCTGCAGTTCGCCTATTCGGACGAGCGCAAGAAGGCGCAGGATTTGACGCTGGCCCGTGCGCGTCGGGACGGTTCCGACGAAACGGCGTATCAGACACTCAAGGCCTACCGCGAGGCGGTGCCCGGCAAGCTCACGGCGCACCCGGAGTTGATCGCCACCTTGCCAAGGCTGACGCCGTTGCCGGGCCACACGCCGGAGGCGGTGAACGCGAGCGCCATCTTCCAGCCGCCGAACGCGGCGCGGGTAGTGTATGGCGCGTCGAACGATCTGATGCTGGAGCGGTATGAACTGCGCGGCACGGTTGGGGATCGTTATGATGAAGGCGACGCCGTGGTCATCGCTTCGCACGCGCCCGGCGAGCCGCGGGAGTTTTTGACGACGTTTGGCTTGAACCAGCCGGGCGCGGAGGTGGCGCTCAAGGTGTTCGTGGTGCTCAACACGGGCAACGAGGCGGGCAGCGCGCCGATGCTGGTGGAGCGGCTGGCGAATCTCGAACTGCTGGCGGCGTAGTGTGGCAAGCGGCTTGCGGGCTTTTACTGAAATCACTCCGTGGTTGCGGCGTGTCCGCGCGCCTGGTCTTGAATCCTGAAAGGATGCAAATCATCCAGCCCAGGGTTGGCCGCGCAGCGGACTACCCTGGGTCAACCGCAGAGGATGTTGTTCAACCCTGAAAGGGTTGAATCACAGAGCGTGGTGTGATGCGTTGATGCAACCCTTTCAGGGTTGGAGAAATGTTTTTGGACTTGAACCCAGGGTAGCGCCTCGGCGGCGCAACCCTGGGCTGAATGATGGAATCCTTTCAGGATTCACCCGCGTGCCGCCAGACCCCGGCTGTATCTACAGTTTTTAAGCAGCAAGCCAAGGCCCGCGCCTACTTTTTCCCCAGGCAGTAAAGGCTCTTGCCGGTGCGGACGAAAACCTGGCCCTGGGAAATCGCGATGCTGGAGCGGAGATTGTTGTCGCCTTCGTCGCCCATCGCGGCGGAGGAGAGCAGCTTGAAGCCGTCGGTCGCGGCGGAGACGACGAAGACGTGGCCGCGATGATCCATCATGTAGATTTTTCCGTCCGCCGCCGTGGGTGACGACTCGAAGACGGCGCGCGAGGGCAGGTCGCCGGACCAGACCACTTTGCCGTCCGCCGGTTCGACGCAGAGGATTTTTTTCTTCCCACCGTTCAGGATGAAAAACTTTCCATTGTAGAAGAGCGGCGTGGGCACGTCGCTGGTCACGTCGCGCTCGGTGCTCTGCCACTGGATGGCCGAGTCGGGGAGCGTGCCATTGCCGCCGAGTTTCACCGCGAAGACGGGCGCGTTCTTCGGTCCGCACGCCAGCGCCACGCCCGCGCCGGCCACGGGTGAGGGCACGAGCCGCCAATGACCGATCTTCGTGGGGTTCCAAGTGCCCCAGCGCCAGAGTTCCTTGCCGGTGTCCGGGTTGTGGCCGGTGATGCAATCGCCGCCGGTGATGAGGATTTCCGCGCGCCCGTTGTGCGTGAACGGCACCGGCGTGCTGAAGGCTTCGAGCGATTCCGCCGCAGCCTCGGAGGGACGGATGTGTTTCCACAAATCCTTGCCGGTCTTCGGATCGAGCGCGAGGAGGTAGGAATCATTCTTGTCACCGCCGCGACCGTTCACGGCCACGTTGCGTTGCAGCACTTGCAGATAAAGTTTTCCACCGTGCAGCAGCGGGCTGGCGGAATAAGTCCATTGGTAGGCAAACGCGCCGTGGTCTTTCTGGATATTGCGCGACCAGATTTTTTTGCCGTCCATGTCGAAGCACACGAGTTCGCCGTTGCCGTAGTAGAAATACACGACCTGCCCGTCCGTGACCGGCGAGGGCGAGGCGAAGTTGCTCTTGTCATCTTGGGTGACGCCCGGCCCGACCTCCTGCTGCCACAACACCGCACCGGTCTTCCGGTCGAGGCAGAGGGCGACGCGGGATTTCTTGATCGCGTCAATGGAGTTCACGAAGACGCGGTCGCCGAAGATGGCGGGCGTCGCGCCGGCCGGGCCGGGCAGGGCTGCGTGCCAGGCGACGTTGTTCGACTTGCTGAATTCGGCGGGCAAGTTTTTTTCCGTGCTGGAGCCGTTGAAGTTCGGGCCGCGCCACTGGGGCCAATTGTCGGCGCGGGTGATCGAGACGGTGAGCAGAACCGAGAGCGTGATGAGCCAGAATTTCATAATCGTTATTTGCATGGGTGCAGAGACGGCCAACTGACGAAAGGGTTGCGGGCCACATTCAACAACCGTCCGTCCGACAGCCGCGAAGGTGAGGAAAGCCGGGGTTGAAACCTCATGCATCAGCCGAGCAAGGGCTGCTGCTTTTGGACGCGCAACTGCTGCTGGCGGTGCAGCAGTTCCTCACGCTGCGCGTCGGTCATGTCCGGGTGGGCGAGTTCGCGGGTCAGGCGTTGCAGTTCGGCGGCGAGGAAGTCGTTCCGCAGGTTGGTCAGCACGTCCACGATTTGTTTTTCCGGCTGGGGAATGACGTGGTGATCGGCGAGCGCGGTGTTGACGAGGGCCTGCGCCGCCGGGTCGAACTGAAACTCGTGCAGCAAGGCCGCGCCGCCGGGCAGGTCCTCCTCCACGTCTTTCAAACACCGCTGCCCGATGCGCTGCACGGCGGTGTTGGTCAGCCATTGGAAATCCAGGTGCGTCGCGGCCACGACGCGATGATCGCCGTGCGCGAGCAGCAGCTTGAGCAGTTGCAGTTCCCGCACGGTCGGCGGCGCGGAGGGAACTTCATCGGCCGCAGTGGCCGCTGCGCCGGCTTCGGCTTCCTCGGCCATGCGGTCGAAATCTTCATCGCGTTCCGAGCGCGGTGGCGCGGGTGGTTTGGTCTTCTTGAATTCGGCGCGCACGGAATCCACGGACACGCCGAGGCGCAGGGCGGCCTTCTGCGCGTGCGTGTCGATGAGCATGGCGTTGCGCGTCTTGATCAGCGCCTCGCCGAATTCGCGCAGCACCGCCACCCGGCCCTTGTCGCTGCGCGGATCGTTCGTGAGGCAGAGCCGTTTCAGGAACCAGTCGAAGAAGCCCTCGGCGTGTTCGATGATCTCGCGGAAGGCTTCTCCGCCGTGTTGCTTGATGAAGTCGTCGGGGTCCTTGCCGTTCGGAATCGTCGCGACGCGAATGGCCAGCCCCGCCGCGAGCAACGGATCGAGCGAGCGCGTGGCGGCGTTTTGTCCGGCGTGGTCCGCGTCGAAGCACAGCACGACTTCCTCGACGTAACGCTTGAGAATGCGCGCGTGATCAGGCGTGAGCGCGGTGCCCTGCGGCGCGACGACGTTCTGCACGCCCGCCATGTAGCAGGCCATCAAGTCGAGCTGCCCTTCGCAAATGATCGCGGACTCGGCGTCGAGCATCGGGCGCTTGGACTTGTCGATGCCGAAGAACACTTTGCCTTTCGTGAAGATCGGCGTCTCCGGCGAGTTGACGTATTTCGCCTGCTTTTCATCGCCGCTCAGAATGCGTCCGCTGAACGCGATCACGCGCCCCTGTTCGTCGCAAATCGGAAAGATGAGCCGCCCGCGAAAGCGGTCGTAAGGGCGGTCGCTGCCTTCTTTCCTCACGACGAGTCCGGCCTGCTCCATCACGGCGAGGTCGTGGCCTTTGCTCTTCGCCCAGTTCACCGTGTCGTCCCAAGACTCGGGCGCGGCCCCGAGGCGGAAGAGTTTGATGGCCTCCGCCGTCACGCCGCGTTTGGCGAGGTAGTCGCGGGCGATCTGCCCGCCCGCTTCGTTGGCGAGCGCGTTCTGCCAGCGCACGGTGATTTGCTCGTGGATGTTCCAGAGCACTTCCTTGATGTGCTTCTGCTGCTGCAAGGCGGGATTGTTGTCGAACTCCAAAGTGATGCTCGCGCGCTCGGCCAACCGGCGCACGGCATCCATGAATTCCACGTTCTCGTACTCGCGCACGAAGGTGAACACGTCGCCGCCCTTGCCGCAGCCGAAACACTTAAAAATCTGGTGGTGCGGATTGACGTTGAAGCTCGGCGACTTCTCGCGATGAAAGGGACAGAGGGCGCGGAAGTTCGTCCCGGCGCGCTTCAATGGAAGGTACGCGCCGATGACATCGACGATGTCATTGGCGGCGCGAATCTGCTCGAGAAGATGCGGAGGGATGAGTCCCACGCGGGAGAGTTGAGCGGGTCAGCCGGGGTCTGGCAAGCGGACGAAAATTCTGGCCGTGTCCTAATCCTAATCTCCCTCTTAATCCCCATCCGCTTCGTTTCAGTGATTAAGATTACGAAGAAGATGAAGAGTAGGACCCGGCCCAAACTCAGCGGCCCATGATCTGGTCGATCTTCCGCTCGTTGCGCTTGGCTAGGCTGCGGTCGCTGCGGATGACGACGGAGTTGCCGTCCATCTGCACCATGAGCAGCATGGGGAGGTGCTTCTCCGTGGTCTTGCCGGTGAAGGAATCTTGGAACACGGCCTTCTGGATTTTCGACGGGTGCGGGAAGAAATCGCTGCCGTAGTTGTAATCCACATCCTTCGCGCGCTTGGCGAGAAACTCCGCGCTGTAATGGGGCGCGTGCAGCAGGCTGATCAGGAAAAAATAAATGCACGTGAACCGCACCGCGCCCGCCGCCATGCCGCCGTAAAATTCCAGCCGCCCGAACATGTCGCTCTCCACAATCTTCGCGCCGAACCGGGACTTGATGAAGGTGAAGACAATTTTCACACCCAGCGCGATGAGGAGGTAGCTCAGGATGTAATAGGTGAGCAGGCTCAGAACCGGCTTCTGGTTCATCAGGTCGCCCAGCCCGCGATAGAGGAAGGCGCCCGCGATAAGAATGAGGATCCACATCGTCGTATCCAGAATCTCCTCGGACAGCCCGCGCTTGCGCCCGCGCATTACGCCGACGCAGAGGACAAGAATCGTGACGAAATCCACCCAGCCGACCGTGAGGGTGCCGGCGAATTTCGTGATGCTGTTGAGCCATTCCATAAATCAGTGCGGCCGAGCCGCTGTGGGAATAGCGGCAGAACGGAAGCGGGAGTTAATCGCGCCTGTTGCTTGTAGGTGACAACGTGCGGAGCCTCCAAATTCTCTGTCAAAAAAATGCGTGACTCCTTACGTCGTCTTCCACGACCTCCCCGAGCCATGAGCCAAATCAATCAGCCGTGGTTCATGCCCCGACAATTTTAGGAAAGCATTTCGCCCGCGCTTCCCCCAACCTGCCGCTGCGATGGGAAACGAACTCGGAACACAACAACTGAACAACCGCCACATCACCGAATGGGTCACGGCGCAGGCCGCGCTCTGCCAGCCCGACCGCATTTTCTGGTGTGACGGCTCCGTGGAGGAAAAGGACGCGCTCACCCGTGCGGCGGTGGACGCGGGCGTGTTGATTGAACTCAATCAGCAAAAACTTCCCGGCTGTTACCTGCACCGCTCCCATCCCAACGACGTCGCGCGCGTCGAGCAATGCACTTTTATTTGCACGCCCACGCGCGATGAAGCCGGCCCCACCAACAACTGGCAGGCGCCGCGCGAAATGTACGCGCGCCTCCGCACCCTGTGCGACGGCGGGATGCGCGGGCGCACGATGTATGTCGTGCCGTACTTGATGGGACCTCCCGGCTCGCCACTCGCCAAGGTTGGCGTGGAACTCACCGATTCCATCTACGTCGCGCTCTCGATGCGCGTGATGACCCGCATGGGCCGCCTCGCGTGGGAACATCTCGGCGAGGGCGATGATTTCAATCGCGGCCTGCACTGCACGCTGGATGTGCATCCCGACCGCCGTTACATCGCGCATTTTCCGCAAGACAACGCGGTCATTTCTGTCGGCTCGAATTACGGCGGCAATGCTTTGCTCGGCAAGAAATGCCTCGCGCTGCGCATCGCCTCGTATCTCGGGCGCGACGAAGGCTGGCTCGCGGAACACATGCTCATCCTTGGCGTGGAATCACCGGACGGTGAGAAGACCTATCTCACGGCGGCGTTTCCCAGCGCGTGCGGCAAGACGAATTTTGCCATGCTCGTGCCGCCGCCGCGCTTCGCGAAATGGAAAGTCACCACCGTGGGCGATGACATCGCCTGGATGAAGCCCGGCGCGGACGGACGCCTCTACGCCATCAATCCCGAATTCGGCTACTTCGGCGTCGCGCCGGGCACGAACGCCAAGTCGAATCCCAACGCGATGCAGATTGCCTCGCGCGACACCATCTTCACGAACGTCGCCTTGCTCCCCGACGGCGACGTGTGGTGGGAAGGCAAAACCGATGAACCACCCGCGCACGCCCTCGACTGGCGCGGCCAGCCGTGGACGCCCGCGTCCAAGGAAAAGGCCGCGCATCCGAACAGCCGCTTCTGCTCGCCGATGACGAACAATCCCGCGCTCGATTCCGCCGCGAACGATCCGCAGGGCGTGCCGGTGAGCGCGATCATCTTCGGCGGACGCCGCGCCACCACCGCGCCGCTCGTGTATCAGGCCTTCAACTGGATTCATGGCGTGTACGTCGGCGCGACGATCGGCTCGGAGATGACGGCGGCGGCGAGTGCTCCTGATAGTGGGGCAGCCGTCCCGGCTGCCGCTAGTCCGGTGGGCGTCTCGCCTGCCGCTTCTTCAGCCGAGACGGCCAAAGGACTAAAGGCAGCCGGGACGGCTGCCCCACTAACTCCCGTCACAGTCATCGGCCAGGTGCGTCGCGACCCGATGGCGATGCTGCCGTTCTGCGGCTACAACATGGGCGACTATTTCCGCCATTGGCTCGCCATGCGGAAGAGCCTTGAGTTCGTCCCGCGCATTTTTCATGTGAACTGGTTTCGCAAGGACGCGGGCGGCGAATTCCTCTGGCCCGGTTACGGCGAGAACATGCGCGTGCTGAAATGGATCGTGGATCGCTGCCGGGGCCGCGCCGACGCGAATGAAACGCCGCTCGGCTGGGTGCCCGGCCCGCAGAGTTTTGATCTCGAGGAGATGCCCGGCTTCACGCCCGAGCGGATGGCGCAGGCCCAGACCATCGACCTCGACGAATGGCGGCGCGAACTGCTCTCGCAAGACGAGCTGTTCATGAAACTCTATTCGCATCTGCCGAAGGAAATGGTCTTCCAGCGCGAGCTGCTGGTCTCGCGCCTCTGAACGCGCGCCGAGCGACGGCCGCCCTCGTCACGGTTCTTGCGGGCCGGATGCGGCGTTCCCGCCTGGTCTCGACTCATTTTCAAACCGCTTCCACCAGGGCCTTCTCCACCTCGGTCTTGGAAGGAAAAAAAATCTCCACGACATGCGCCCGCCGATCATCTTTGAGCGGAATGGCGAGGTCGCCCAGCTCCACGCTGTCCAGAAGCACGCGGTGCCGCGAGTCCTCGGAAAGGCGCGTCACCTTGATCTGATATTTCGTTTCCCGATAGCGATACGTCAGCTTGAAGGAACTCCAGGCCGACGGCAGGCGCGGCTCGACATACAGTTTGTCCACCTCCAGCCGCAGACCGAGAAACGTCTCCGTGATCAGCCGGTAGAACCAGCCCGCTGATCCCGTGTACCAGCTCCACCCGCCCCGCCCGGTGTGCGGCACGAGGCTGTACACATCGGCGGCAACGACGTACGGCTCGATCTTGTAGCGGGCCACGCCGGCGGCGGTTTCGGCATGACGCACCGGATTCAGCAGATTGAAAAATTCCCACGCCTGGTCGATCTCGCCCATCTTCGCGAAAGCCATCACCGACCAGATCGCGCCGTGTGTGTACTGCCCACCATTTTCGCGCACCCCCGGCAGGTAGCCCTTGATGTAGCCCGGTTCGAGCGCGGACTTGTCGAAGGGCGGATCGAACAGTTGAATCAACCGGTCCTTCGGACGAACCAATCTTTCCGCGACCGCATTCATGGCCGAACGCGCGCGGCCCGAAGGATGGTCGCTCGTCAGCACGGCCCAGCTTTGCGGGAGCGAATCAATCTGGCACTCCTCGTTGCTCGCGGAACCGAGCGGCTGCCCGTTGTCGAAGTACGCGCGCCGGTACCAGTGTCCGTCCCACGCGTGCTCTTCGATGTTCTCGCGGAGCGTGGCGGCCTGCGTCTCGCAGTGGCGGGCAAAATCTTCGTCGTTCCTCTGCCGCGCGACCTTGGAAAAATTCTGCAACACGTCGCACAGGAAGAAGGCCAGCCACACGCTCTCCCCGCGCCCGTGCTCGCCGATGAGGTTCATGCCGTCGTTCCAATCGCCGCAGCCAATTAACGGCAGTCCGTGCTCGCCGAATCTCAATCCCCGCTTGATGGCGCGCACGCAATGCTCGTAGAGCGTTCCGGATTCCTCCGAGTGCCGGGGGGTGTCGTAATAGCTTTCTTCGTCCGGCCGCACGGGGCGTCCTTCGAGGAAGGGAATTTTCTCCTCCAGCACGCCCGTGTCGCCCAGCGCCTCGACGTAGCGGCAGGCGGCGTAAGGCAGCCAGAGATAATCATCCGAGAAATGGGTCCGCACGCCGCGATCATGCGGCGGATGCCACCAGTGCTGCACGTCGCCCTCGCGAAACTGGTGCGCCGCCGCGCGCAACAACTGCTCGCGTAGCAACGTGGGACGCGAGTGGATGAGCGCCATCGTGTCTTGAAGTTGATCGCGAAAGCCGAACGCGCCGCCGGACTGGTAGAAACCCGTGCGCGCCCACACGCGGCAGGAAATGGTCTGGTACAGAAGCCAGCCGTTGGCCAGGACGTTCAACGCCGCGTCCGGCGTTTCCACCTGCACCGCGCCGAGCGCATCGTTCCACAGGGCGCGCACCATGTAGATCGTGTCGCGGCACGCGTCCGCACGCCGATACGTTTGCAGCAACGCCTGCGCGTGCTCGCGAGTGCGGCCCACCCCCATTCTGAAAATCACCTCGCGCTTCTCGCCCGGCTGCAGCTCCAGAATGGTTTGCAAGACGGCGCACGAGTCCAGCCCCGCACCGACTCTGCCGAACAGCCCGTTGCGCGTCAGCGCGGCCGGATGGCGGAGGGTGCCGTTGCGACCGATGAATTCGCTGCGGTCACAGGTGAACACGCATTTCGATTCGGCCGCCGCGACAAACGCGACGCGTCCTTCAAAGTCCGTGTTGTAAGAATTGCGCGCGAGAATCGCCCCGTTCACGGGATCGTATTCCGTCACGACGTGAAGCTGATTTTTCTGCCGCAACTCGCCGAGCACCCATTCCCAATAGCCCGTCACGGAGAGCGAGCGCGTCCGGTCCGTGGTGTTGCGCAGAACGAGGCGGACAATTTTCACCGGATCATCCGTGGCCACAAATGTCGTCAACTCAGACGAAATTCCTTCCTCAATGTGCTCGAACACCGAATAGCCAAACCCGTGGCGGCACACGTACGGCGTGCGACCGCGCGCGGGCGCGGGCGTGGGCGACCAGAACTCCCCCGTCTCCTCGTCGCGAATGTAGAACGCCTCGCCGCACGGATCGGTGACGGGATCATTGCTCCAGGGCGTGAGCCGGAACTCGTGGCAATTCTCCGCCCACGTGTAGGCCGCTCCGCTCTCCGACACGAGCGTGCCGAACTGCGCGTTGGCCATCACGTTGACCCACGGCGCGGGCGTCGTTTCACCGGGACGCAGCGTGATCACGTACTCGCGCCCGTCCGGCGTGAAGCCGCCCACGCCGTTGTCAAAAATGAGTTCGCGCGGGGGCGGTTCCTCGGTGGTGCGCTCAGTGCGACGGTTGCGTTCGGGCCTCGGCGGCGGCACCAGCGACTCAACACGCGCACGCTTGGGCGCCAACTGTTCGGCGAGCGTCCCGGCATCATCGGAGAGCACAATCCGCGCAGCGGCTTGGAGCAGCGTGCGATCTTCGGGCGACAATTGATCCGCGCGGCGCACAAAAATTCCGCCGCGCTTGTCGAGCATCTGGCCCTCGATGCCCGACGCGATGAGCGACATGATCTGGTCATGCACCGACTGGCGATAGACCGAGTCGTCCTCGTTGATGATGACCAGATCGGCGGACAAACCTTTGAGCCGCCAGTAGGCGTGGGCCTGGAGCATCTCATGCACGAACTGAATCCGCCCTGCGCTCTTGGAACGCACCAGCACGATGGGCAGGTCGCCGGAAATGCCGAAGCTCCACAGGTTGCGCTGGCCGCGCCGGTTCGCGGTGAGAACATTCTGCGCCGCGCGAAACTGCGGCTGGCTATAGAGAAGCGCGCCGGCCAGGCGGGCGAACAGTTGCACCTGCGCTTCCGTCGCGTTCAGATGACGCATCGTGACCATGCCATGCGTCCAGGCCAGTTCGAAGACGCGATCGGCAATCGAGGGATCTTGGTACTTCGCAATCAGGGCCAGCAGCGCCTCGCGCGTCGGCGCGCAGCCGGTCACGAGGATGATGCGCCCGCTTTGCTTCTCGCCGATGTGCAGCGTGCGACGCAGCGCCATGGCCGGATCGAGGACGGAGCCGGCGGTGTTCGAGAGCCGGCCGGGAGTTTCCAAGGCCTCCGGGGAGCGCGCCTCGCGCCCTCGTCCGAGAAACTTGGAACGATCCGTCTCGAAAGACATCTCCCCCGACTCCTCGCCCAAGGCCAGCATCAGATGAAACATCCACGGCGGCTGATCGCCCCGGCTACGCGGCCGGCGCGAACAGATGATGGCCTGCTGCGCCTTCAGAAATTCCGTCTGGATGAAAAGTTTGTTGAAGGCCGGATGCGCCTGATCGGCGGCGGCGGAACTGAGCACGACTTCGGCGAAGCTGGTCAGTTCCAGTTCGCGATCCTCCCCCGAGTGATTGGTCAGCGTGATGCGGCGCACCTCCACGTCGTCTTCCGGCGAGACCGCGATCTCGGTGTAAGAATCCATGTCATCAATACGCGTGCGAAATTCCGCGCGCCCCTGGCTGAAGACGGCTTCGTAGCTCGGCGCGGAGCGCAACGTGGGCTGATGCGCCGCCGACCAGAATTCACCGCTGACCGTGTCGCGCAGATAAACGAACGTGCCCCAGCAGTCGCGCGTCGAGTCCTCGCGCCAGCGCGTGAGCGCGGTCTCGTTCCACACGCTGTAGCCGCCGCCCGCGTTCGTGACCATGACGTGATAGCGGCCGTTCGAGAGCAGATGCACCTCGGGCGTGGGCGTGTGCGGCGTGGTGAAAAGACGATACGTGGCCTGGGGCGCAGTGCGCGACTGCCGGTTGCGCTCCGTCTCCGACTCGTGGGGAGAAAGCGTGGAGGCCTCTTTCGGGATGCGCTCTTGCAGCAAGAGTTCGGCGGCCTTGAAAATGGGATTGGCCAAGAAGCGACGCGGCATCGGCTGGCCGAGCAGACAATGACTGAGCGAGAGCAGCGCCATGCCTTGATGATGCGCCATGAAGGATTGAATCAGGGCGAACGACTTGTCGCGCGGCAGCCGTGCCTTCGTGTAATCGAGCGCCTCGTAAAAACCAAAGCGCCCTTCCGCGCCGAGCGCGCGCAGCGCGTCCAGATTGGCGCTCGCTTCCTGCGGCGCGACCATCAGGGCCATCACCGTCGCGTAGGGCGCGATGACAATGTCGTCGGCGAGGCCGCGCTTGAAGCCCAGGCCCGGCACACCGAAGGCGCGATATTGATAATTCGAGTGCGCGTCCGTGAGGTTATAGCCCGATTCGGAAATGCCCCATGGGACGCGCCGGTGTTTTCCATAATCAATCTGGCGCTGCACCGCCGCGCGACCGGAAGCGTGGAGCAAGGTTTGCGGATAATCCGGCATGACGAGCGTGGGCATCAGGTACTCGAACATTGAGCCGCTCCAGGAAATGAGCGCCTTGTGATGATGCACCGAGGTCACGAGACGGCCCAGGGCGAACCAATGATCCTGCGGCACCTGGGCCAGAGCGATGGCCACGAAGCTGGCGAGCCGCGCCTCGGACGCAAGCAGATCGTAATAGCTTCCGTCCAGCTTGTGCGTGCTGACGTTGTAGCCAATGGAAAACAGTTTGCGCGACGGGTCGAAAAGCACGGTGAAATCCATCTCCGCCACGTCTTCGCAGAGCGACGCGAGACTTTCCAACGTCGTGGCGCGGCGTGCGCATTCCAGCAGCGAGGCTTTCAGCATGGCGGAGAGTTCGCGGAGAATTTCCGACGCGGCCGGACCAGTGCCGGCTTCCGGGAGCGTGGCGATCCATTCGTCGAGACGCTGGCCGGCGGCGGTAATTTTCTGCGGCGCGGGCCAGTGGTTCAGTTCGTTCCACAACACGGGAAATTCCTTCCAGCCCGTGGTCTCCGTTCCGAGTGCTTCGAGACGGCGGCACAGCGTGAGCCAGGGAAAGAAGGCGAGCAGCTCTTCCCGGTGCTGGCGGCAAGAACTTTCGAGCGCCTGACGCCACCAGCGATATTCGTCGCTGTCCTCGCCGATGCTGGCGGGCAGGCCGGCGGTCAGGCGCAAGGCGTCGTCAATCCAGTCCAGCGTGCCCCGAGCCGAGGGCGGCTGATGATCGAGGCCCGGTTCGAGCGCCTGCAACTGCGCCAGGGCAGCGGCAGCTTCGGGCGTCCTGACGTTGCGACAGCTTTGTTCGAGGACTTGCAGCGTGTCGCGCAGGCCGAGAACGCCGCCGGGTTGCGGCAGCGGATTCTCGGCGAGTTCGGACAATCCGCCGTTTAGCGTCAGCAACAGGCCGGCGAGATTGCCGTTGTCCACCGTGGAGACGTAGAACGGCTGCAACGGCAGCAAGGTGCGCGTGTCGTACCAGTTGTAGAAATGGCCGCGATACTTCTCCAGCCGCTCCAAAGTGCGGAAGGTGTTTTCCAACTGCGCGGTCAGTTGCCGCAGCGTGAGGTAACCGAAATCCCGCGCGGCCAGCGCGCTCAACATGCCGAGGCCGATGTTCGTGGGCGAAGTGCGCGAGGCCACGACCGGGCTGGGGTATTCCTGAAAGTTATCCGGCGGCAGCCAGTTCTCGTGCTCGTTGACGAAGGTTTCAAAATAGCGCCACGTCTTGCGCGCGGTGAGGCGCAGCGACTCGATCTGCCGGGCGGGCAACGGTGCGAACTCCTGCGGGATCGGACGGCTGATCCACCACGCCACCGCCGGGGCCAGTGCCCAGAGCAGCACGATGGGGAACGCGAGCCACCAGGAGTCCGGCCGTTGCACGAGCACGAGAATCGTCGCGAACGCCGCGATCATCGGGGCCGACCACATGACCGCGAGATGACGGGAGAGATTGGTCGGAGCCTGACGCTCGCCCTCGCTGGCGGTCTGCCATTCGAGAAGATTGCGCCGCGTGAACATCAGCCGCCCGAGCGTGCGCAGCATGGCATCGAGGCTGACCAGCGCTTCGTAGGGCAGAAAGATGAGCGTCAACAATCCCTGCCCCAGTTGTTGCGCGGTGCCGCCGAGGACATTGGGGAGGTGCGTGCGCCATGGAAGTTCCGTGGGCTTCTTCACCAAGTGGGTCAGCGCGCTGAAAATCGTGGGCAGGAAAATGATCGCGCCGACCAGCAGCGTCCACGGCAGCGCCGCGCCTTGCACCACCGCCCAGCCCAAAATGAGCAAGGCGGTCAGCGCCATCGGCATCAGCGTGCGGCGGAGGTTGTCGAAAATTTTCCAGCGCGCGAGCGGCGCGAGGGGATTCGGAAGCCGCGTCGCGTCCGGCCCCGGCACGCGCGGCCAGAGCCAGCGCGCAATCTGCCAGTCACCACGCATCCAGCGATGACGCCGGCGCACGTCCGCCGAATAGCGGGCCGGAAAATCTTCCACGAGCGTGACATCGGTCACGAGGCCCGAGCGCGCGTAGCTGCTTTCCAGCAAGTCGTGGCTCAGGATTCGGTTCTCGGGAAACCGCCCGTTCAGCGCGTGCTCGAACGCATCCACATCGTAGATGCCTTTGCCGATGAACGAGCCTTCGCGAAACAAATCCTGATACACGTCGGACACGGCGCGCGTGTAGGGATCGATGCCGGCATCGCCGGAGAGCAACTGGGCGAAGCGCGAACGGCCCACGCTGGTCACGCTGATCGCGACGCGCGGCTGGAGAATCGCGTAGCCGTCAATCACCTGCCGATGCACCGGGTCGTGGACGGGGCGGTTGAGCGGATGCGCCAGGGTGCCGGCGAGTTCGCGCGCGGCGTAGTGCGGCAACTGCGTGTCCGTATCGAGCGTGAGCACGTAAGCAATGCGCGGGAGCGTGTCGAAATCGCCGGTGATTTCCGCGAAGTGTTCGCGTCCGCGTCCGCGAAGCAGCGCGTTGAAATCGGTGAGCTTGCCGCGCTTGCGCTCATAACCCATCCACACCTGGTCGCGCTCGTTCCAGCGACGCGGACGGTGGAAAAGAAAAAACTTATCCATCCGCTGCTCGCGATATTTGCGGTTGAGCTGCTGGATGCGTTCGCGCGCCAGGGTCACGAGCTTTTCATCGTTCGGCATTTTCTCCTGCGCGGCATCGGGGAAATCGGTGAGCAGGGCGAAGAATAAATTCGCCTCGCGGTTGGCGAGGTAGCGCACTTCCAACGCCTCGACCAGACTTTCCACGCCCGCCGTGCTGCTGATCATGGTCGGCACGACGATCATCGTGGCATGTTCGCGCGGAACACCTTTGGAGAAATCCAGCTTGGGCAAAACCTTCGGATGCACGAGCAGCATGATCACCCAGTTGAGCAGCGCGAGACCCAACTGGCTGGCGGAGAGAATAAGCAGGCAGAGGATGCCGAGGGTCGCCCAAATCGAGGCCTCAATTCCCGCCCCCCGAAAGGCGATCCAAGTCGCCGCACCCGCCAAGGCGCCAATGCCGCCACCGTAGATGAGCAGCGGGTGACCACGCACGAGCCGCGAAAGTTGCAGCAGATACGGCGCACGGTATTCCGCCCGTTCTTCGAGCCGGGCCAGCCCCTGGCCCACCAAGTAATAGCCAACATGCTCTTCACGTGCGGCCCGTGGTGAAGGGCTGGAGCGCGTCTGCTCCACGGCCAGCGTGGCGATTTCCTCCTCCGATTTCGGACTGTGCCGGGCGATGCGTTCCACGACGTGCCGGAAGGCGTCGCGCGTGGCGAAATCCATCTGCGGATAAATTCCCGCCGGTTCGGTGCGGAGAATTTTCTCGACCACGCTCAGGTCCTCCACGAATACGCGCCAGTCCAGCGCGTCGAGGAAGCGGAGGCTGGTAATGCTGTTGCCGACGGAAAGCTGATGCGCGGCTTGGTCCTGGCTTTCGCCCTGAATCATCTGCTCGATGGTGCGATGATTTTGCGCGAGCCGTTCCTCCATCCAGTTCAGGGCGAGCCGGACTTTTGTGGAGTTTTCCTGCATCCGCCGCCAGAACTCCGTGACGAACGCCTGGGACAACTGCGGATCCGTGCGCGCCATGTCGCCCACGGCACTGATGAGCTTGGTGGGATCCGTCTCGACGATCCTGAGCATGCGTTCGCCCCAGTAATGGGCGAGTTCCCGTTCATCACGCGCCAGCAGCAGCAGCGAAGTCACGCGGCGCAAATTTTCAATGAGCGCGAGCCGCAACATGATGGGCACCGCCCAGAGTTCGCCCAGCTTGAGCGGGTGCGTTTCCTGATACGCCGCGATAAACCTCGTCAGATGCACCTGGTCGATCCGACCGTCCACATGGGAAATCAACTCGCAGGCCAGATGATAAACACGCGGCAGATGGCGGCATGGCCCCTGACGCAAATGCGGGAGTTCGCGGTTGAAGCTGCGCGGGAGATGGCGGCGCGCCATGCGAATCTGCTCCACGATCAGGTAATGATTATCCAGCAGCCACTCGCCGGCGGGCGTGACGTG
>JBBQYK010000028.1:0-20934 GCA_038208765.1 Verrucomicrobiota bacterium
TCCAGACGGTGTTGGCGGGTTGGGAGGCGATCACGGTGGTTTGTTCTAGTTGAAAGCCCGTGGCGGGCCGGGGCCAATAGACGCGCACGTTGCCGCCGCCGAGTGATTCGATGCTGAGGAGCGGCGCACCGGGAGTCTGAACCACCGATGGCGCGCTCCAAAATCCACCGACGAGGGAATAGACGCCATTGGTCATCGGCCCGCCCGCGTCGGGTTGTCCGATGGTGCCACTGAGGGAATAGGCCGCGCCCGTGCTGGTGCCGCCGCCGCCGTCGAGGGTGAACCAGTTGATGGAGTAACTTTGCGCTGAGGCCGAAACGGTTCCGGCCAGTACGGCGAGGGCGAGATGGAGACAAGTTTTCATGATGCGATGAATGGTTGCGTTCATGGACGAAGGGTGACGCGGCCACTGCGGGCTTTGACGGTGACGCGTTTGCCGGGGCCGCCGATGGTGTTCACGCCCGTGTGCGTGCCTTCGACGAAGGAGAGGGTGTTGCAGGGCAGGCTGCTGAAGGCATTCAGCCAGGGCAGCACGGACGAATACGTTGGCCCGAAGTCCGGCACGTAAACCACCGGAGCGCCGCACGCGGCGCCGATGAATTCCACGCCGCTGATCTTCAGGTTGGGATTGCCGGTGGCACCCGTCCAGGTGACGGCGCTTAGATCGCTGATGAACTGCACGGTGCCGTTGCCCACGAGGTCGAGATGCTTGCCGGCGGGGCCGCCCGGGCGATTCTCATTGAGGCGGATGGTGCCGCCCGGCGGGGCGAACCAGCGGACGGCGCGCGCGCGATCACTCCAGCCGTTGGCGTCGCCGGCGTTGATGCGGAGCGCGTACAAGTCCTCGTAGTCATCCATCAGGTAGTCGCGATAGTTCACCGTCAGTTGAGAACCGGTCGCGCCGCCGGTGTTTTCGTAAAGCTGCACCCAGGCGGTGCAATCCTGCTGCGGTCCCGCCTCGAAGAGATTTTTGCTGCGCCATTCCCCCATGCGCACGGTGTCGCCGGGGCTTTCCGGCCCATCGCGATGGTCTGCCATATACATCAACAATTCGCCCGAGGGAGTCACATAAAACGCCCCTACGGCGTCGAAATCGCCCTTGTGAGGATCACCCCGTTTGAAGGTGCGCTTGGCGACGAATTGCAACTGCCAGGAAAGGGCAGGGTTGTCCGGGGTTTCGATAAACTTAAACAACGCCACCACGTCCTGTTCCTCATCGGTCAGGACCGTCGTGTGATTGTCCAACGTCAGCAGGTAGAGCGTGCCGTCCGGTTGCCGTACGAACTGGATGTTCTGCCACTCCTCCCAGTTGGTTTCCACGTTGGGGTCGGTCAATTGGGTGAAGCCGTTGGTCCACCGGTCGATGTTCCTATGAAGGATGCTGTATGTGTTCGTAATGCTCGACGGAGTGGGGTTGGCGGTTAGCCTGCCCCACCGCCAAGCCGCGCCGCTGGTGAGAATTTGAATGGTGCCGTCGGGCCGGCGGTCGATGGCGAGAGAGCCGGTGTCATACCAGCTAACGATAGAAATGAGCCGGGGATTTTCGGGAACCGCCACATTGATCAGACAGATCACGTTGTTCCAATTAGTGCTCAAACCGTCGTTCACACCCGGTATCCGCACTGTGAGCGCCACCGCCACGAGACTGTCCCCCAGCATCTGGATGCCGCCTGGATGCGCAAACGCCGGCCAGATGTTTCCATCGGAATCGGTGCTTATTCCATCGAAGCGGATGTGCGCCACCGCACGATCCGCATCGATCGGTTGCGTGTTCTCCTGCGCCTCGCCCCGGCGCAGCCGGTTGGAACGCAGCGCTTCGCCATCCCCATCGCGCGAGCCGAATTTAACCACGACAAATTCCCCTGGTTCGGTCGGCGCTCCGAAGCAGGTGATCGCAGGGTTGCCGTTGCGGACGAAGTAGAAATAGGCGGGACCGGTGCGCGGATCACGGGCTCCGCCTTGATAGTGCTTGCACGCGAAGGCGTAGTTCGGGGCGACGTCATCCGCCACGTTGGCCCGATGCCAGGACAAGGCCTCCCCGTGGTATTGCAGGTTGGCAAATTGGGCTTCGACATTCGGGACGCGGCGGCTGTCCAGCGTGGCCGCGTGCGCCGAGCCGGTCGCGAGCGCAAGCGTCAGCAGGAGTGGGCTGATGGAATGAAGTTTCATGGGTTGCCTCGTATTGGATTATTGGAGACTCACGAGCACCAGCACCAGGCCCTTGCCTTCCTTCAGGCCGGTCATCGCCTTGCCCAGCACCGAGCCGGGCGCGCGCGAATGGTCCGTGACCTTCATGGCGTGACCGGGAACGGCGGCGCTGGTGAGCAGGTCGCCGGGTGCAATCGCGCCCGCCGAGGCATCCGCCCAGCAATACACCCGGCCCGTCAGCGCCACGGGATGATCGCCGTGCGCTACGGAACCTTTCTGCGACATCATCATGCCCGTGTTCACGCCGCCCGCGCCGCTGATGATGCCCGCGACCGTGCGGTCGTAGGCGTGTTGGGAAGTTTTCACTTTGCCGGGATTCTCCGGATCGATGCAGACCACCATGCCAGGCTGCGCTTCGTCGGTCAGGCCAAAGCCTTCGGACAAATCCGCGCCGCCGGTCAAGATGAGCATCGCCGCCTCGATATTGCTGGAGACCGTCAGCCCCCCGCGAATGGCCGTGTTCCCGTTGTTGTTCCAACTCAGGACGATGGTTTCGGTGGTGCCGCGCCGAACCCCGAGGCCGCCGCCGGTGTAACCAAAAATGATCGGGCCATCCAGGCCGACACCGGCGAACGGCGTGGCCGCGCCGCAATAGCCTATCCCGTGGGAGTTGTCGGTGTTGCCGCGGAGATAGATCGCGTCGTTGTCCTGCATCCGCACCGGACCCATGAACTGGGTGTCGCGTTCGGCATAGATCCGCACCGACCGGCTGGCGACGTTGGTGCCGCCGCCCACGATATCCAGGGTGTTCGGCGTGAACGCGCCATAACCGATCTTCCCCGCGCTTACTTCCTTCGCCAGACCCGCGCCGAATTCGAGCACATCGTTGTCCGCGATTTTCACGGTGTTGCTGAAAGTGTTGATGCCGGTGAAGGCTTGCGCGCCGCTGCGGCGGGCCACGTCGGAAGAAAGGCGCGCGTTCGGCAGCGTGCCTTGCGTGATGTCGGCCGCATCCAGATTGCTGAGGTTGGTGAGGCCGGCGCCATTGCCGGTGAACTGACCCGCGAACTGGTTAAGCCGGTTCGTCAAGTACGTGACCTCGGGGAAAATCTGCTGCCGGTTCAACCGCGCGATGTTGTCCGAGATCTGGCTGTCGGAAACGCTGCCACTCAGATAGTCCGCACGAATCGCGTACGGGGTAGCCGTGACCCGTTGCCGGGGCGCGAGGATGCTGAAGGCTCCGCCCACGGCGTTCGAGCGGACGCCGATTTCCATCCAGCGCGGGCCACCGTCGAAGGTGCCGCCTCCAGCCCCGGCCCCGTAATCAATGGTCGTGGTGAACAAGCCGTTGCTCACCGCCACGTTGACGTTGGTGATGGTGGTGCCGGGAATCGCACCGCCTGCGGCCGGAACGCTGTGCAAGCTCAGCCGCAGATCGAAATTCCCGCTGGCCGGCTGGCCTGCCGCATCAAGCCGACCTTGGTAAGTGAAAGCGGAGTTCTGAGCTTGGACTGAACAGGCGGCCGCGACCGCAAGGATGAGCGCGAGCAGCAGGCCGGATGGGTTTCGATGGTTCGAGGAATGGTATGTCTTCATGGAATGGGTGGTTGGTTTTGAGGCGACGCATCGGGACGTGGTTTCCGACCGTTCACAAACGGCGTTCACCCGGCTCCGATGGACTTGGCACAATGCGGTCACATCCAAGGTTTGAAGCGAACCGCCGAAATCCTTTCGCGAAGATCGAAGATTTTTTCTGAGGACGAATCGCGCCGCCGTTCACTCACCCGGCAGTGCGCGGAGAATCCAGGCAGGACGGGCTGAAACGGCGGCGCGTTCCGGCGTGCCATCAATCTCCGTCATGGTGGGCACGCGCCAGAAGTGCAGCGGCCCTTGCTGGATGGCGTCGGCCACGGCGAAGCAGGTGGTCGCAGGCGAGAGGGCAAGGAAGTACGCGGCGACGGGCGGCTTAAAGTTTCCGACTTCACGCCACGTCGCCACATTCCAGAAGCGCATGCTGTCGTCGCTGGCCGAGAGCAGGGTGCGGCCATCGGGCGTGAAGGCCACCGTGCTGATCACCGACTGATGGCCTTTCAACGTGGTCAGTTCGGTCAACGCGGCCATGTCCCAAATCTTGATGTTGTTGTCGTGGCCTGCGCTGGCCAGCCTCGTGCCGTCGGGGGAGAAGGACAGTGCGCGCACGTCCCACTTGTGCCCGCGCAAAGTCGCGAGATTCGTGCCGGTGGCGACTTCCCAGACGTTCAATTTTTTATCCTGCCCGGTCGTCACCAATCGGCGGCCATCGGGCGAAAAGGCCAGCGCGAGAATGATGCCGAAATGCTGGCGCAACTCGCTCCGCACTTCGCCCGAGTGGGCGTCGCACAACGTTACTTTGCCCACGCCGCCCACGGCCACGAGGCCGCCGTCCGGTGACAGCGCGCTCATGGCCTGCAACTCGGGTTGCACCGGAATGCTCGTGCGGCCAAGGCTCGCACCAGACTGCACGTTCCAGAGTTCAAGCTCACTGGCCGGGCTGAGACTGATCAACCGCGTGCCATCCGGCGAGAAGGCCAGCGGACGTTGCGCGCGCCCGAGGGTCCGCACTTCCTTCAATGTGCGCGTGTCGAAAAGTTTGAACTCATCCGCCTGCGTGGTCGCGGCCAGCAACGCGCCGTCGGGTGAAATCAACGGTGCGCCGAAGCCGTAGTGGACGGAGAGATTCGTGATGACTTCCTGCTGGCGCGCGGCCTGCAATCGCCAGAGGCGGACGGTTTCATCCCGGCTGCCGCTCACCAGCCATTCGCCATCCGCCGAGAAGGCGAGCGCGCGCACTTCGCTTTCGTGTCCAGTCAAGGTGGCGATGACTTCCCGTCGTGCCATGTCCCAAAGCAGAATTTTCTGATCGCGCCCGCCGGTGGCGACGAGATCGGAAACAGGCGACGCCGCGACGGCTTCAATTGCGAGGTCGTGCCCTGGCAAGTCGGCGATGACTTCGCCCGTGGGCACGGACCACACGCGGAGTCGCGGGCTGAAGTCCACCGCAGCGGCGAGCCAGCTTCCGTCGTGCGCCAGCGCCAGGCTGCGGAGCGAGTTGTGGTTGGTCGTACGACCGAGCGGTTCACCCGTCGGCACTTTCCAGAAAAGAATGCGGCCGCCGGACAATCCGGTGGCGGCCACGCGACCGTCGCCGGACATCGCCACGCGCCCGCCGGCATTCGGCAGGTTCACGATGTTCGTGGTGCCGCCGGAATAATCGCTCAGGTAGGCGCGACCGCCTTCTCCGTACCAAAAGCTGCTGTCCAGCCCGACCGCGAGCACATCCGACACCGGCGACGCGGCCACCCGAACGACGTTCTCGCGCAGGCTCAGGATTCGCTCGCCCGTCCGCACATCGAAAACTTTGAGGCGATTGCCCATGCCCGCGATGACGCGATGGCCGTCGCGCGCGAAGCCGACGCTGAACGCTGCTTCCGGCCAGGGATTCAAGTTGCTGTGGAGAATTCCCGACGGCGCGTCCCAAAAGTTCACCGTGCCGTCGATGCCGCCGGACACGATGGACTTGAGGTCGGGCGAAATCGCGACGGCGGTGATGAGATTGGAATGCCCGCGAAAGACGCGCACCTGATCGCCCTGCAATTGCTGCCAGAGAAACCGCCACTCGAAGCCGCGCAAATCGTTGGTCGCACCGGGCGCGGGGCGCTGCGCTTCCATGAGACGGCGGGCCAGTCCAATGTTGCCCTCACGCCACGCGCCCATCGCGGCGGACATGTCGCTCGCATAGAGGTTGAGGCGCGTGATGGTTCTCTCCGCTTCGAGGCGGCGGCTGTTTTGTTCCGCGCGGTCACGGTTGGTTTCAGCCCGCCGCCATTGGGTGAACACTCCGGCGATGCCCGCGATCACCACGGCCGCGAGCAAGGCCAGCATCGCCGCCTGACGCGGTTTGCGCCGGCACCAGAGCCACGCGCGCTCCGCTCCAGTGGTTGCTCGCGCCGAGATGGGTTCCCGCCGCAGCCAACGCTCAAGGTCTTCGGCCAAAGCTTCGGCGGTGCGGTAACGGCGCTCGGGTTCCTTGCTCAGGCACTTGAGGCAGATGGTTTCGAGGTCGGTGGGATTTACGATTTGCGATTTACGATTTACGAGGCGCGCTCCTTCCGGCGAAACGCTCGTCATTCGTAATTCGTCATTCGTCATTCGCTTCGGCGGCCCCGGTTCCTCCTCCACGACCTTCCGCAAAATCTCCACGGCGCTCGCGCCGGTGAAGGGCGGACGTCCGGCGAGCAATTCATACAGCACCGCGCCGAGGCTGTAGATGTCCGAGGCGGTGGTGAGTTGCTTCGTCGCGCCGCGCGCCTGCTCCGGTGACATGTAGGCGGGCGTGCCGAGCATCGCCACGGTTTGCGTCACATCGCTGTCGTGCTCCAACAACTTCGCCAGCCCGAAGTCCGTCAGAAATGGTTCGCCGCGCGCATCAAGCAGGATGTTCCCCGGCTTGATGTCGCGGTGCAGGATGCCGCGCTGATGCGCGTAATGTACGGCGCGCGCGACCTTGGCGATGAGCGTCGCGACCGCTGCCGGTTCCATGAACAGCGGCTCGGCACCCGCCGCCAGCGAGCGCCCTTCGACCAGCCTCATGCTGAAAAACTGCTGCCCCTCGTGCTCACCGACTTCGTAGATCGAAACGATGTGCGGATGATCCAGGCTCGCCGCCGCCTTCGCTTCGATGCGGAAGCGTTCGACGAAATCCGGTGCGGCCAGCGCGCCCGTGGCGATGACCTTGAGCGCCACGATGCGATCCAGCGGCACATGCCGCGCGCGATAGACCAGCCCCATGCCGCCGCGCGCGATGAATTCCAGCAGTTCGTAATCGCCCATGCGCCGGGGCAATCCCGCCGCCGGACGCGTCACCGCCGGACGCGCCGCCGCGCCGCGAAACAGACACGCGACGCATAAGCCGCGTGCCCTTCCGCGCCCGAGCGGTTGCCCGCACTTCGGGCAGTTGGTCGGTGCTGTCTGTTCACTCGTCGTCAAAATGATGGAGCCAACATGGTCTAAAGCATCTGCGTCCGAACCTTTCGCCTCATTCGGTCAGCACCTTGATCAGATGCCGGATTTCTTCCTCCACCTCGTCATCGCTCGTGACCGTGTGGCTGATTTCCTCGCGCAACAGCAGTCCAAACCGCGCGCGCATCCGATGAATCGCGGAAGTCACCGCCGGCACGGTCATGCCCAAATCCGCCGCCGTCGTCGCGTACGACGTTTCCTCTTCACCCAGCAGAAAGCCTTTCAACGCCTCGAAGCGAACTGGCTCCATTTCGTCCGCCAAATGTTCGAGGACTGATTCCATGATGGTGTGCGCCCAGCGTTGCTCGAAGAGCCGATCCGCGCTGGCGTGGTCCACCGGCTCCAATTTGTAGCGATCATCCGCTTCCGCCTCGGCATCAAGCGAAAGAAAGGTCAGATGCCCGCCTCGTTTCAAACGCGACGCGCGATCCCATTCGTTCGACAGGAAGTTGGTGAATGAGGTCAGTAGAAACGTCCGAAATTTCCCGCGTTGCCCGTCCGCCGCCGCGAGATATCCCTTCGCCAGCAGTTTCTCGAAAAAGCCCTGTGTGAGATCCTGCGCTTCCTCGTGCGAGTGTCCCTTGCGGCGGACAAACGCGTAGAGTGGATACCAATACATCCGGCACAAATGCTCCAGCGCACCCGCCGCGCCCGGCGACTGGCTGTCCCCCGCGCGCACGACCAGCGACCAGTGGGTCGTGCGAAAATCGCGCGGCGCGGCATTCTGAAACTCGGCGGCGTACGCATCGTCTGACATGGCGGTTTGAGTCAATGGGTGGAGCGAGCCTGAAACTATTGAACCGCGCCCACCGCGTCCAGATCTACATCGACCCGGTTGGCCGGAAGGATTCCTCAAGCTCTTTTCGGCTCTCCAAAGCTGCGTGCGCAGGGCCACCAACATCGCCGCCAACCAGGCGGACTTCGTCGCGCCCGCGCGTGTGTCCGCAAGGGCTGTGGCCGCCCCATCGCGCGCCGCTCGGCGCGCACGTTAGGGGGCCACATGCAAATTCCCTGAAGAACGCTTGGATTTGTTCTGCCACGTGCTACAAACCGCCCTCAAATTCCGCGCTATGAAGAAAATTCTGAATCTGTTTCGGGCGTGTCTCTCTGCTGCCATGCTTTTCTCCGCCGCCCACGCGGCCGCCGAACCTGTGCCGCCCTTTTCTCTTGTTGTCCCTGCTGGACTGGGTGCGCAAGAGGGGAACGCAGTGGCAGTAGATACCAATGGTCATATTTATCTCACCGGACAGTTCCAGGGAAACGCCACGATCGCGGGCGTAGGCCTGACGAATGCAGGTTTGCAGGATTATTTTTTCGCGAGCTTTGACAGCGCGGGAAATCCGCGCTGGGCCTTTGGCGCCGGGACGACCAATTCGGATTACGGAACCAGTGTCAAAGTTGCCGCCAACGGTGATCTCATTATTTCAGCGGGGATCTTCATGCCCGCGACTTTTCACGGCACGAACCTGACAGGATTCGGCGGGCGGGACGCCGTGATAGCGCGCTTCAGTTCCCAAGGGACATTGCTCTGGGCGCGCGTGATTGGTGGTAGCGCCAATGATGAAGCGGATGAAGTTTCCATCGATTCCGTTGGCAATATCGTTTTGTCGGGACGCATCAACGGCGTCGTGACCATTGGGACGAACACGATTGGGACGGCGGCAAGGATGCGGCAGTTCCTCGCTAAATTCACGGCGGACGGCGTACCGGTGTGGGCGTCGGCCGTTACCACGCAGACTGCTGCGGCCGGAAGCGGGGTGGCCATCGATGGAGACAATAACATTCTGGTAACCGGCCAGGACATCATTAGCGGCCAGGACTACGTCATGGTCTCCAAGTACAATCCGAATGGTCAAAAACTCTGGAGCACCAATCACCTGGCGAACGGTTCATCGCTTGGCACCGGTATTCGGGCGGATAGCCAAAACAACATTTATGTCTGCGGCACTTTTTCGGGCACCTCCATCACATTCGGGAGCACGACCTTGAGCAATGTAAACTTCGCGTTGCGCGGATTTGTCGCGAAATACAATCCCAGCGGCCAGCCACTTTGGGCCAGTCGCGTCGGCGGACGCGCCTATCGCCTGGCCGTGCAGCGGGATGGAACGACGTACACCTGCGGATTTTTCCTCGGCAGCTCGGGGAACTTCGATTCCACGACGCTCACCGCACTTGGATCGCAAGACGGTTTTATCACGAAACATGATTCACTCGGCCAACTTGCGTGGGCCAAGCAAGCCGGTTCAAGTTCCGGCGACATTCTCCGAAACATCACCCAAGACGGCGGCGGGAGAGTATTTGTCAGCGGCGAAGGCGGAGCGGAAGCATTTGGGCTCCCAGCTTTCTCGATACCTGGGAAGGTTGCGGTGGCTCGGCTGGACACGAGCAATGTGCCACCAGGACCGGTCATTTCTTTGTCCCGCTCGGGAAATCAATTGATTCTTTCCTGGCCTGCGGAGGAAACAAATTTTGTGCTAAATACCAGCGGCGATCTCAACCAGCCTTTCAGCGATGCGCAGGTTACGCTTACGCCTGTTTCCGGGCAGACCAATGTGTTTACCACTCCGTTGCCCAGCTCGAATCTTTTTTTCCGTCTTAAGAATCCATAGATTCCCACGTCGAAAATAAGCGGCCCGAGGTTGGGCGCGTCGGGTTCTGTGATTGAATTTCCGGGGGCTACGGCGCTTTGCAGGTTGGCGTAGCAACCGGCTTCAACCTCGATGCGATCAAAGCCGAAATAGCCGAAGCCGAGAAAGCCAAAGTCCACACCATGTTCGTCAGCGGCGGGCGGGACATGGACGCTGTGCGGTGAGCGTGCGTCTCCACCAAGGTGGCCCGCAAGGCGCGAAGCCACAAGCGGATGTGTTGGCGGAGATGTTACCGGCGATTCAAGAGCAACGGGGGTGAACACGCTGTCGCGTTCGAGAATTTACGAGAGATTAAATTCACGATAATTTTTTACCGAAAAATCCTCAGATCAAACCCGGCAAACACGATCATGGTGAACGTTTGCCATTGTGAAACGGTGTGTGGCGTCCGCCTTCTTCTTTCATCATTCGCCCAAAGCCCTTGGCTTCGTTGAAGAATTTCACCGTTCCCTTTTCCATTGTATTGGGAGAGCCTCCTGTCCACGGATTATTGCGTGCCCCGCCGCCGCCCCCTCTCACTCGTGGTTCCATTGGCCGCGCTTCGTTCACGGTCATCGCTCGCAATTGGACAATGCTCCCAGTTCGCTGCAAGTCATCTTGCGCGCGGGCAAGGCAGCGTCCATTTTGCGTTTCGAAATAACTACCGCCGTCGTCGTTCTGCAGGCCGGTTTCCGCGTCGAGGCGGAGGCCGCCCCAACAGTAAACATTGCCCACCGCAGACGAGGTCGCGCTTGTGGGAGTGCCGTCGCTGGTGAGGAACGTAACCGCCCCGTAATCGTCGTAATCGTAACGCTCCAACACCGCCCGGTTCGCACCGGTGAGCGCGAGAACGTTGCCTTGGTCGTCGGTGTGATAATAGCGCACCTCACCAGCTCCGGTGATGGATGCAATCCTGCCGCTTACCTCGTCGTTTTCTCGAATCTCCTCCGAGAGTCCGCCGCCATGAACAAAAACCTGGCTCACAACTCCGGCTACGCGCTCTTCAATCACGCTATCGCCGTCGTAAATGAACTGCGTCGTGCTCGGAGGAAGGCCGGCGGAAAAGACGGTCTTGGAAACCCGGCGGCCCAACGCGTCGTAATTATAAGCGGCCACTGGCGACAACGCGCCCGTACTAGAATCCAAGGCCTGCACCTGCACCAACCGATTGGCGAAATCATACTGGTAATTCACTGGGCCAACAGCCGAACTGCGGCTCACAAGATTGCCGTTCTCATCGTAGCTTCGGGAATCACAGGGTGTATCCGTGTATTGATTCATTTGAAAATCCCTCGGGCCGGGAACGGCTGCGTCCATGACATAATTTCCTGAACAACTCGCCGCGCCCAAAACGTTCGTGCGGTTGCCCATGCGATCCAGGCCGTAAATCGTGTCGCGGAGCAGCGTCGAGCCGCTGAGAACGGTGGCAAGAGTAAGGCGATTGGCCGCATCATAACCTAGAGTCATCGCGTTTGTGCGTGGGATTGCGGGTGCAAAGATCGCGTCCTGGCGGACGGTTTTATTCTGATTACGATCCCATGCGAGGGAAACTTCACTGATCACGGGCAAACCGCCGGCCATCGCATGGCGAATGCGACTGATTTGGCCATGTCCGAAGTCGTCCGAGGCGTTTGGCGCACCTGAGATTCCGTCGTAGAAAATGCGCGAGCGCATCCCGTTTCTATAGCTGATGCGGGCGACGCGGCCCGGACCGTCGTAATCAAAGCTGGCCAGTGACGCGCCAGATTCGAGGATGTTAGTACAACGATCGAGCACATCGTAGGCGTAGGTGAGCGCCCGGCCGCCGGGATAAGTTAGGGAGATGCGGTTGCCCACACTGTCAAAAGTCGTTAAGGCCCCAATCCCACCCGAAATGTCGCGTGTGCGGTTCCCCAGCGAATCGTACGTGAACGCCGTTTCTAAACCATTATTAAGCGCGGCCACACGACGCGAAAGGCCGTCGTAAGCGAACTGCTCCGTGGTGGTGGTTGCGGCCACCATTGCGCCCGGCGTGATGTTTTTTGAGATGCATCGGTCGTTCAGATCGTAGGTGTGAAGCACGACAGTGCCGTTCGCATCCTGTTCACTGATGAGATTGCTGCGGGGACTCCAGATGAGCTTGCGTTGTGTGCCGTCCGCGGAAGTGACATTCGTGCAGCGACTCCGTGAATCGTAGGCGTAACTCGTGGTGTTGCCGTGGCTGTCCGTCGTGGCGAGCAGGCGACCACTGCTGCTGCTCCACGTCGCCATTGAAGTGATGTCCTGAGTGAGGTTCGGGTTACCGTCACCGTCCAGATCGCCGACAGCGATCGTTTGTCGTCCCAGCAGGTCGTAGGTGTAGAAGGAGGAAACTCCGCGCGGGTCGGTCGTCTTTGCGATGCGGTCTAGCGAGTCGAAAGCGCAACTACTCGTATTGCCCACGTTATCGGTGGTGCTGACGCAGCGGTTCAAGGAATCATAAACATTGGTCCACGAGAAAACCTGCGGTGCTCCGCCCAAGTCGGAGAGGTCGGTCTGTGTCACTGTAATCAAGTTGCCCGCCGCATCCTTGAGACTGCCCATGACGGATTTGCCGCCGGGACTGATGACCGATGCAAGCCAGCCTCTCGTATCATAAGTGTAGCTTGTCACCCGGCCCAAATCGTCGGTGACGCTGGTACACTGGCCGTTGGGCGCATAGGCGAAGGAGGTGGTGCGCTCGCCGTCGCCGATGGGTGCCTGAGTTTCTGGACTGAAGAAGGAATCGCGCGAGCGGACGCGGCGATCCAGCCCGTCGTATTCGTAGCGCGACTCGGCGAGGCGAATGTTTCCTTCCGCGCCCGGCACGTCATTGGTCTGGCCGAAGTGGCGGACGAGTTTGAGGTTGTTGTTGGCATCGTAATTAAACGTGGTCACGTTGCCCATCGCGTCGGTGATTTTGGAAACCCCCGCACTGCCGCTCATGCGCATAGTCGTGTCCTTCTCCACACATTGTTTGTTCCAAACCGTCTCCACCCAAGACAGGGCTGACTCGACCTGCACATTGTAAACTGTATTTGCCGCATGATGGAAACGCTCTTTTTCAATCAATTCTCGCCTAGATGTCAGCATTCGAATGTTTCCTGCCATTCGCATTTGCTCATTTCCTCCGGTGTCCCGCGATATTACAGAAATATTCGCTCTAAATTGCCCCACGTCTTTGCCGGAAGACGAGGCGAACCCATCATATTCCATCGTCGTCACTTGCGGCGTGCCTTCCAACCCTTTGCTAACGCGCGTCAGGTTGCCATTCGAGTCGTAATCGTATTGCGCCGATTTCTGGTCACCGCTGCCCGGCGCGGAGCTTACGCGGAACAACAACCCGCGCTCGTCATATTGAAGCGAGACGGTTTGAAACGGGTCTGCACCGGAAACGGCATCGCCGCCCAGAGCCAGAACGTACTGATCATTGCCGTCATAAACGAAATCGTTGGTCAGCGAGTGGGTCGCGTCCACGGCGGACACGATGCGAGTGATGCGATGCAGCGGGTCAACCTCGCAGCGATCCACCTTGCTGCCGAGCAACGCGTCCGTCTCACTGCGAATCTCCGTGGCACAGGACACGAGGTTGTCGTTGGCATCATAGAAATAATCCGTGGCGCAGCGCGCGGTGAGGTTGACCGGCGTTTGGACGCGGACGCATTGATCGAGCGCGTTGTAGGTGAAGAGGTGGTCGTTGCCGCGCGGATCAACGCAGCGGGTCAAGTTGCCGCGCAGGTCGCGCTCGAAAGTCGTGGCAAGGTTCAGGCCGTCCGCTCCCGCGTCCTCAATGCTCTGGATGACCTGTCCTTGCGAATATGCAAATGTGTCTACCCGGCGGCGCTGGTTGGCATCGGGGGGATGGGTGTAGTTGGTCAACTCGCCTTGAGGGTTGTAGGTCATGGCTGTCCAATAGATGTATGCGAAGGCTAATTGAGACCGACGTGCTGTGTTCGTTGGATTGCCTGTGGCATCATAGGCGATTTTGATCTCATTGCCGCGCGGATCGGTGGCGGAGATAACAAAGCCAAATCCTTTGGACCGTCCCGAATCCCGATCAGTGATGATTCTAGCACTGTCAACTGTAGCGCTCGTGCGTGACTTGTACATGGCGTATGCTATTTCTTTCACCACCTTGCACCCTTCCGAACTTGGATCCGATCCAAAACGCGGATCGTATTCGTAACGACTCACACGCTGGGTCAAATCCATGATGCCATCACCATCCATGTCCGCACCGCCGCAACAAGCAAATTCACGAAGAGCACGAAGGTCGGCGCGTTTGCGGGCTGGTGTGGATTTGTCCAAGTCCGATTCATAAACGCACTCCATCCGCTGGCCGCCAAACATAACTAGCTTCCGGCAGAGCGAATCATTGTTCCACTCCGCGCGACACTCGTAAAAGTCCGGGTCACTCGGACGCACTTTGCCGGAAGGCCGGTTCCCTGTGGCTGTGACCGGCACGCCCGGGGTGGAACGGCCAGTGAACTCCTGCAACTTCACGCAACGATTCCGCGCGTCGTAGAAATACTCGGTCACATTGCCGACAGGATCGTTCATCACGCAGCGCAGCACGGCGAACTGATTGGCCGGCGTGGGCGTTTGCGGCAGGTAGCTGAGACGTGTGGGCGTGTTCGTCCAACGCTGAACCGAGACGCAGCGGAGGAAGTCCAAATCCCTCTGGTTGTGTTGATAAACGTGCTGGCTCACCGTTTGCCCCTGGGCGTCCATCTCGGAGAGCAGCAGATGATTTTCGCGCTCGTCCCGGTAGCCGGTCGAGTAGGTGTAGGTCGTCGTCTTGCCTTCCGGAAAATCATTCTTATTGGGTGTGCCGGTAACGGGCGGCGAGGTGACAGATTTTAAATCACCGCGGCTGCCGCCGAGTTCGCCCGCGTAATAAGAATAGGTGACTGTGCGTCCCGAGAAATCCGTGACCGCCGCGATGCGCCCGGCTGCATCGTACCTGACACTGTTGGTACGACCGAGGTCGTCCACGATTTGCATCAATCGGCCCGAACCATCGTAGTCCAGCGACATGGTGTTTCCGTTGCGGTCCACGATCCTGGAGAGCTTGCTGTCCGGGGTAGCGGCGTCGAGCGGATTGAATTCCCAATAGCCGGTGTCCGCGAACGTAAGGCGGAAGACTCCCTTCGTGAGCGTGCCTTCGCGGAAAAATTCGGGGCAGGTATAAACACCGTTAGTCTGGAGTTTGAATGTGTCCTTTCGGCCCGTGCCGTCATAGACGTCCACGTCACCGGAACTGTTCTGAGCGCAACGAACATCGTAGGAAAAAGTCCAGCCATTCGCGGCAGTGTCAAAACGACCAAGGCGCGAGTGATAGGTGCGCGCCCAGATGAAATCAAGTCCGCGGCCTTCCACCGCGAGGTCCACGACCTGTTGCTGAACTTCCCCGGAGAAAGGGGTGACGCTGGCCTCGCGGGCGGCGATGACGATCCCCGCCACAGCTCCTCCGGCGATGCCGCCAGCGACGGCAGCCGTGCCGTGGCATATTGTCACTTTGCCGTCCTGTGCAAAAAAATTGCATTGTTCCACAGTTAAAGCGTCGAATGAGTCGTCGGCTTCGCCATCGCAATCATCATCTCCTCCGCCAGAAAATCGGGCAGTGGTATTGAACTGGTAATAATCATAACCCTTCTTGGAAAGGAAGGCAGCCCTGTGCCCACGTGGCATCTCACCGGCGTTATTGTTTGGCTGAAATGCAGGATTGTTATGAAGTCCCTCACTATTCAATTGGCTTTGGGCCTGGTAATATTCATAACCCTTCCTGGAAGAATACACGCCTTGTGGACTGGCAGGGGGCAGCTCCGGGGGTCCTTGAAAAACCAGTTCCAGGTTCGCCGCCGCGTCCGCGCAGATCACGTTGAAGGACGACACCACCAATCCGGCGACCACGAGTTCAAACACATAAGTTCCCGCCACATCCGGCGTGAACGAAGGGCGCGACAGCAACGACGAGCTTTGGAAAACATTGGTCTGCGGCACGCCATTGATCCGCAGAACATCATTCGAGCCGAAGCATTGCCCAACTACAAAAATATCCACGAGCACGCCCGGCGCGATCACGGCTGGTTCAACGGAGAAAATTTCCGGCTGCGGCAACAGCAAACGATAGAACTCGACGGAATTCTCCGGAATGGAACGCCCCTTGATTTCAAGTTGGCTGGCGCCTCCGACGGGGGTGACAACATCCACGGCTTTCCACAGCGCGTTCGACCCGAGGCTATCGGACCGTTGCACACGGTAAGTGGCGTTGGAGACGGAGTTCCATTCCAGTCGAAACGTTTGCAACCCCTCCGCATCCACGCCGGCGTTTTGAAGGCGCACGGTCGCGGGCGGCGCGGCGGCCTGAAGACTGAGCGCGCTGAGACAATTCAGACCGGCAAAGAGAATCAGGATTTTGGACGCAATGAGACCAGCCGGACCGATGCGAATGGGTTGCATGCGGAGGAGTTAAGCATTTTTAAATCATTTACTACAAGGCAAAGGACCGAGGCCTACCCGTCAATCTCCGGGCGCGTAGAACGTGGTGGCGAAGGTTCTGGCGGCGATTAAGTGTAATGCGCGTGATGGAGCGTTGTCTGGTGATGCCTGAGAACGGCCTCCCTAATTCATCGTCGCCTTCCTCCACGGCCGAAGATCGATCCCATTATTCCGCGAATGATTTCGCGCCCTACTGTGCTGCCTATCGTTCGCACCGCGCTCTTCGCCATCGTTTCAGCGAGACTGTCGGGCACGCGTCCGCGAGGGCGGCCGGTCATCATCGGGGCCGGGGAGTCGCCCCCGCCGAAGAGTCTGCCGAAAAATCCACCGTCGGGACTTTGCTGCCCCGGCGCGGATTGCGCCTGGACCACGGCGCCTTTGAGCCGTTCGTAGGCGGACTCGCGGTCCACAATTTTTTCGTACGCTCCGAAGACGAGGGAAGATTCAATCAGTTGCCGTCGTTGTTCAGGTTTGATTGGGCCAATCTGACTGTGTGGCGGAAGAATGAAGGCGCGTTCCACGATGCCCGGTTGCCCTTTCTCATCGAGAAAGGATACCAGCGCTTCGCCGACCGCGAGTTCGGTGAGTACCGCGGCGGCGTTCAACTTCGGGTTGGGTCGGAATGTATCAGCAGCGGATTTTACGGCCTGCTGATCGCGCGGGGTGAAAGCGCGCAAGGCGTGCTGCACGCGATTTCCGAGCTGGCCCAGAATGTCATCGGGAATATCGCGCGGGTTTTGCGTGATGAAATAAACGCCAACGCCCTTCGAGCGAATCAACCGCACTACCTGCTCAATCTTTTCCAGCACCACGGGCGCGATGTCGTCGAAGAGAAGATGCGCCTCATCGAAAAAGAACACGAGCTTGGGCTTGGGTAGATCGCCGACTTCCGGCAGGCGTTCGAAAAGCTCCGAAAGCAGCCACAGCAAGAACGTGGCGTAAATTTGCGGAGCCTGCATGAGCTTGTCCGCGCTGAGAATGTTGATGACGCCGCGCCCTTGTGAATCCGTCTGCATCAGGTCATCTAAATTCAGCGCGGGCTCCGCGAAGAATTTCTCCGCACCCTGCTGTTCGAGCGTGAGAAGGTTGCGCTGAATTGCACCGATGCTGGCTGCGGAGACGTTGCCGTATTCGGTGGTGAACTGCGACGCGTTCTCGCCCACGAACTGCAGCATCGCGCGCAAATCTTTCAGGTCGAGCAACAGCATCCCTTGCGTGTCTGCGATGCGGAAGACGAGGTTCAAGACGCCCGCCTGAGTTTCATTCAGCGTCAGCAGCCGTGACAGGAGCAGCGGCCCCATCTCGGAAACGGTCGCCCGCACGGGATGCCCGCTCTCACCGAAGACGTCCCAGAATGTCACCGGACAGCCGCCGAAGGTGAAGCCATCAAGCTTCAGTTGCCGGATGCGTTCCTGCACTTTGGGCGTGGGCGAGCCAGCCTGGCTGATGCCGGCGAGGTCGCCCTTCACGTCTGCCATGAATACGGGTACGCCGAGCAGGCTGAAATTTTCCGCGAGGACTTGCAGCGTGACGGTTTTGCCCGTGCCGGTTGCGCCCGCGATCAGTCCGTGGCGATTGGCCATCTGCGGAAGCAGAAAAATTGCGTGCGCGGCTTTGGCCACGAGGATTGGTTCGGCGCTCATAATTTGATGGTCGGTGTTTGAATCTTCACGCGCGGAACGATGTCACCGTTGGTGCTAACGAACCAGCTTTGAACAGTGCCTGCAAATGTTCCGGGCTGAATCGTCGTCGCGGCGCGTTTGGTGGTTGGCTGCATTTGGTCCATTTGAAAGAGTCCGCGTGTGAAACCCAAATGTGTTTTGCTCTTGGGATGGACGTGGTCTGTTGCGCTTGGTGTCAGCGCCGCAAGCGGTGCCGCGGACTCGCCCATTGTTCGGATCGGCGAGGGCAGCTACACGAAGCAACGTCCCGAGGGCGCCAAAGGGCCGCCCGCTCTTTTCCATCGCGGGCCAAACCTCCGCGCAAAGGTTCCTTCGAATGACTGGTGGAGTTCGTTGCTTTGGAGCAGCAACACGTTCGCGCACTTTCCTCATCCGCTGGCCGTGAAGGTGGAGCGGAGCGGCTTGCGCGTGGCGTATCCGGCGAACATCACCGCCAACAAGGCCGGGATCTTCGGAGCCATGCCCGGCGGCACCAATGACTTCATCATCGCCCATTCCGCGGCAGCGCTGTTCAAGGATTTTGAAGTGGATGGCGCAAGCGATTGGTTCGTCACCGTGCAGTTCCGCGATGGTGCATCGGGGCTGCGCCTGTCCTACGGACACGGCTCGCCGTTCGTTTACGGCACATGTGAAGGCGGCGCGCCGCGGGTCGTGTTCGCAAAAGCGCCGAGCGTCTGGTCCGGTGCCAATTCCGCCACGCTGGGAATCACGGTCAATGGCCGCCACTACGGTTTGTTTGCACCCACCAGCGCGAAGTGGCGCGGCAGCAACGTCCTGACGTGTGACGACGCGAAGTATTTTTCCGTGGCCGCTTTGCCCGACAACAAGCCGGAAACGCTGGCGCTCTTCGGACGTCATGCGCACGCACACATTACCGACACGCGCGTCTCGTGGAGGTACGACCAACCCACGGCCACGCTGACGACGCGCTATCAATTCACGACGGAAGCCCGCGAAGGGACAGAGGCGGGGACGCTCTTTGCCCTCTACCCGCATCAATGGCGCAACACTTCGAACGTGCTGTTGCCACTCAGTTACAACTCGGTTCGTGGCGTGATGAAGCTGGCGGCCGGAAGCGAGTTCACGACCGAGATGAAGTTTCCTGGAGTGCTCCCCGCGCTGCCCAAGACAGCCGGCATGGATTCGACGAAGATTGATGCATTACTCCAGTCCGACTTCGCCAAGCCTGTGAACGTGAACGGCGACACTTATTGGGCCGGCAAGCAACTTGGGAAGCTCGCCACCGCCATTCCGATCGCCGAAGCGCATGGATTGACCGCGCGTTCCCAAGCGCTCCGGGCGCCATTGCGGGCGGCGGTCGAGAGCTGGTTCACGGCCACCGCCACGAATGGCCAACCGAAAGCCAAAGGCCTTTTCGCCTACGACGAACGCGTCGGCACGCTCATCGGTTATCCCGCCAGCTACGGCTCGGACACGGAGTTAAACGATCATCATTTTCATTACGGCTACTTCATCAAAGCCGCCGCGGAGATCGCGCGGCACGATCCAGGTTGGGGCGGCGCCCAGCGCTATGGCGCGTTGGTAAAGCTGCTCGTGCGCGACATGGTTAGTCCGCAGCGTGATGACCCGATGTTTCCCTTCCTCCGCTGTTTCGATCCCTACGCCGGACACTCGTGGGCCAGCGGCCACGCACGTTTCGCGGACGGCAACAACAACGAGTCGTCCTCGGAAGCAATGAACGCGTGGTGCGGCATGATTCTCTTCGCCGAAGCCACGGGGGATAAGGAACTGCGTGACTTCGGCATTTACCTGTTCACGACCGAGATGAACGCCATCCACGAATATTGGTTCAACGTGCATGGCGACAATTTTCCCACGAATTATCCCGCCTCCGTCACGACGATGGCCTGGGGCGGCAAAGGCGCCAATGCCACGTGGTTCTCGGCTGATCCGCAGATGGTGCATGGCATCAATTTCCTTCCCCTGCATGGCGGCTCGCTCTATCTCGGTTTGTATCCGGATTACGTCGAGAAGAACTATCGCGCGCTGGTCAGTGAGTTCGGCAGCGATCAATTCAAGAACTGGCCGGACGTGACCTGGATGTATCGCGCGCTGAACAACCCGGCTGATGCGGCCCGGCTCTTCGCGATGGCTGACCCGCAGCAGAAGATCGAAGACGGCAACACGCGCGCCAATGTCGCGCACTGGATTGGCAGTCTCCAATCACTGGGCCGCCCCGAACGCAGCGTGACGGCGGATTCACCGATTTACGCGGTCTTCCAGAACGGCCCAACGCGCAGTTACACCGCTTACAACTTCGGTTCCACCCCACGAATCGTGAAGTTCTCGGACCAGCACGCGCTCAAGGTTCCACCTCGTGCCTGGGCGACTGAAAGCACGGCCAAACTTCCAGGGAGTCCCGACCAATGAGCTGCTCGAACATGAAGCCCGCTCAAACGCTCAAGTTTCTCGTTTGCACCCTGGGCGCGTTCCTTTTGCTTGGCCCTGGCTTATTTGCGGGAGAGCGCGCTCGCCCCGGCGATTTGCGACGCGCGGTCGTGATTACAAGCGACACGGGTGCGGACATGGACGACGAGTGGACGATTGCGCAGGCAGTGCTGGCGCCGGAGTTGGACGTGCGGGGAATCATCACGACGCATGCGCCTTCACTAGCGGCACCAGCCGCGGGCACTGCGGCGCGGCACGCGCGAACGGTGTTGCAAAATATACCAATGCGGACGCGCCCGCCGGTGTTTGCGGGAGCGAGCGTTCCACTGAAATCAAAGACGGCATCCTGGACAAACTCAGGCGTGACTTTTCTGCTCGAACAATCGCGCGGCTTCACAGCGAGCAATCGTTTGGCGGTGCTGGCGCTGGGCGCGGCGACAGACATTGCTTCGGCTCTACTCGTTGATCCGAGTTGCGCGGACCGCATCGAAATCATTGCGATGGCCTTCAAC
>JBBQYK010000029.1:0-20921 GCA_038208765.1 Verrucomicrobiota bacterium
GCTCTCCGAGCCGCTCGTGAATCTCACCCTGGGCATGAAGGAGCGCGACGCCCTCGCCGCGTTGCTGTCACCGGCGCTCACGGCGAACGAGGTCACGTTCACCGCCGCGCAGATGACGATGTTCAGCCAGTTCCTCGACACACTCGCGCGCCGGAAGACAACGCTCGCTGCACTTGCCGTGGGCGAGGACGCACTCGCCAGACAACTCGCCGTTGCCGAATCGCTTTTCAACGCCGCGAAGAAAATGGCCGCGGAGGAAGCCCAACCCGTCACCGCCCGCGCCGCCGCCGCCACTTTGCTCGCGAAGTCGCCGTCACGCCGGGCCGACACACTCACGATGCTCTCGGGCTGGCTCGCCCCGCGCCAACCCACCGAACTTCAGCGCGCTGCCATCAGCGCCATGGCCATGACGTCGGATGCATCAATTCCCGGCACGTTGCTTTCGGGCTGGCCATCGTTCTCGCCAGAGACGCGCCTCTCCGCGCTCGACGCTTTGTTCTCGCGTGAGCCGTGGACGTTCGCGCTGCTCGAACACGCGCAGAAGGATGGAACGCCCACGTTCGATGCGACGCGGCGCAGTCAATTGCTCAAGCACTCGTCGCCCCGCGTTCGCGATCTGGCCGGCAAGGTGTTCAACACCGCAGCCGCTTCAAGCCGCGCGAAGGTCATCGAGCAGTTCCAGCCCGCGCTCAAACTCACTGGCAACGCGACTCGCGGAGAAGCTGTCTTCACCAAGCTGTGCATCACTTGTCACAAGCGCGGCGCGGTCGGGAACGAAGTCGGGCCGGACTTGCGCTCCGTGGCGGGACATCCGCCCGAGAAGCTACTCGCGAACATTCTCGATCCGAGCGCCGATGTGCAGCCCGGGTTCCACGCCTATCATTGCCGCCTCGCGGACGGCACCGAGCTTTACGGACTTATCGCCGCCGAGACGGGGAACAGCATCACCTTCAAGCTCGCCGACGCCACCACGCGCGTGGTGTTGCGCACCGACATCGCCGAACTCCGGGGCGCGAACGTGTCGCTTATGCCCGAGGGACTGGAAGCCGGACTGAGTCCTCAGGACATGGCGGACCTGATTCAATTCCTCCGCTCCGGCGAGGCGAAACCACGAGCCAGTGAGAAGGGTTCCACCGATGTTCGCGTCGGGGCAGCGGCTGCGAGTTTGCCCTCCGACGACTTGATGCCCCTGGCCGGCTACCTGGAGAATCGTTTCACCAAGGAGCAGGAGGGCGAGTTGCGCGCGGTCGCCGTGGTCGTCGAGAAGCCCGGCGCGGGCAAGGTTGCCATTGTCGCGTGCGATGTGCTGTGGGTCACGCGCGCCATCGTGGACGCGGCGGCGGCGGAAATCGAACGCACCACCGGCATTCCCGCCTCGCATCTGCTCGTGAACGCGACGCACACGCATCACGCGCCCGGTACCGCGCCGGCCCATGCCTTCGGCTGGTCGGCGAAGTTTGCCGAGGCCGTGCGGCACGCCATCGTGAAGTCCGTGCAGGATGCCAACGCGCGGCTCGCGGATGCTTCGTTCTTCTTCAAGCTCGGCGAGGAGCGCACCGTGGGCGCGAACAGCCGCCTGCTCCTGCGCGACGGCAACGTCTCGTGGCTCAACCCGATGGGCGAGGCCGGCGATCTCGTGCAGCCGACCGGGCCGTTCGATCCGCAACTGCCCGTGCTCGACTTCCGCGCGCCCGACGGTCGGACGCTGGCGCTCATTTACAATCACTCGACGCACACCATCGGCACGCGCAGCGGACGCGACGTGCGCTCGGCGAGCTTCTACGGATTAGCCGCGCAAGAGCTGGAGCGCGAACTGGGCGGCGTGGTGAGCTTTCTCGAAGGTGCGTCCGGTTCCACGCACAACGTTCGGGGTGTGCCGGTGCCGGTCGCCATCGAGCGGCTGAAGCGTGCCGTGCTCGACGCTCGCGCCGGTGCCGAGCCGCGTCCCGTCACGCGCGTCGCGGCGATCAAGCGCCCGTTCACCTATCGCGTGCGCGAGTTCAACGAAACAGTGGAAGCCGCGAAGGTGGATCGCTACACCGCCGCCTACGCGAAGAGTTCCGCCGCGCGCATCGGAGAAATTTTCGCCACGGCCCGACGCGAGTTGCAGCCGCAGCAGGGCGAGCAGCGCACGACCTGGCTCCAAGTCCTGCTCATCGGCGACGTGGCCATCGTGGGCGTTCCCGCTGAGTATTTCACCGCCCTCGGCCTCGACATCAAACGCCGCTCGCCCTTCCCGAACACCTTCATCGCCGAACTGGCCAACGACTGGATCGGCTACCTCCCCGACCGTGAAGGCCACCGCCTCGGCGGCTACCAGACCTGGACCGGCCTGCACAGCTACGCCGAACCCGGCACCGGTGAGCGCGTGGCCGACGAGGCGGTGAAAATGCTGGAGGAACTGGCCCGGTCCCAATAGCGGCCCGCATCGCGGTTCGGGCTGGTCTTCCACCTTGACCGCGAGCGCCTGCCCGCCATCGTGATCCCATCGCATGAAACTTTATCACCTCGTCGCTCTGCTGCTCTTGGTTGCTGGCTCTGGCTTCGTTGTCGCCGCCGCGCCGAAACCAAACGTATTGTTTATCGCCGTGGATGACTTGAAGCCCGTGCTCGGCTGCTACGGAGACAAGGTGGTCAAGTCGCCGAACATGGACCGGCTCGCGGCGCGCGGGGTGGTGTTCGAGCGCGCGTATTGCAACCAGGCGGTGTGCGCGCCGTCGCGCAACGCGCTGATGACCGGGGTGCGCCCCACGACGCTCGGCATTTACGATCTCGGGACGAACTTCCGCCGCGCCTCGTCCAATGCCGTCACCATGTCGCAGTATTTCATGAAGCACGGTTATCGAGCCGAGGCGCTGGGGAAAATCTTTCACGTCGGCCACGGCAATCACGAAGACCCGGCGTCGTGGAGCGTGCCGCACTTTCAGGCGAAGTCGATTGCCTACATGCTGCCGGAGAGCCGCGCGAATCAGTCGCTGACCCGTGAGGAGGCGCTGTTCGCCAACCAGAGAGCGGACAAGCTGCCGCGCGGTGCCGCCTACGAATCCGCCCCAGTGGCGGACAACGAGTATCCCGACGGCAAGATCGCCGATGAAGCCATTCGCCGTCTGCAAGGCGCGAAAGCGAAGCCGAACGAACCATTTTTTTTGGCCGTGGGATTTCTCAAGCCGCATCTGCCGTTCTGCGCGCCGAAGAAGTATTGGGACCTCTACGAACGCGCATCGTTCACCGTGCCGTCGTTGCGCACCCCGCCGGAAGGCGCGCCGAAATACGCGCCGACCACTTGGGGCGAGCTTCGCCAATACAGCGACATGCCGACCAACGGCCCGGTGACGGACGAACAGGCCCGCGCGCTCATCCACGGCTATCACGCGGCGATCAGTTACATGGATGCGCAACTCGGTCGTGTGCTGGATGAACTCGACCGGCTCAGTCTCGCGACCAACACCATCATCGTGCTCTGGGGCGATCACGGCTTCCATCTCGGCGACCACGGCATGTGGTGCAAGCATTCCAACTACGAGCAGGCCGCGCGCATTCCGCTCATCGTGTCCGCGCCCGGCGTGACCAAACCCGGCACGCGCGCCACCAACGCGCTGGTCGAGACGGTGGACATTTATCCGACTCTCGCCGAACTCGCCGGTCTTCCAGCGCCGTCCGTGCCGCAAGGCCTCGAGGGCAGGAGCTTTGTCCCCGCGCTGCGCGATCCAAATCTCGGCACGAAGAATTACGTCTTTCACGTCTATCCGCGCGGCGAGCGCATCGGCCGGGCCGTTCGCACCGCGCGCCACCGTTTGGTGGAATGGAAAATCCCCGGTGCCGCCGCCGACTCCGCCGACCTTGAACTTTACGATTACGAAACCGACCCGTTGGAAACGAAGAACCTCGCCTCGGCGCAACCGGACGTGGTGGCGCGCCTGCGCGCCCTGCTGGCGAAGCTGCCCGAGGCTAAACCGCAACTCAAGCAGGTGAAGTCCATGGCCGCGAAGCAGCAGCAGGATCGCACCGCGCTTTTCGAGAAGAAGGACGCGGACCGCGACGGCCAGTTGACGCGCGCCGAATTCCTCGGCAACCAGCCTGACCCCGGTGAAGCCCCGAAACGCTTCGAGCTTTTCGACGCGAACAAGGATCGTATCCTGAGTCGCGACGAGTTCGTTCACATGGGCGTGCCGCCGAAACTTTGAGCGATGCGGCAGGTTCGCGGCCTGTTCAGGCGCGTCGGCCTTGCTTAATCCGAATCCCAGGTTGACACCCCGCAGACCCATTCTTAGATTGGCCTCGTGAATCGGACAAAACCCGTCCGGTTCAAACCAACGATGCAAATCACACGCGCAGGAGAGTACGCCGTGCTGGGCCTGATGTGCCTGGCCAGGCGGCCTGCTGCCTCGGTGGTGATGATCGACGAGGTCAGCCGCGAGGAGAAGATCCCGAAGAGTTTCGCGGCGAAGATTTTCCAGTCGCTCGTGAAGGGCGGGCTGGTGAAGTCCAATCGCGGCAGCGGCGGCGGTTTCACGCTTTTGAAACCGGCGAAGGAAATCACGGTGTTGCATGTGATCGAAGCCATCGAGGGCAGGATCGCCTTCCAGCGCTGCCTCGATCCCGACGAGCCGAAGTGCGAGCACCACGGCGGTTGCGCGCTCTGCGGTTTGTTTGAGCAGGCGCAGGATCAGGTGAAGGATGTTTTCTCGCGCACGACTTTGGCGGATTTGATGAAAACCCATGTGCCGGTCGGCGATTCGCATCGTCGCAGCGGCGCGCGGGGCGGAAAGAAACTCGAACTTAAAAACTGAAAACTCTTATGAGCGAAACTTACACACTCTACAACCAGACGGTCATGGACCACTTCATGAACCCGCGCAACATGGGCGACATCAAGGACGCCGACGGCGTGGGCGAAGTCGGCGCGGCGGCCTGCGGCGACATCATGAAAATCAGCCTCAAGATCAAGGACGGCAAGATTGAGGACGCGCGCTTCAAGACCTTCGGCTGCGGCTCGGCCATCGCCAGCTCCAGCATGGCCACGGAACTGATCAAGGGCCGCACCATCGACGAAGTGATGAACTTCTCGAACCAGGAAGTCGTGGACGCGCTCGGCGGTTTGCCGCCGGTGAAGATTCACTGCTCCGTGCTCGCGGAAGAAGCCCTCAAGGCCGCGCTGGAGGATTACATGAAGAAGCATCCGGAACTGGCGAAGCGGGCCGAGGCAGTTCCGGCTTGAGCTAAGTCGTTCCAGTGCGACAATCGCGGCTCGAATGCCTGAGTTGTCGCGATTCTACGGAATCATCATTCGCATGTTCGTCGAACCGTCAGAGCGCCATCACACGCCGCACTTTCATGCTTACTACGGCGAGCATGTCGGAGTGTTCGCGATTGAAGGCGTGTCCCTGCTGGCCGGTTCCCTGCCCCAAAGGCAGAGCAGGTTGGTCGAAGCGTGGGCCGAACTCCACCAGGACGAACTTTTGGCGGACTGGAACCGTTTGATCGAGCGTCGGCCCGCGGGTCGCATCGCTCCACTGCAATGAACATGAACCACCCGATTCACAAAGTCCGTGGCTTCAAGCAAACCGGCCCTCACCAACTTCGCGTTGAGTTTGAGGACGGACTGAGCCGGGTGATCGATTTCAAACCGATCTTGTGGGGCGAACTCTACGAGCCGCTGCTCAACCCGGATTTCTTTTCGCAAGTGCGGCTTGATCCAGAAGTTCACACACTCGTCTGGCCCAACGGCGCGGACTTCGATCCCGCGACGCTGCACGGCTGGCCGGAACACGAAGCGGCATGGCGGCGTCCGGTTGGAGAGCCGATGATGTTGCGCGATGAACAGTCCAAGTGAGAACTCAAGAAGCGACCCCATGACTCTGTGAGTGATTCGCGAACTTGAAGCGCAGCCCGGAAGGCTGACAGAAATTAGCCGGGGGTTGAGGAGCGCAGCGACGACACCCCCGGATCGATGCCAGAATGGAACACGACCCCGGAGGGGTCGCAGAAGATCACGATGAAACAAAGACACGAGCCGCGCTTCTGGCACCCCGCCGGGGTGCAATCAGATTTGGGAACCCGGTTCCGGGGGTGTCGCGGTGCTCAACCCCCGGCTAATTTCTGGCAGCCTTTCAGGCTGCGGCCCGGGCCACGGACACAGGTCGCGGCCTGACCGGCTCAACCCGAAACTTAAAACGCGGAACTCGAAACAATTTTATGCGCCAAGTTTATCTCGACCATCAGGCGAGCACGCCGGTTCTGCCGGAAGTGTTCGATGCCATGAAGCCGTTCTTCACCGAGGCGTTCGGCAATCCGTCGTCGCTGCACCAGCACGGGCTGCGCGTGCGCGATGCCCTGGCCAAGGCGCGCTCGCAATACGCCGCGCTCATCAATGCCGAGTCGCCGGACGACATCATCTTCACCTCGGATGGCACCGAGGCGTCGAACCTCGCCATCAAGGGCGTGGCTTACGCGAACCAGCGCAAGGGCACGCATCTCGTCGTGTGCGAGACGGAGCATCCGGCGGTGATCAACTCGATTGAGTTTCTCGAAAAGCAGGGCTTCACCTGCACACGCGTAAAGGTGGACAAGGAAGGCGTCATCAACCCCGAGGACGTGCGCGCGGCCCTCACCGACAAGACGACGCTCATCGCGGTGCATCATGTGAACCACGACATCGGAACCATCGCGCCGATTCGCGAGATCGGAAAAATCGCCGGCGAGCGCGGCATCGCTTTCTACGTCGATGCCGAGGCGAGCGCAGGCTGGCTGCCGATTGACGTGCAGGCGATGGGCGTAAACCTGTTGTCCTTCTCGCCGCATCGTTTCTACGGACCGAAGGGCGTGGGCGTGCTCTACCGCAACCGCAAGGCGCGGCTCGTGAGCATCATTCACGGCGGCGTGCAGGAAGGAGGACGTCGCGCGGGCACAGAGAACGTCCCAGCCATCGTCGGCGGCGGACTCGCGGCGGAAATTGCGCTGCGCGAAATGGCGGAGCGCATTGCGCACACGGCGAAGTTGCAGAAGCGGCTCTACGAAGGGCTGAAGTCGAAGATCACCTACATCAAGTTCAACGGCCCGGAGCCAGGGCCGCTGCGCGTCTCCACCAACCTGAACATCAGCACCGAGTTCATCGAAGGCGAAGGCCAGTTGCTGCTCTGCGACATGAACGGCATTGCGGTGGCCAGCGGTTCAAGCTGTGTGAGCAAGTCGTTGAAAATTTCCCATGTCCTCGCCGCCATCGGACTCGATCACGCGCTGGCCCAGGGCAACATCATCATCTCGCTGGGCCAGGAAAACACCGAGGAGGACATGGATTACGTCGTCGAGACGTTCGCGAAGATCGTGGATAAGCTCCGCAACATGTCGCCCATGTGGGACGAGTTCCAGCGCGGCGTCATTGACTCGTGCATCACACCGACAGGCCGCGGCAAATCCTTCAGCGAGCACGCGGCGGCGGTGTCCGGCAAGGCGGCGCATTGACCTCCATCGTTGGGCGAATCAAACTCCCGGCATGAAGAAGGAACTGGCCTTCGTGATCGAACAAGAGGACGGCGCATTCACCGCCGTCTGCCACGAGCCGGAGATGGCGACTCAGGGTGATACGCTGGAGGAACTCGTGGCGATGATTCGTGACCTCGTGAAGTGCCGGTTCGACGAGGGCGACGAGCATCTCGGCTGGCCCATTCGCCTGCACTTCGTCCACGATCCGGTGCTGGCCGATGCCTCCGCGTGAAGCTCCCGCGTGACCTCTCTGGTGATGAAGTGGGCCGTGCTTTGAAGCGGCTTGGTTTTCAGTTCGTGAGGCAAACTGGTTCGCATGGCCACTACACCAAAGACGGATTGCATCCCTGCGTGCCGATGCACCAGGCATTGAAGCCGAAGACGCTACAATCAATTCTCAAGCAGGCGAACATCACTGTGGAACAGTTGTTGGAAGAATTATGATTTCAGAACAGCAAATCACCGACGCGCTCAAGGCCGTCAAATACCCCGGCTACTCGCGCGACATCGTGTCGTTCGGGATTGTGAAGCACGTCGCTGCCAACAACGGCGCGGTCAGTGTCACGATTCAACTCACAGCACCGAACAACGAGGCGGCGGCGAAAATCAAAGCGGACGCCGAAGCCGTGTTGCGCGGACTGGCCGGCGTGCAGATGGTGTCCGTGCAGGTGAATCAGCCTGCGGCTCCCGTCGGCGGACAACCTGCGGGCGGCACGGCGCAGCCAAACAAGCTGCCGAACATCAAACGCATCGTCGCCATCGCCAGCGGCAAGGGCGGCGTGGGCAAGTCCACCTGCTCCGTGAACCTCGCGTGCGCGCTCCAACAACTCGGCGAGCGCGTGGGCCTGCTCGATTGCGACATCTACGGGCCGAGCATTCCGCTGATGATGGGCATCAACAAACGCCCCACGATTAGCGCGGATGAGAAGCTCGTGCCGCCGCAAAATTTTGGCGTGAAGCTCATGAGCATGGGCTTCCTGCTCGACGGCGATCAGCCCGTCATCTGGCGCGGCCCGATGATCATGAAGACCATCCAGCAGTTCATTCACTCGGTGGACTGGGGCGAACTCGATTACCTGCTCGTGGATCTCCCGCCCGGCACCGGCGACGCGCAACTTTCCCTTTGTCAGACCGTGCCGCTCGATGGCGGCGTCATTATCACCACGCCGCAGGAAGCGTCGCTCGGTGTTGTGCGCAAAGGCATCGGCATGTTTAACAAGGTCAATGTCCCGATCCTCGGCCTCGTGGAGAACATGAGCTACTACATCACGCCGACCGGCGACCGCATCGAGCTCTTCGGCCACGGCGGCGGCAAGGCCGAGGCCGCGCGGCAGAACGCGCCGTTCCTCGGCGAAGTCCCGATCTACATTCAGATTCGCGAAGGCGGTGATGCAGGCCAACCGGTCGTCGTGACCAGCCCTGATTCCGCGCCGGGCCGCGCGTTCATCGACATCGCGATCAAGGTTCGCACGCAGTTGATGAAGTGAAATTGCGGGCGTGGCTCCGTGAATCCCCGGCCTGTCGCGGCGTAGCCGCCGGGCCGGCCGTCACTTGCGAAGCAGCCACACCGGTTCTAACGTCGGCCTCAATAAGACATGGCCGATTCCGCAACAACGCCTGCGCGGGACGAGCGCCTCATCTACGTGGTGGATGATGAGCAGGATCTGCTTGATCTCGCCGAAGTCTCGCTGCTGGCGGGCGGCTATGAACTAAAGAAATTTCAAAACCCCGAGGAAGCGTTCGCGTCCTTCGCCCTCGAGCCTCGCAAGCCTTCGTTGCTGCTCACCGATTTCTGCATGGGTTCGATGACGGGGCTGGAACTGGGCGCGAAGTGCAAGTCCGCCTGTCCCGGTTTGAAAATCCTCATGGTCAGCGGCACCGCCGGCCCGGATGTGCTCGTGGAATCTCCCGGCACGGTGGATCAATTCATGGCCAAGCCGTATCGCCCCTCCGAACTGGCCCGCAATGTTCGGACGTTGCTGGACAGTTGAAGCACGCTCCTTCCGTTCGTTGACACTTCTCCGCGCCCGCCTTTACGGTGCGCGCCTTGGAATTGCGCGGCAAAAAACTCGGCGTGCTCATCGCCTGCGGACCGGATCAGCCCGGGTTTCGTCACGGCCTGCGTGTGGCCGAAGCGGCCATGCGGCGCGGCGTGAATGTCTATCTATACTGCATTGACGAAGCCGTCATGGGCGTGGCCGATCCTGATTTGCAACAACTCAAGGCCGATGGACTGAACCTCTACGCCTGTGCCTACGGCGCGCACAAACGCCACCTGGCCCTCACCGATCACGCGACCTTCGCCGGGCTGACCGTGGTCAACGACATCATCGCGGGCACGGACAGGTTTGTGAGTTTCAACTGAAAGAGGACGCGTGAGGAAAATTCCAAATTCCAAATCCCAAATCCCAAACAAGCTCCAAGCTCCAAGCTCCAAGGGGGGGTTCGGTCGTGAGGATGTTTCCAAACTGGAAACGCGTTTCTTGGGAATTTGCGGTTTGGAATTTGTTTGGGATTTGGATTTTGGATTTTGGATTTTCCGCGCCGCGCCATGAGACCCTCCGCGCTCATCATCATCACTGGCGATCCTCGCAGCAGCGCCAAGCCCGCCGAGGCCGTGCGCATCGCGGCGGGTGTCGGCACTTGGAAGAAGGCGGACATCACCGTTTATCTGCGCGGTCCGGCGGTGCTGGCGTTGAGCGAATACGTGGATGAGTTCATCGACGAGGACAATTTCTCGCGCTACTTCCCCATCGTGGGCGAATTTGGGCGGCCCATTTACGTGCAGCGCGGCGCGGCCCTGCTGAGTGAGATCGGCGAGTCGCCGTTGAAGTTTGAAGAAATTGACGACACGCAACTCGCGCAACTTGCCGCTGCGTCCAACTACGTTCTCCGTTTCTGAATGCGCACCAATCTTCATCTCCTCACACGACCAGAAGACGAACTGACCCGCGCGGTGCTCGCTGCGCAACGTTCGTTGCCTGAAACCTCGGTTGAAACAGTAGAACTCACCGCCACCACGCCGGACTACGACGCCTTGGTGGAAAAGATTTTCGCCGCCGACTCGATTCAGGTTTGGTGAGTTCGTGGAACGCGAACCGCCGAGTCCGCGTGATCGTGATTCAACCCAATGGCCTCGTTTGAAAGTGCGGATGAACACGCGGACTCAGCGGTCCGCGCTCCTTTGCTTCAGCGCAGCTTTGGAAAGAAGGCGTGCGCCGTGTCACACGTCGCGCGGCTGAGTGCTTCGAGTGAACAATTTTTCACCTGGGCAATCGTGTCCCCAATTTCCTTCACAAACGCCGGCTCGCAGCGTTTGCCACGATAAGGAATCGGCGCGAGGAACGGGCAGTCCGTCTCGAGCATGAATTCTCCGAGCGGCGTGGCCGCCACGGCGTCGCGCACGTTCTGGCCGTTCTTGAACGTGACAATGCCGGTGAAGCTCACGAGGGAACCCAGCGCGCGGATGCGGGCGAGCGCGGCAAGGTCGCCGGAGAAACAGTGGAACACGCCGCGCGTCTTTCCGACGAAGGGCTGCATGAGCGCGAGCGTGTCGTCGAGCGTTTCGCCGCGCTGGTGGATAACGCAGTTCAACTTCAACTCCGCCGCGACTTCGAGTTGCTGCTGGAAAATGTGCGCCTGCCTGCGTTGGTAATTGGCGTCGTCCTCCGCCGTGCCGCCTTTGGCGCTGGGCATCCGGTAGTAATCGAGTCCCGTCTCGCCGATGGCGACGACTTTGGGATGCGCGGCGAGTTCGCGCAAAGTCGGGCGCACGTCGTCCGGCGCGTCGAGCGCGTCGGAGGGATGCCAGCCGACGACGGCGAAAATCTCTTCATGCTTTTCCGCCAGCGCCACCGCGCGGCGGCTGCTCTCGAAGTTGGTGCCGATGGAAATCATCCGCGTGAGGCCGGCCGCGCGCGCGCGGGCCAGCACGTCCGTGAAGTCCGGCTGAAAGTCCGGGTAATCGAGGTGGACGTGGGTGTCGTAGAAAGTCGCCATGCGCCGGGAATTTACGAATGTCGAATGACGAATGACGAGCGCGGGGTTTTCAACGTGCCCCCGGCGTCCCGCCGGGCAGCGGTTCTCACCAGTCAAAACGTGCCACCCTTTGACGAGCAGCGTCCGGCGTCATTGAGGCTCCACCCGGCGAGACGCCGGGGGCACATCACGGCGTCGTCAGGCGCACGCGGTAGAATTTCTGCGCGGCGTTCGTGCCGTCGGAAATGCTGACCGCGTTGGAGGTCGCGGGATACGTCGGGCGGTTCGCCGGCACGTTGAGGAAGCTCCATTGAATGGGAAAATCCAGATCGGTGGCCGTCTCGACGCGCGCGGCGCGGTTGGGCGGGTGGATAAATTGCACGGTGCCGCCGTTCGTGGCCGTAAGCGCGATGGTCAGCGGCGCGATGGTGTTCGTCCAGCCACCTGCGAGGTCATTGGTGATCCAGCGGCTCAACAGCGCAATGGACTGCGCGTCGAGAACCGTCGAGCCGACGGGCGGCATCTGGCCGGGGCCACGCGTCGAGAGGCGCGTGAGCAGCATGGAGTTCGTGAGCGAGCCGGGCGTGATGACGCGCGCGTTGGTGTTGCCGCCGTTGTTGACGAGTGGACCGTGGATCAGTCCCGCGAGCGCGGTGGAGTTGGTGAGTCCGGCCGTCCAGTTGCCGAGCGCGGTGCCGCCGGGCAGATGGCACGAGGCGCAATTGGCCGCGAGATACGAGCGCACGCGCCATTCGAGGCTGGAGGATTCATCCGTGGCCGGCGCGAGCGCGCGGAGGGAATGCACGTCCGTGACCGCGTTGGAGAAAAATCCCGCCGCACTCATGAACGCGATCTGATTGGAAGTGCCGCCCGCGTAACCGAAGTCGCGGTTCAACTGCGCTGTGTTGAAGCCCAGCCCCCAGCCGCCGCCCGCCGTGTGGCAGGCGTTGCAATCGCTGCGCGAGGGGTAGCGCCAGATCTGCGTGCGGATGTTGCCGCCGTCGTTGATCACGAACGCCTCGTCGAGACCGCCTTCGGCGACGAGCGTCGCGTTGGTCAGCGAGTTGCCCCAGCGATAGGTAACGCCATAGACGCTGTTCGAGGTGCGGACGAGCACGCGGGTTTCGAGGCGGCGGGTGGACTCGGGCGCGCCATTGGTGAGTTGCAGATCAAAATGTTTCACCCACGCCATGCCTGGCGGGAACGACCAGTTGCCCTCGGGGCTGAAGCCGATTTTCGTGCCGTTGGTCGGCGGGAAAAACCAGCGCGTCTTATGCGCGTTGTCGGACCAGAAGGGGGCGTTGAGGTCGTAGGCGTTCACGCCGGAGTTAGGCGTCAGCGTCTGCGTCGAGTTCGAGAGCGAGGTGAGATTGGTGAACGCGCCGGTGTCGAAGAGCGTGGGCGGCAACTGCCCGAGCGACGCGTTGGTGTCGTAGGTCAGGCGCTTGATCTGGCTGTCGCCAAGATCGGCGGCGAGGACGTCGCCGTTGCGCGGGTCGCGCCCGAACGCGACGATGTTTTGATCCTGAAAGAGCCAGCGGTTCTGCGAATTCGTTCCCGTGGTGCCGTCGTAAAACATCGCCCACACGTTGCCCGGCCCGGTGTAATCCGCGTACACATACCAGCCGGTGAGTTCCGGGAGGCGCGTGCCGCGATAGACGAGGCCGCCGGTGATGGAGTTGCCGACGTTGGTGCCGCTGCTGCCGTGGGGATAATCGCGAATGGGATTCAGCGCCACTCCGCCGCCCGTGTTCGCCTTTACGCCGGTGGTGAAACCTTCGCGAAAGGCCCAGCCGTAATTGCCGCCGCTGGTAATGATGTCCACCTCCTCGCGTGCGCCGCCGCCCACATCGCCGCACCAGAGCCAGCCGGTGACGGGGTCGAAGGAGAAGCGCCATGGATTGCGCAGGCCCACGGCGTAGAACTCGGTGCGCTTCACGCCGCCGGGATTCAACTCGCCAACGAGATTCGCGCTGACCCACGGATTGTCCGCCGGCACGAAATAATTCGTGGCGTCCTGGAGCGAGGGATGCGGATTCGGATTCAGGTTGCCGGGGCGCTTGTCCACATCGATGCGAAGGAGGCCGGAGAAGAAGTCTTTGCGGATGGTCTGGCTGTTGTTGCGCGCGTCGTTCTGGTCGCCCTCGTCGCCGTAGCTGATGTAGAGGTAGCCGTCCGGGCCGAAATGCAGATCGCCGCCGTTATGATTGCTGGCCTCGTCGTTTTGCGTGATGAGAGGCAGTTCGGTGTTCGTCAGCGCGCTGTTGCCGCCGGGCGTGGACATTTGAAAACGCGAGACGCGCTGGTGCGGCGTGTTGATCGCGCCGGCCGTTGTGGCCGTCGTCGAGTAGAAGAGGAAGAAGTAGCCGTTGGTGTTGAAGCCGGGATGCAGCGCGAGACCGAGCAAACCGTTCTCGCCGCCGGTGGTGACGCGGCCCGCGCCGAAATCCATCACCACTGTGCGCGTGGGCGCGGCGAGGTTCGTGATGACCACGAGCCGTCCGCTGCGCTCGAGTACGAAGAGGCGGTTGGTTTCACCGACCGGCGTGGCGAACGCAACAGGGCCGGAGATGCCGGCCAGTCCGGGAAATGCGTTCGCGAAGGTGAAACCAAACGCCGGAACCTCCGCCGGCATCCGCAATGTGGGCGGTGGATTGGTGTCGGCGATTGAGGCCGTGACCGCGCAGACGAACACCATGTCCGAACTGATGTCGCCACTTTGATGCACCTCGACCGCCAGCGTGTTCGTGCCGGCGACCAGCACGCCGGAGAGTTGCGCCGGAGTCAGCGTGAACACATCCCAGGCCGTCGCATCGTTATTCGCGTGCGGGTTGATGTCGCCAAACGACGTGCAGAGGATGGGATTCGCATTGAGACGAAGGCGCTGCACCAACTGGCCGTTCAGGTAGAACGCCGCGTTGTCATCAATGCGGTTTGAAAACACCAGCGACACGGCGGCGGACGGGAGCGCAAACGTGGTGCGGAAATACATCGCCCGTCCGGATCGCCCGACCGCGTTGGGCGCGGGCAGCGTGGTGGTCGTGACGCCGAGCAGCGCCTCGACGCGCGTCTCGCCGCCGGTGAACCCGCCCGGCCCGGAAAGCCAGTTTCCGATGGTGTCGTTGTAATTGGTCGCCATCCACCCGACGGCATCCAGGCAGTCCGCGTGATTGTAACGCCACGCGGCATTCAGTCCGACGAGGTTAGTTTCCACGGGCTGGGCGCGCAGCCCCGGCGCGAAATTCAGGATCATCAAAGCCCCCAGGACTGCGGCCAGTTTTCGTGACATTAAACGCATAACGATTACTCCTCTTGAAACATCCGGGTTGTTACCAATCGGCGGGAACAGAACTCCATTCCCGTCCGCAATGCAAACGTGGAACACACCTTGAACCAGGGCAGACGCATCAAAATAGGCGATGAAGCCGAGTTGCCTCCATTCCCTTGCCATCCATTCCACTGACTTAAATCCGTCAGTCTGAAGTTTAGTCAGAGGAATGGATGGCAAAGGAATGAAGGAGCCACATTTTAGGACAAATTTAGATGCGTCTGCCCTGCACCTTGAACGGGGATGGCCACGCAGCGCGAGGCCATCACCTGAACGAAAAAACCGGCGGACTCTTGCGAGTCCGCCGGTTCGTGAATTCTGCTTCGGTCGAGTATCGCCTTAGGGCTTCTCGTCGGTGACTTCCGCCGCGTCGAACGCGTGCTGGAGCGCGACGAGGTCTTCGCCGGGCTTGAGCGAGTCGAGAATCTTCTGCTCTTCGCGGAGCTGCTCGTCGCTGTAGCTGGCGGCCTTGATGGACAGACCGATGCGGCGTTCGGCCTTGTCGATCTTGATCACGCGCGCGCTCACGTCCTGGCCGGGCTTGAGCACGTTCTTGATCTTGTCCACGCGGTCTTCGCTGACCTGCGAGATGTGCACGAGGCCGTCGATGTCGTGTTCGAGGCCGACAAAGGCGCCGAAGCTCGCGAGCTTGGTGACCTTGCCGGTGACGAGGTCGCCGACCTTGTAGAATTTATCAATGGCCGACCACGGATCTTCGCCAATCTGCTTCACGCCCAACGCAATGCGCTGGTTGGTCTTGTCCACTTCGAGAACTTGCGCCTCGACTTCGTCGCCCTTCTTCAGAACTTCGCTGGGGTGATTGATCTTGCGCGTCCAGGAGATGTCCGAGACGTGAATCATGCCGTCAATGCCTTCCTCGAGTTCGAGGAACGCGCCGTAGCTGGTGAGGTTGCGAATCTTGCCTTTGACACGCGTGCCGGGCGGATACTTCTCCGCCGCCTTTTCCCACGGGTTGGTTTCGAGCTGGCGGATGCCGAGGGAGATTTTCTGCTCCTCGCGATTGATGCCGAGCACGACCGCTTCGAGTTCCTGGCCGGGCTTGAGCACGTCCGAGGGTTTGGCGATGCGCTTGGTCCACGAAAGTTCGGTGACATGCACGAGGCCTTCGACGCCGGGTTCGAGTTCCACAAACGCGCCGTAGGGCACGAGGTTGACGACCTTGCCTTTGACCTTCTGGCCGACGGTGAACTTGGTTTCGATCGCTTCCCAAGGATTGGCGAGCTTCTGCTTGAGGCCGAGGCTGACGCGTTCCTTTTCGCGGTTCACGTCGAGCACGACCACGTCGAGTTCCTGGCCGACCTTGAGGATTTCGCTCGGGTGCCCGATGCGGCCCCAGCTCATGTCCGTGATGTGCAGCAAACCATCAAGACCGTTGAGGTCGATGAAGGCGCCGAAGTCGGTGATGTTCTTGACCACGCCCTTGCGGATGTCGCCGGGGGTCATGTCGGTGAGCAACGCGGCACGGCGGGCGCCACGTTCGGCTTCGATCAGTTCGCGGCGCGACAGAACCACGTTCTGGCGGTCCACGTTGATCTTCACGACCTTGAACTCGTAGGTGTTGCCGATGAAGGGGGCCAAATTTTTCGGCGGAATGATGTCAATCTGCGACGCGGGCAGGAACGCCTCGACACCGATGTTGACGATGAGTCCGCCCTTGATGGCGCTCTTGACCTTGCCGGTGACGGTCGTGCCTTCGCCAGCGATGAGGAGGATGCGGTCCCAGTTCTTCTTGAACTCGGCCTTCTCCTTCGAGAGGACGACCATGCCGTCCTTGTCTTCGAGGCGCTCGATGAGCACGTCGATTTCATCACCGACCTTCACGGCCTTGATGTCTTCGAACTCGTTGCCGTTGATGGAACCTTCCGATTTGTAGCCGATGTCCACCAAGGCTTCCTTGGCGCGGACTTCGATGATTCTACCCTTGACGATCTGGCCAGTAGCGAAGCCCGAGGGGCTTTGCTTCATGGCTTCTTCCATTGTGAGCATAATGACTGACTATTTTCCCTGACTGAACCTGTGGGAGACGTGGGGCGGGTGGGCCTTTTGTCTCCATTGCCGAGCAAACACAATCCGTGGCAACGGAGGGTTGAATGTTCGGTTGTTCGTTAACTGTTTTTTCTCAGCCTCAATGAGCACCGGCACACGCCGGACTCAGGCGGCGTGGAGATTAGGCGGGAACGGATGGGGCGCAAGCGCAATTTCCGGGGCTTTTGGAGCGCCGATTTCTAAATCGGCGTGTCTTCCGCGGGTCGAGGACCGCGCCGATTTGGAAATCGGCGCTCCGCCCAATCTCTGCGTTCTCTCTGGCCATTTTCCCCTTCGCACTACCACCCGGCTTGTCTAACGTCCGCCCATGAAACACATCTCCACGCTCCTCGCCCTGCTGGCCCTCGCCATCAGCCTCTCCGCCGCTGAGGTCAAGCGCACCGAGGATCTCATCTACGGGCGCAAGTTCGGCACCGCGCTCACCATGGATGTCTTCGAGCCGGAAAACAAAAACGGCGCGGGCGTGTTCTTCATGGTTAGCGGCGGGTTCTTCTCCAGCAAGGAAGCGATCAACCAGAAATTCTATCAACCGCTGCTCGACCGGGGCTACACCGTCTTCGCCGTGGTGCATGGCTCGCAGCCGCGCTACATCATCCCCGAAATCATTGAGGACGTGCAGCGTGCGTCGCGTTACATCCATTTGAACGCGAAAAAATTTGGCGTTGATCCGAACAAGCTCGGCGTGAGCGGCGGCAGCGCAGGCGGACATCTCTCGCTCACGCTCGGCACGCGCGGCGGACCGGGCAAGCCCGACGCCAAAGACCCCATCGACCGCGAAAGCAGCGCCGTGGCCGCCGTCGCGTGCTTCTATCCGCCCACGGATTTCCTCAACTGGGGCGCGCAGGGTGATGACGCCGTGGGCATCGGCACGCTGGAAAAGTTCAAACCCGCCTTCGGCCCGCGCTCCGACACCGCCGAGGGCCGCATGAAACTCAGTCAGGACATTTCTCCACTGAACTACATTCGCTCGAACCAGCCCCCAATGCTTATCGTCCACGGCGACGCGGACAAGTTGGTGCCCATCTACCAGGCGCAAGTGTTCGAGAAGCGCGCGAAGGAGTTCGGCAACAACGTGAAGATCATCGTCAAGCCCGGCGCGGACCACGGCTGGGCTGGCATGGACAAGGACATGGCCGTCTTCGCCGACTGGTTCGACGAGCATCTGCTGGGGAAGAAGTAACGTGCTGCCAGTTTGCAACTGGCAAACCTTCCTGGCGACGGAGCCACACGCAAGTTCTCAGGCCTGTCGCCGCAACTGACTCCGACTGCCCGTTGCCAACCGGCCACGCGCTGGCGCGTGCCCAGCAGAACTTGGCTCTACCAATTGAATTGAAACCCCATGCCGCTTCGCAAATCATCCGCGCCCATGACCACACAAGACACGACTCGCAGGGATTTTCTCAAGACGGTTTCCACTGTCGCCGCCACCGCCGCGCTCGCTCCTGCCGCGTTCGCGCAGGACGCCGCGCCCAAGAAGCTCGGCATCAAGCTCGGCCTCGACAACTTCGCCGTGCGCGACATGAAGTGGAAAGCCCCGCAACTCATCGACTACGCCGCGCAACTCAAGACTGACTCGCTGTTCATCACCGACTTCGGCCCCTTCGAGAAAACCGACGACGCCTACCTCGGCGACCTCCGCAAGATGGCCGCGGACAAGGGACTCCAGATTCAACTCGGCTCCTGGAGCATCTGCCCCACGTCCAAGTCCTACCGCAAAGACCCGCGCTGGAATTCCGCCGAGGAACACCTCGCCCTCGGTATCCGCATGGCCAAGGCGCTCGGCTCCAACGTCTTCCGCGTCGTGCTCGGCAACGCCGACGACCGCAAGACCGAGGGCGGCATCAACGCCCGCATCGCCGACACCGTCAAAGTCCTCAAGAGCCAGCGCACCTTCGCCATTGATTCCGGCGTGAAGGTCGCCATCGAGAACCACGCCGGCGACCTGCACTCCACCGAACTTGTCCGCCTAATCGAGGACGCGGGCCGCGACTACGTCGGCGCGAACATGGATTCCGGCAACGCCTGCTGGACGCTCGAAGACCCATTGCAAAGCTTGGAGAATCTCGGGCGTTACGCCATCACCACCAGTCTCCGCGACTCTGCCGTGTGGGAATACGAGGACGGCGCGAAAGTGCAATGGACCGCGATGGGCGACGGCCAGATGGATCTGAAGAAATACTTCGCCCGCTTCGCCGAGCTTTGCCCCGGCGTGCCCGTCCACATCGAGACCATTTCCGGATTCTCGAAACCATTTCCTTATCTCAAGGACGACTTCTGGAAACCGTATTCCACGATCCCCGTGGCCGACTTCGCGAAATTCGTTGCCCTGGCCAAGAAGGGTAAACCCTTCACCACCGTGAAGAACCCCGAAGGCAAGGATCGCAACGAGACGAATCAACTCGGGCAGAAGGCCGAGATCGAGCGCAGCATCAAGTACTGCCAGCAGGTGCTCGGGCTGGGGTTGAAGGGGTGAACCACGCAACATGGGTGCAGTAGCCGCCATTATTGTCATGGTCTTTCTGGCGCTCTTTTTTCTGCCCGTGTATGCGCCACTGCTTATCAGTTTCACGCTTCGCGGCCCGGATTGGAGAGAGGTTCGTTGGTGTCTGCGCGCCGCTACGCTTGTTTCCATGTTTATTGTTCTGTCGCTTCCCACGAAACGAAATGAGTTTGGGGACGATGTCGCAGGCAACTTGGCAGGAGCCGCACAGAACTTTCCTGTTGTCGCACTAGCTGTGTGGGGTGGCGGATTATTCTGCGGGATTGGCGGCTGGATGCTTGGCTTGAATTTGCGGGCGCGGCGCGAACGGCATTTACGCTCGCAGGGAAAACCTGACTGACGTTCCGAGCATACCCTGCGGAATCTTTATTCCCATCTGAACGGGAGGCTGTTGCTCATTGCTCCCAATCTTCCCAACGCAAACCCGGGATGCGGCTGAACTCCTGCGAGTTGTGGGTCACCAAAGTCAGGCCGTGCTGGAGGGCAACGGCGGCGATTTGCAAATCGTGTGGCCCGATAACGGTGCCGGCGCGCTCCAACTCACCGCGGATTTCCGCGCACTTTCGCGCGCTCGCGTCATCGAACGGCAACGATGTGAACGGGGCGAGGAAGGCATCAATCTTGGCGTGTTCGGTGGCCGGATTCGAACTCCGCTCCGCACCGTGACGCAATTCATACACAACCACGGAACACAGCGCCATGTCGCTGGCTTTGACCGACTGCCAGCGGGCGATCAACTTCGCCTGACGCTGGCGCAGCAATCCGATGCACGCGTTCGTGTCCGGCAGGAAAATCATTCGAGGGCCAGGCGTTGCTCAAACTGACCCTGGGGCGCGCGGCTCAGTTCCGGCATCGATCCGGCGATGCGTTCAAAGAATCCCTTGGGCCAGCCGTTCGCATCCACTTCCCCCGGCGCGGCCAGCGGCTTCACATGCACCACCACCGCCACGTCCGCATCCGCCACGCCGACGTTCACGCTGAGGTTGAGCATCCCGTCCCGGGTGGTGTGTCCAAGCGCTTCGATTGTTCCAGTCAGCATGGCGGCAAAGTAGCGGGAGGGGTGTGGTCAAACAAGAATTGTTCGTTCTTGAAGAAAGGTTCCCTGCCCACGGGGACTGCGACTATTTCGGCTGCAGCCGTTCGCGGGTAACGCCCCGCTTCGACATTTTTTTCAGCATGAAATCGGGATTGAACCGCGTGGAACAGTCCTTCTGTATGGCGGCCAATTTCGCGGAGGACAGCTTCACCGGGACCAGCTTCCCCGTCGTGCGGCTCACCTGCAATGTCTTTGCCATGCACGCGACTGTCCTTCGCTGAATGAGTGGCGTCAACGGAGTCGCTAAAGTGCAGGTGAACCGTTCCGTCACTTGTTCGCTCGACCCGCGCGGGTTCCCATGTCACGAAAAGCGCGTGAGCCATTTCGATGACGTCCTGACGCACGACCTTGCCGCGATTCGCGAGGCGGGCCTGTTGCGCGAACTACGCCGCGTCGATTCTCCCCAGGGGGCGCGCGTCACACTCGACGGGCGTGGGCTGCTGAACTTTTCCTCCAACGACTATCTCGGC
>JBBQYK010000030.1:0-20393 GCA_038208765.1 Verrucomicrobiota bacterium
ACGGCGTCGTAGGTCTGCATGTTCTGCCGCCAGCCGACGTCACCGACGAAGCGGTGGTTGTCGAGCGCGATGCGCTGGCGTCCGCCCTTGAGCGTGATCCAGTTCGTGTAGCTGTAGGCAAGCCACGCCTGGTTGAGTTCCGTCGTCTCCGGGTCCGCGACGACGGGACGGTCGGTGATGCCGTTCGCGCCAGCGGCATTGTAATTATGGTCCGGTATCAGGTCGGTGACGTTCTCACCCTCGATCATTCCCTGGAAACCGTAGAGGGGCGCGGTGGTGAAACCGAAACGCGTCCGTACAGTCAATGCGTTGGCCGTTTCGTCGAACGTGCTCTGGTCCACGAACTCGTAACGCAGGCGCGAGTTCAGGCTGAACTTTCCTTTCGCGAACGCGTCCGGGATTTTGCCATTGAAGAATTTTTCCACCGGGTTCGGCTCCGGGGCAGGCGGCGGCGTGGCGGGCTTGGCGTCCGGCGGCGGTGGCGGTGGCACGGGGAAGGCGAGACCGGGCTGCGTGTAGGGTTTTTCCTGCGCGTGAACGGCGGCCCCGAGGGCCAGGGCCAGCGCGCCACCGATGATCAATCGAAGGATGGGTTTGTGGATAATCATTTTGTTGTGCGTTGAGTTCTGGTTGTTCTGAGTCAAAGAAAATCTCTCCGTGGCTGTTCACCACAATTTGATTTTTATCAGTCGGAAATTGTTCTCACGCGAAACCGGCCGTCTTCATTTCCAGTTTCGTCATGGCCTCACGATGGCGCACCGGCTGGTTCTGGCTCCGGCTCTGGCTCGGCCTCGCGCGGTGCTTTCGGTTTCGGCGCGGCGGGCGTGGCCGGTTCGTGTCCGCCACGCGGTTTACCGCGATACGCATGCACTTCGAGAAACTCGATCAAGTGCTCGCGCAGCTTGTAGTAATCAGGATGTTCCATCACGGCCTTGCGCTCGCGCGGGCGAGGAAATTTCACTTCCAGCACATCGCCCACTTCGGCCTCGGGACCATTGGTCATCATTACGATGTGGTCGGAGAGGAAGAGCGCTTCGTCCACGTCGTGCGTGACCATGAGAGCGGTCTTCTTGTCCTTGCGCCAGAGTTCGATGAGCACCTGTTGCAGCTCGAAGCGCGTGAGCGAATCCAACATGCCGAACGGCTCGTCGAGCAGCAGCATCTTCGGCGAGAGCGCGAACGCGCGCGCAATGCCGACGCGCTGGCGCATGCCTTGCGAAAGTTCACCGGGCTTCTTGTCCATCGCTTCGCCGAGGCCGACGACGGTGAGATAGTACTCCACGATCTGTTTGCGCTCAGCCTTGCTCGCGGTGAAGAAAACTTGTTCGACGCCGAGCATCACGTTTTCAAACGCCGTGTACCACGGCAGCAAACACGGCGACTGGAACACCACGCCGCGATCCGGCCCCGCGCCCACGAGTTCCTTGCCGGCGAGAATGATGCCGCCGCCCGTGATGTCGTTCAGCCCCGCGAGCATCGAGAGCACCGTCGATTTGCCGCAGCCGGAGTGGCCGATGAGCGTGATGAATTCGCCCTGTTGGATCGTGAGATTGAAATCCTTGACGATGATCGCGGGGCCTTTCGGCGTCTGGTAAATCTTCGTTAGGTTGGAAAGTTCGACGTAACTGCTCATGAAAAAAGTTCCTCACGCAAAAGTCGCGAAGGGCGCAAAGGGTTGAGAAACCATGCGAAGGTGGCGAGCCTCGCGCTGCGAGGCGCTTCGATCCGGAACGCCGGTCGCAGCGCGACCGGTCCCACCTTTGCGCCCTTCGCGGCCTTTGCGTGAGGCCTCATTCGACTTCGACAGTTTCACGCTTCAACTCGCTGCGTCGCAGCGGCGTCCGTCGGCGGTTGAACACCGTGCGCGGCACGGACAAATCCTCCGGCTCGATGTCCGGCAGCACGAGCTTCTTGGTCAGCGCGACCTTGCGCTGGCCCTTCGACGCGAGCAGCCAGTCGATGATGTCGCGGCGGATTTCCTTGTAGCGCGGTTCGTGGTTGATCGCCTTGCGGTCGCGTGGGCGTGGAAGGTCGATGGTGATCGACGGCCCCAGCGTCGCCCCCGGTCCAGCGCTCAGAGGAATCACGCGGTCGGCGAGCAGAATACCTTCATCCGGATCGTTCGTGATCAGCACCACCGTCTTCTGGTTCTCGCTCCAGATGCGGCTGATTTCGTCCTGCAACGAGGCACGCGTAAGCGCGTCGAGCGCGGAGAGCGGTTCGTCGAGCAGGAGAATCTGCGGGTCCATGGCCAGCGCACGGGCCACGGAAACGCGCTGCCTCATGCCACCGGAAAGTTCCACCGGACGTTTCCCGCGCGCGGGCGTTAGATTCACCATGGCGATGAATTTCTCCGTCTGCTGCTGCTTCTTGGCTGCCGCCCAGTTGGGGAATACCTGATCCACGGCGAGGTAAATGTTCTCGTACACCGTGAGCCACGGCAGCAACGAGTAATTCTGAAACACGATGCCGCGATCCGGGCCGGGCGAGGTGATTTCTAAATCGTTCAGCGTGATGGAGCCGGTGTCCGGCTTGAGCAATCCGGCGATGAGCGAGATGAAGGTCGTCTTGCCCGCGCCCGAGTAACCGACGATGGCCACGAACTCGCCCTTCCCAATGGAGAGGTTGATGTCGCGCAGCACCGCCGCGCTGCCGAAACTCTTGGAAACGTTTTTGAGTTCGAGAAAAGACATAGGTGCCTCACGCAAAGTCCGCGAAGGGCGCAAAGGGGAAAGGGATTGATGCCGGGTTTGGGTTTCGCAAGGGTTGCATTCTATGAATGAAAACTCCCTCTCGAAGACCATTCTCGATGCCGCATTCAAAGTTCATACGGAAACCGGGCCGGGCTTGCTGGAAACTGTTTATGAGGTTTTGCTCGCGCATGAGTTGCGCAAGGCTGGATTGAAAGTCGAGCGTCAACTTCCCATTCCGATTCACTACGACGGACTGGTTTTCGAGGAAGGCTTTCGCGCCGACCTGTTGGTGGAGGACAAGGTCATCGTTGAACTCAAATCGCTCGAAAGCCTCGCCAAAGTTCACTCGAAGCAAGTGCTCACGCAGCTTCGGCTCGGCGATAAGCGACTCGGGTTGCTCATCAATTTTGGCGAGATTCACCTGAAGAATGGAATCGTTCGCATCGCGAATGGCCTGCCCGACGAAAGCAAGTCCGGCTTCGGAGCCAAGTTCCTGTCTTTCTTTGCGTCCTTCGCGTCCTTTGCGTGAGGAAATCATAATCAGGCGGTCTTGAATCGCCTCTCCACCACACTCATCAGCCGGTCGAGCACGAGTCCCACGACGCCAATCGTGAGAATGCACAGGATGATGCGCGAGTAGCTGCCCGCGTTGTATTCCTGCCAAAGAAAGCCGCCGACGCCGGGGCGACCGGTCAACATCTCGACCGCGACAATCACTAGCCACGCGATGCCCAGCGAAAGGCGGAAGCCCGTGAACATGTAGGGCAGCGTCGCGGGCAGCAGCACCTTGAAGAGTGTCTTCGTGCGCGAAAGCTTCAAAACTTTCGCCACATTCATGTAGTCCTGCGGCACGGCGCGCACGCCGACGGCGGTGTTCATCACCGTGGGCCACATCGCACAAATCGCGATGGTGAACAGCGCGGCGGAATCCGACGCGCCGAAAACTGTTTTGCCCGTGCCGTCCATCAGCTTTACCGAACTGAACAACACCAGTCCGAGCGGAAACCACGCGAGCGGCGACACCGGGCGCAGCACCTGGATGATCGGATCCATCGCCTTGGTGAAGGTCTTCGACAGTCCGAGAAAGAAGCCCAGCGGCGCGCCAATGAGCAGCGCGATGAAGTAACCCTGCGCCACGAGAATCAGCGAGAGCTTGGTGAAGGCGAGGATGCCTTGATCCAACTCGCCGCGTTTGGCGAAGGGCTGCGCGAGGTAAGGCTTGCTCGCGTTCCATGTTTCCGTCGGCGACGGAAGATCCGGCGAGATCCCCGTCTTCACGGTCTTCGTCACCGGGTCACCGAATTCGTCCTTCATCTTCTTTGTCTCCGTGCGCCCGGCGGCGATTTGCCAGGCGACGAGGAAGATGACGAGGCCGACGAGCGGCAACAACAAACTGTCGAGCTTGAATCGTTTGATGAATTCCATGGCGTCAGGCTTTGAGACTCTTCACGGCAAAGCTGGCGGCGTAGGCTTCCATGTCGCCCTTCGGATCAAACTTGGACCCGTCGAAGAGCGACTCCGGCTTCTCGTCGAGGCCACCGTGCTGGTAGCCGATTTCCTTCATCGCCTCCTCGTAGATGTCCGTCCGCATGACTTGCTTGGCCACGCCTTCGTAGTCGGGCGCGCCCTCGGTGAAACCCCAGCGGCGCAGTTGGGTGAGCCACCACTTGGCGAATTTCGGCTGCGGATAATTGCAGTTGCGATCACTGAACGTCATGTAGTTCGGGTCGCGAAACTTTCGCCCGTCGCCCATCACATACTTGCCCTGCAAGCGGCCGAGGATCGTCTCCGGCGGACAGTTGATGTAAGTCGCGGCGCTGACGATCTTCGCCTGCTCCTCGCGGTTCTCCATCTTGTCGAGCCACACGCTGGCTTCGTGCAACGCCTTGAGCACAGCCTTGACCGTCTTAGGATTCTTCTGCGCGAACTCGGCGGTGAAGGCGCAAACTTTTTCCGGGTGATCCTTCCAGATGCCCTGCGTGGTGATGGCCGTGAAACCGATTTCTTCATTGATGGCGCGCGCGTTCCAAGGTTCGCCCACGCAAAAGCCGTCCATCTTGCCGACCTTCATGTTCGCGACCATCTGCGGCGGCGGAATGGTGATAAGCGAAATGTCCGCGCCCGCGCCGCTCGCGCTGCCAGGGTGAATGCCGCCGGCCGCGAGCCAGTAACGCATCCACATCGCGTGCGTGCCGGGCGGGAACGTCATCGCGAAGGTCATCGGCGTGCCGCTGGCTTTCGCCGCATCGGCCAAGGCTTTGAGCGGCTTCGGGTCTTCACCGACTTTTCCCGCCAGCTCTTTCTTGAGCGTGATGGCCTGGCCGTTGCGGTTGAGAATCCACGGCGCGATCATCGGCTTCTTCGGCGCTCCGCCGAGACCCATGGTGCTGGCAATGGGCATGCCGAGCAGCATGTGCGTGGCTTGCAGATCATCGTTGGAAAGCGAGTCGCGAATCGCCGCCCAGCTCGCGCCCTTCGCCACCGTGGAGTTGATGCCGTACTTTTTGAACAGCCCCTTTTCATGCGCGAGGATGATCGAGGAACAATCCGTGAGCGCGATGATGCCGAACTTCATGGCCGCCCGCTCCGGCGCGTCATTCGCATACGCGCTGCCCACCCAGCCCTTTGGCAAACCCGCGAGCAACGCGGCCGTGCCGGTGAACTTCATCGTGCGACCGAGAAAGTGGCGGCGGGAGAGGGACAACGAATTGGAGTTCCGTTCGAGTTTTTTCATTTATTAACGCGGCTTGAAATCGTCTGCCGGGCCACCACACGGCCAACCACGGCGATTCCTCCCTTAGCTGCCGATGTGCCAGCCGCCGCGCCGGACGCGCTCGCGAGGCGGGAATCAGGTTGTCGTTCTGATGAGTTGGTTTCATGGAGCAGCGCACAGAGGCGCGGAATGATGAATTTCACAGGACGCTGGCGGTGCGAAGTCGGCGCAACGCGGACGCGACGTGACCGCGCATGAATGGTTTGTGGGCAAAACCCCGCGCGCGATGCTGTGGACTTTTGAGCAAGGTGCGGATTTCGCGCGCGAGTTTTGCCACTTGCTCACGCGCCCCATGTGAAAGTTGCTTTCCCCTGCCGGACGTTTCGCTAGCCTTGCGCGCATGAAGTCCATCGAATGTTCCGTGAGTCTCCATCCGTATTTCAAAATCCGCCCCGGCCAGCTTGAGGCGGCGGCGGCGTTGCTCCGCGAGTTCGTGGCGAAAACCGCGAGTGAGGAAAAGATGCTCTACTACGAATTCACCCAGGACGGCGACGCCATCTTCTGCCGCGAAGCCTACGTCGGTGCCGAGGGCGTGCTCGCTCATCTCACGAACGTCGGTGCGATCCTCGACAAGATGCTGACCATTGCCGACGTGACGCGCGTGGAAGTCCACGGCCCGGCGGAGGAGTTGGAGAAATTGAAAGGCCCGCTCGCTCCGCTGAACCCGGCGTGGTTCGTCTATCAATGCGGCGTGCGGAGGTAAGGGCCGGAGCGCGGACCGCTGAGTCCGCGTGTTGAGGAGGGCGGAAATGGCCTCACGCAAAGGCCGCGAAGGACGCAAAGGGGAAATGTGGAACGGCTCGCGCTGCGAGCCGTCGCGCCGCGCAGAGCGGTGCGCAGGGACTTGCTGGAGTATGCGTTCGTTCCATTTCTACCGCCCGCTCTGCGCGGGCTGGTTTGTTCGCAGCGCGAACAAACCCACCGCACCCGTCTGATTCCCCTTTGCGTCCTTTGCGCCCCTCGCGTGAGGCACCTTGTCGAGTTTTGGAATTTGTATTTTGGAATTTCCCCGACCGTCTCGTTAGTCTCGCGCCCATGACGAAAGTGCAGCGCAAGCCGACATCGCAAAAAATCTCCAACCGCCCAGCTGCGGCCAAAAAGAAATCCTCTCAGCCCATCAGTGTCATCACCGGGGCCGCCGGGTTCCTCGGCTCGCATCTCACCGACTTGCTCATCGCGCGCGGGCACAAGGTCATCGGCATTGATAACTTCGTCACCGGCTCCGTCGAGAACATCGATCACCTCGGCGGCCATCCGAATTTCAAATTCATCCAGCAGGACGTCACCGAATTTATCTTCCTCCACGAGCCGGTGGATTACGTCTGGCACTTCGCGTCGCCGGCCTCGCCAATTGATTACCTCGAGCTCCCCATCCAGACACTTAAGGTCGGCTCGCTCGGCACGCACAAGGCGCTCGGCCTCGCGCGGCAGAAGGGCGCGCGCTTCCTCATCGCCAGCACCTCGGAGATTTACGGCGACCCGCTGGTGCATCCGCAAAAGGAAGAATACTGGGGCAACGTCAACACCGTGGGCCCGCGCGGCTGCTACGACGAGTCGAAGCGATTCGCCGAGGCCATGACCATGGCCTACCATCGCGAACACAAGATTGACACGCGCATCGTGCGCATCTTCAACACCTACGGCCCGCGCATGAGACTGCGCGACGGCCGCGTGGTGCCCGCCTTCATGGGCCAGGCGCTGACCGGAAAACCGCTCACCGTCTTCGGCAAGGGCCAGCAGACCCGCAGCTTTTGCTACTGTTCCGATCTGCTCGAAGGCATCTACCGCCTGATGATGAGCAACACCTCCGACCCCGTGAACATCGGCAACCCGCAGGAGCTGACCATTCTGGAATTCGCCGAACGCATCATCCGCCTCACAAACTCGAAGAGCAAAATCATCTACCAGCCGTTGCCGCAGGATGACCCCAAGCAACGCCAGCCCGACATCACCCGCGCGAAAACGATCCTCAAGTGGGAACCGGTGGTGAAGCTGGAGGATGGATTGCAACGCACCATCGAGTATTTCAAAGACCGGGTGTGAAAGTGCCCGGTGCCCCCGGCGTCCCGCCGGGTGGAACCATTCGAACTTGCGAGTGTCACTCCCTCTTCCACGCCGCGACCCGGCGGGACGCGGGGGCACTCACCGCCCCGCCACGTTGGTCACGCTCGCCTTCGACATGACCACGGATGTATTCCGCGCGGGCGGTTCCACGACCAGCTTGCCATCCGAGGTCGCCGAGACTTGGTAATAGTCCTGCGCTGCGCGTTGCGACGATTTCATCAGCCCCACGACGAGGATCATTCCCACGAACAGCGCCAGCATGACCGCTCCGGCAACCATCAGTTTGCGTTTCATCAATCAATGGACACTGCGGTTCCACTTTGGCTGACGTGTCGCGCAGAAACTTTTCTTCCCCTCCTCCGCCTTCCGCGCCAGCCTTCGGGGATGAGCACCACCGTAAAACCCATTCCCGACGGCTACCCGGTCATCGCCCCTTACCTGATCATCCCCGGGGCGGCGCGCGCGCTGGAGTTCTACAAAGAAGCCTTCGGCGCGAAAGAGCGGATGCGCCTCGACATGCCCGGCGGCGTCATTGGCCACGCGGAAATTCAACTCGGCGATTCCGTGGTGATGATGGCGGATGAATTTCCGCAGATGGCCATTCACGGCCCCGCCAAATACGGCGGGTCGCCCGTGAGCCTGCACCTCTACGTCACGGACGTGGACGCGGTGGTGGCGAAAGCCGTGTCGCTCGGGGCGACCGTGACGCGCGCGGTGGCGAACCAATTCTACGGCGACCGCTCCGGCACCATCACCGATCCGTTTGGCCACATCTGGAACATCGCCACCCACGTCGAGGACGTGGCGCACGACGAAACGGCCCGTCGCGCGGCGCAGGAATGCAAGGAGACTTAAACACGAGCTTCCGCCGAACACCTCCAAATCATGCACGTATTCATACCCCGCCGAACGGTTTTCCTTTCGAGGAGCGCCTCACTGGCCGTCGCCTGTTTGCTGCTCGTGGCGACGACGCGCGCCGCCACCGTCACGACTTTCGCCGGCACGGGCGTTAAGGGTTTCTCCGGGGACAGCGGTCCCGCGTCGGCCGCGCAGTTGAACAATCCCTTCGCCGTCGCGCGCGGGCCGGACGGCGCACTCTACATTTGCGACGTGGACAACCAGCGCATCCGTCGCGTGACGGCGGACGGGAAGATTTCCACTTACGCGGGGAACGGTCAGCGCGGCTATAGCGGCGACGGCGGAACAGCGACGAACGCGTCGCTGAATGAGCCGTACGAAATGGCGTGGGACAAAGCCGGAAATCTGTTCTTTGTCGAGCGCCTGAATCATCTCGTGCGCCGCGTGGAGGCGAAGACCGGCATCATCAGCACCGTGGCGGGCACGGGGAAACTTGGCTTCTCCGGCGACGGTGGTGACCCGAAGACCGCACAGTTCAACCAGCCGCACAGCCTCGCCTTCGACGCAGGGGGCGCGCTCTACATCTGCGACGTACTCAACCATCGCATCCGGAAAATTGCGATGAAGACCGGCGCCATCAGCACTTGGGCCGGCACCGGTGAAAAGAAGACTGCGCCCGACGGTTCGCCGATCAACGGCTCCGCATTGCACGGCCCGCGTGCGCTCGCTTTCGCCCCGGATGGCAAATGTTACCTCGCGCTCCGCGAAGGCAACGCGTTGCTGCTGCTTGATCCGAAGGCCAGCACGCTTCGACGCGTCGCGGGCACGGGCAAATCTGGCTTCACCGGCAACGGTGGTCCGGCGCTCGCCGCCACGCTCGCCGGTCCCAAGTGCGTCGCGCTCGATCCCGTCGGCAACGTGTATCTCGCCGACACCGAGTCGCATTCGATCCGCTATCTTGATGTGAAGAAAGGCACGCTCGAAGTCCTCGTCGGCAACGGCAAAAAGGGCGACGGCCCCGATGGCAACGACCCACTCGCATGCCAGCTCGCGCGTCCACACGGCGTCTTCGTGGACACGGACGGTGCCATTTACATCGGCGACAGTGAGACCCATCGCGTGCGCGTCTGGCGAAAGTAAGTCTGAGCAATTCTCCTCAGACTCCGGCCCGCCGCCATTGCAGCGCACCTTGGGCGGCTCGGGTGCCTGTGGCAAAGCAGCCTTGCATCAAATAGCCGCCGGTCGGTGCGTCCCAGTCGATCATTTCGCCGGCGACAAATATTCCCGGCCGCCGTTGGATCATCAGCGAGGAGTTCAGTTCGCTCCAACGAACGCCGCCCGCGGAGGAAATCGCCTCGGCCAGCGGGCGCGGCCCGGTGAGTCGCAGCGCGCAACCTTTCACGACCTCGGCGAGCGACTCGGCGGATGTGAACGGCGCGCGGCCCGGCAAATTTTCCAGAATGGCGAACGCGGCGTCACTCAGCTTCCAGCGCGAGCGGGCCTCGGCGAGAAAGTTGCGTGGGCAGTTGCCGAGCTTCTTCACCAGTTGCTCCACGCTGTGGGCGGGTTTGAAATCAATGAGGAGTTCCGGCTCCGCCATCGCGCGCAGGGCCGGGCCAAGCTGGTATATCGCGCCGCCCTCCAGTCCGTACTTCGTCACGAGCAGTTCGCCCACGGCCGTGGTTTCACCCGCGCGGGCCGTGATGTTTTTAAGTGGCTGGCCTTCCACTTGCGCGAGCACGTGGGCGGGCCAGGAAATTTCCCAGCCGCAATTCGACGACCTCAAGGGAGCGACGGCCACGCCCAATGTCTCCAGCGCCGAAACCCAGCCGCCATCAGAACCTGTCTCGGGCCACGAGCCGCCGCCGAGCGCGAGAATCACCGCGTCCGCTTCCGCCACGCGCGGCTCGCCTTCGACTTGGAAATCCACCTGCCACCGCGCGCCCGCGCGCAAACCCGTCCAGCGATGACGCAGCGCGAACTGCACCCCGGCCTCGCGCAGCCGATGCACCCAGCGGCGCAGCAACGGCGCAGCCTTCATCTCGCGCGGATAAACGCGGCCGCTCGTCGCCGCAAAGGTTTCCACGCCGAGATCCGCCGCCCATTGCCGCAAAGCGTCGGCATCGAATTCCGCGAGGAGTGACGGCCAGAAATCCGGCGGCTGTTCCGCGCCAGTGTAGCGCGTGGCGAATTTTTCGCGCGGTTCGGCGTGAGTGAGATTCAGACCGCCGCGCCCGGCCACGAGAAATTTCCGGCCCACCGACGGCTTGGCATCATAGAGCGCCACGGAAGCGCCGCCCGCCGCCGCCACTTCCGCCGCGCGCAGCCCCGCCGGGCCACCGCCGATGATTGCGATTTTGATGCCGAAGCGAAGCAGAGCCATCGGCGCGGCGCAACGCCGGACCCCAAAACGAGTGCGATGAGAAGTGGCGGGCACTCCAGCAGGAGCACGGGCGTCTCGCCCGCCGGAGCGCGCCGAAGGTTTCCCACCGCAGCACGCGGTCTGCGCGAAATTGCCTCTGGTTCCATTCAGGCGGGCGGGACGCCCGCGCTCCTGACCGCCACTTCCAATCACACCCCCCAAAAACGAACGGCCGCAAACGATTCGTTTGCGGCCGTCGTTATTCGATTCAGTAATGGAAGTTAGGCGACTGTGACCGGCGCGAAGCCGGAGCGGTACTGGCGCGAGACGATCTGCTGGTTCGCCTTGTCGCTGTTGCTGAACTTGAAGTTCGCCGCGTCCCAGCGCAGTTCCACGCCGGGGAAGCGCGTGGCCTTGACCGCCAGCAGCGCCGGCTCGGTGATGCGCCAGCCGATGTCGAACGGCGTCCAGAGCGGCTTGTTGTCGCCGAGGCAGTTGTCGGCCCAGTCCTTCCAGTGATTGCGCGGCGCGACGGTCGGCATCGGTTCGTCGTCCACTTCCTTGCCCTTGCGGAAAATCTGGGGCGAACCGTCGGCTTGCAGCAGCAGCGTGCCTTCTTCGCACACGACCATGGTGTGGTTCGCGCCGGGCTTGATCGGCGGCAGGTTCAACGCGGCGAAGGACGGGAGCAACGCGTCGTCATTGTACTGCACCACAAACTTGTCGCGGGCGAACTTGCCGCCGCCCGGATACGTGATGGTGCTCAGGTTGCGCGAGGTGTGGCCGGTGGTGGACGGCTTGGCCGTGTGCGTGATGACGGCCTCGGGTGAAGGCAGATCGTAGGCGAAGTAAAGCAGGTCGAGCAGATGACAGCCCCAGTCGGCGAGCTGGCCGCCGCCCGTTTCCCAGAACGCGCGCCAACGGCGCGGCGCGAGGTCTTCGCTGTAGGGCAGATCCGCCGCGAGCGGCCCGCGCCAGAGATCCCAGTTCAAATACTCCGGCACCGGCTGCGCAGGCGTGTAGGGACTCCACGGGTCGGCGAAGTAATGGCCTTTCGAGACGCCGCCGGTCCAGACATAGGCCGCGACGGGACGACCGAGCTGGTTCTTGCGCAGGATTTCCACGGCGACCATGCGGCCGCGATTGCAGGAGCGTTGATTGCCCATCTGCGTGACGAGCTTCGGGCGGGCCTTGAGTCCGTCGCGGATCATTTTCAACTCGGCGAGCTGATGCACGAGCGGCTTCTGGCCGTAAATGTGTTTGCCGTGCTGGAGCGAAGTCGTGATAGCCGTGGCGTGGTGGAAGTCGGGCACATCGACGATCACGGCGTCGAAGTCTGCGACCTTGTTCGCGAAGGCCTCGCGGTAATCGCTCATCGTCCAGGAGTTGGGATGCTCTTTCTTGATCTTGTCGATCTCGCGGCGGTCCACGTCGCAGAAGCCGGCCCACTCGATTTGCGGATGGCCCTTGAGTCCGCCGCGCTGGAGGCCGCCGATGCCGCCCACGCCGATCTGGAAGAGGCGCAGCTTGCTGTTCTTGTTGACCTGCGCGCGCGCGGGCAGCGAAAGCGCGGCCACGCCGGCGGTGAGAATCGCGCCGTTCCGAAGAAAGGTGCGGCGCGTGACGGGAGAAAATGAAGGATGTTCTGGTTTCGTGTTCATAATGGTTCGCCGCGAATCATGCACGGACGAGCGGGCGGCTCAAGGAAAGGATTGGTCGTTCCGGCGTCCCCTCGTTGACCGCGACCGCGACCGCCTCACTTCGCCGCCGGGTGCAGCATCGCCGCGAAGCGCAGGCCGCGCGTGCTCGCATGGAATTCCGCGAACCCAAATTCTTTCAACACCGCCTCGTAAATCGCCAGCCCCGCCAGAATCACGTCCGCACGCTTCTTCGGCAGACCGACGATGGTGCGCCGCTCGGCCAGCGGCATGGCCCAGAGCTGCGCCGTCCAGCGCTCGACCGATTCGAGCGGGATGCGTGCGCCCTCGATGGCGTGGCGCGAGTACTTGTCGAGTGCATATTCCATGCGCGCGAGAATGGTGGCCGCGCCGCCCGTGCCGATGAGCCTCACGCCGGGCGAACCTTCCGCCAGCGCCGGCGTGACGACGGGGCGGATGTGTTCCGCGAAGAACGCGCGGAGCGTTTCGCGACAGCGGGACAATTCCTCCGGCGTCGGCGGATCGGAGGGGCGCTGCTGTTCGAGCAACCGCACGCTGCCGAGCGGGAAGCTGCGGCTGAACTGCGGGCGCTCGTGCTCGCCGAGAATGAATTCGGTGCTCCCACCGCCCACGTCGAGAATGAGCAGCCGCTGTCCGGCAAGTTTCGGATCGGAACGCACGCCGGCATAAACCCATTCCGCCTCCTGTTCGCCGGTGATGATTTCCACGGGCAGGCCGGAGGCGCGCGTGATGGCGTCAAGGAGTTCGTGCTGGTTGCGCGCGTCGCGGGCGGCACTGGTGGCGATGACGCGCGGCGGAGTGGAGTGACGTTCGCGCGCGAGCGCGGTGAAGTTCGCCACGGCCCGCGCGGTGTCGGCGATGGCCTCGGGCTGCAACTGGCGCGTCTCGTAGAAGCCGCGCCCGAGGCGCGTCTGCTCGCTCTCCTCAAAAACGGGAATGACAAAATCCGCGCCCACGTCGGCGATTAGCAACTTCACGGAGTTGGTTCCGACATCAATGACGGCACGGCGCACAGGAAACACGGGCGGGAGATTGGCCGCAGGCGCAAAAGGGGCGAAAGAAAATTCGCGCACGCGCCACGGCCATTACTCTTTGGTAGGGACGCGTTGCGCGCGTCCTCCGCAGCCGCGCGCAGCGCGGCCCTACCCGCGCATGGGTGCATCCACGTCCAAATTTCCGTTTGAGTTTCAAAACACCTTCTCACACTCTCCCGCCCTCAATTATTGAACTGAACAAACGACTATGGCCTTGAACATCAAACCCGCCGGCTCCTGCGCCTTTGACCAGATTTCGCTCGGCGAAGTCATGCTCCGCCTCGATCCCGGCGAGGGCCGCATCCGCACCGCGCGCGACTTCAAAGTCTGGGAGGGCGGCGGCGAATACAACACGTCGCGCGGCCTGAAAAAATGCTTCGGCTACAAGACCGCCGTCTGCACCGCGTTCGTGGACAACGAGGTCGGCCACCTCGTCGAGGACTTCATCATGCAAGGTGGCGTCGCGACCGACTTCATCAAGTGGCGCGACGACGACGGCATCGGCCGCACCGTGCGCAACGGTCTCAATTTCACCGAGCGCGGCTTCGGCATTCGCGGCGCGGTTGGCAATCCCGACCGTGGCAACACCGCCGCTTCGCAGCTCAAGCCCGGCGACTTCGACTGGGACCACATTTTCGGCAAGCTCGGCGCGCGCTGGTTTCACACCGGCGGTATTTTCGCCGCGCTGTCCACGTCCACCGCCGAACTGACCGTCGAGGCCGTGAAGGCCGCGAAGAAGTACGGCACCATCGTCAGCTACGATCTCAACTACCGTCCGTCGCTCTGGAAAACCATCGGCGGCTTGAAGAAGGCGCAGGAAGTGAACCGCGAGATCGCCAAGAACGTGGACGTGATGATCGGCAACGAGGAGGACTTCACCGCCTCGCTCGGCTTCGAGGTCAAGGGCGTGGACCACAACATCAGCAAGATCGAACTCGATGCTTTCAAGGCGATGATCGAATCGGCGGTGAAAGAGTTCAGCAACTTCAAGGTCGCCGCGACCACGCTGCGCGCCGTGATCAGCGCGACGGTCAACGACTGGTCGGCGATTCTCTGGCACGACGGCAAATTCCACGAGAGCCGCAAGTATCCCGGGCTGGAAATCCTCGACCGCGTCGGCGGTGGCGACTCGTTTGCGAGCGGCCTGCAGTTCGGCTTCCTCGAATTCAACGACGCGCAGAAGGCCGTCGAATACGGCGCGGCCCATGGCGCGCTCGCCTCGACCACGCCCGGCGACACCTCGATGGCCACGCGCAAGGAGGTCGAGAAGACCTTCGGCGGCGGGGGCGCGCGCGTGGTGCGCTGAGGCTGGGGTTGTTTTTTTGCGAAAGGCGCGGGTGAAGATTCATCCGCGCCCTTTTCGTTGGGTATGGCTGAACGCTCACGCTTGTAGCCAGCACCTGCCACCTCGTCGACGAGCGCAATGCGCCACTCCAGCGCATTTAGCAGGGCCAACGCATCTAAATGCTTTGCTAGATCTGGGTTTTCATTCGTCTGCCCCAATTCGTTTGCCAGCTTTCATTCCGGCAGCGGAGCGGCAGACGAATTAGGGCAGACGAATAAAAAAACATCGGCGCTGATCTTCAGTTCCTCGCGCATCCCGATGAGTTTTGATGCGTTGGCCCTGGCGCATTTAGGCTCGCGCTGGCCCGGCGAATCTGCAAGATGCGTCTGCACTCAAGTCCGACATGCAAGGCATTTTATGAAACGATCCAATCCCACCGCGATAAGCACCCTGTTCCTACTGCTGGGCGCGCTGGCCGCCAGCCACGCGCAGGCACAATCCACCAACCTTCAACTGCGTCTTGAATCGCGCACCAACGGCCTCGACCTGAGGGTGAACGGCAGCGCCGACTCCGGCGCGTTCTTTCTCTATCAGGCATTCGACCTGCAATCACTCCTCGACAGCCCGACCGTGGCGGTGCAGACCAACACGCCGCTGACCAACGGCCTGCGCTTCTCCATCCCGAAGCCCAGCGCGCTGCCCAGCCAGATGTTTTTCACCGCTGCCCATTGGCCGGGACGCACCCTGGACGATTTCGGCGATCCCGAGAACTACCCGGAAGACCCGGCCCCGGAAGCCGTCCTCGTCACCAGCGGCGTGCCCGACAATCTCATTTCGGGCCAGCAGTTCACGGCGGATTTCTTCGTTATGACCCCTGAAGGTCACCTCCTGGACCTTACGCAGGCGGTTTCCATCCTCGTGCTTCGACAATCGGACGGCGTCAGCCATCCCGATGCCCAAGTCTCACCGGCGACGGGCCAGTTGGTCGGAGGCCATCTTCGGATGACCATGACCATCACGGCCTCAACCTCGCTGGAGGGCTACACGTTGGGTCTCGGTCCCAGCGTCAGCCTTTCAAAGAATGCGTCGCGACTGACGTTGGCGCAGTTTCTCAAAGCTGCCTTCAACGTGACCGGTTCTTTCACCAACTCCTCGCACAGCAATCAACTGTATCAACTTCTTGAAGACCGTCGTGTTGCAGCCCGCGACACGAATCCGGTGTGGGCTTATCCGCTGTCTGGCGGGGGCCATCCGGTCAGTGGCACGTTTGGCGAGTGGCGTGGAGACGAGAACAAGCGCATCCACGCGGGACTGGACTTGGCGGCGACCCACAGCGAAGCGGCCCGCGCGTCACGGGGTGGCGTGGTTTCTGCGCTGGGAACTGTTTCTATTTCCCCGCCCATGGGCGATTTCGTCACCATTGACCACGGCGACGGTTGGTTCTCTCGCTACCTGCACCTGCAAGCCAGCCAGATTGGAGTCAAAGTAGGGCAAGTTGTTCAGCGCGGCGACACGCTGGCGACGAACCTTTTCACTTGGAGCAGGGAGCACCTTCACTTTGAAATTCGGCGCACCAACAATATTTCTCAATGGAATGTTGGCACACCGGGCAGCGGACAGGACCCGCTGCAGATTGGCGCGATCAATCCCGACAGCGCCATTTTCCCTGAATCTCCCGTGCCACCGGGGGTAACCCTGCCTGCACTCGAGGAGATCGGTTTGACGCGCCAGCATCCCGCGACCAATGCCTTCAGTAAATCCACGCCCGCTGACAATGCGACCGGCCCCGTTTTCGTGGTCGCCAAGTTCCTTGATAAAGAACCGAAAACCGGCGGGTTTCGTCGCCTGAGTCTGCGCGCTATCGGCTTCCAACCGGAAGGCATAAGCACCAACAACTGGATCTGGACATCCAATGAAACCGCCATCGCCGCGCTTCTGCCCCCGCTCAACGGCACTCCCTCCGTCGCGATGCAAAAAGGGTTTGCTCGCTACAAACTGATTACCATCGTCAACCCCAACACCGGCGGGACCACCCACGTTGCCTCAGACACCGACTACTACCGCTATTGGTGGAAGTGGGACACGTCCAGCTACACCAACGCCACCGGCCCGCGCACCAATGTTCTGACCGGGGTGGATTACGGCAATGCCACCAGCAACTACACCTTCACCTTTGGGCCGCAGATCAAAAGTAATGCGCTCGTGCAGGTCAGTGCTCTGCAATACCGGTTCACCAACGTGGCTTACCTCGGCGCGACCACGCCGGCGGCCCTCGGCAATGCGGCGCTGTTCGTCCAGCCCGACCGATATAAACTCCAGATTCTCAAGACCAATGGGCAGCCCCTCGAAGGTGTGGCGTGGATGGAAGGCGGGACCGCGCTCTCCGGGAATACTCCACTCTCACGGCCCTTCTCGACGCACACGAATGAACAGACCTACACCTTCACGCTGCCGCAAAATACCGACATCGGCGGGTTGAAGCTGCGGGTGTCCAGCGTGCTCGTGACGAATATCGCCCATGAAATCTGCCTGTGCGGCGGTCCGGACATGGCGTTCATTCCGGCCGGCCCGTTCACAATGGGCAGCGATGAGTACCCGGGTTACGGTGAGCAGCCCATCCATACCGTGCAAGTGGGCGGATTTTGCATGGACAAGTATGAGGTGACGAAGGCGTTGTGGGATGAGGTTTATCAGTGGGCCATCACGCACGGATATGATTTCAACAACCCTGGTCTGGGCAAAGCGGCCACTCATCCGGTTCACACGGTCAGTTGGTATGACACGCTCAAGTGGTGCAACGCACGGAGCGAGAAGGAAGGGCGGGTGCCGGCGTATTACACGAGCGCGGCGCAGACGGGGGTGTATCGGAGCGGGCAGGTGAACGTGCAGAATGACTGGGCGAAGTGGAACACGGGCTACCGGTTGCCGACGGAGGCGGAGTGGGAGAAGGCTTCGCGGGGCGGTTTGAGTGGGCGGCGTTTCCCGTGGGGCGACACCATCACGCACGCTCAGGCGAACTACTACAGTTCTGCCAGCTACGCCTACGACATCAGCCCGACCCGCAATTACCACCCGACCTACGCGACGGGCGGCTTACCCTACACGAGTCCGGCGGGTTCGTTCGCGGCCAATGGGTATGGTCTGTACGACATGGCGGGGAATGTGAGGGAGTGGTGTTGGGATTGGTATGGCAGCACCTACTACAGCTCCTCGCCGGGGATTGATCCGCGTGGCCCTGCTACCGGCTCGCACCGCGTGGTTCGCGGCGGCAGTTGGTACGACGGCGCGTTCAACTGCCGGACGGCGAACCGCTACGACGACTACCCGACGTACAGGGACAGCAGCTTCGGTTTCCGCTCCGTCCTGCCCCCAGGTCAGCCATGAGCAGAAACAGCAGAGCGGAGCAGGCTGGCGGAGCGAGGGACGAGCGAAGCCGTGCCTGCGGAGCGGGTGTGAAAACAGGAAGCGTGTGGAGGAGAAAAAAGAAGCCCGCGCAGCGGTCGCGAATTTTTTTGAAAACCGGCTCAACCACTCCGGTGCTGACATGCAACTGAAACTCTTTGTGCTGCCGATCAAAAACCTGGCCACCGCCGAAGCGGAGATGAACGCCTTCCTGCGCGGCATCGGGTGCTGGCGGTGAAGAAGGAATTCGTGCCGGACGGGGAGAACTCGTTCTGGAGCTTTTGCGTGGAGCGGCCGGCAGCGGTCGAATCGGAGCAGGGACGAGCGGAGACTTTCTCAGGCCGGGAAGAGGGAGAAGCCCAGCAGCCGGGCCGCGTCACGCAGGCGTTGGTCGGTGGCTACGATTTCGGTTTCACCGGCCACGTGGGCGGAAGCCAGGTGGAGGGCGTCGAAGGTGCGTATGGGCAACGGCGGCGCGTGGCGATAGCAAGCGGACATGATGGCGTTGAACTCCACCTCGACTCGTGAATCCAACTCGACGACCCGAATCTCGCCGGCCGGATGCAGTCGTGACTCCCATCCGGTGGGCAGGGCTTCACGTATGGCGGGGCGCAAAATGTCGGCGTAGTAGCCATTCCGTTTCTCGAAGAGGCTTTCGCTTCCAATCGCTTCCATGAGCATGTCCGCCGTTTCCTGATCAATTGGCTCCAGGATGAAGTCCGCGTCGAGCGACACTTCCAGTGGCTGTCCGGGGCTGCCGAGGTGCGGAGCCAGGGGCAACAACGAACTGGAGCCGATAATGATGATGCGCTGCGGCGCGCACAGCGCGGCAACTAAATCGAGCAGGTGCTTTAGAAATGGTAGGCGCATGAGGGAGCCGCACCACGACGTTCTTCACGGGTCAAGGTTCCGGCGAAGGGCGCAAAGTCTTTCAGTCGGGCCGAAGTCTCGTCGTGGGCGCGGAGCAAATCGAGCAAGGCTCCGAAACCGCCCTCCGACTCCTGGGCCCGCAAAATAATCTCCCGCCACTGTTCCAGCCGGTGCGGCGCGGTGTGGCCGTTGGCCAGCCAGCGTTCGATGTTCTCCAGCGGAATGCGCAGCAACGCCGGATCGCGCTCCAGCTTGTCCGCCACCAGTTCGTGCAAGGTCTTCATCGCCGCCCGAAACTAATCGAAAACTTCGCCGTGTGTCACGGTCACGGAGCGCGGCTCTCCAGAGCCGCAGCGCGTTCGCACGGTCGTGGCCGCTGCGGCTCCGGAGAGCCGCGTTCCGCCCCGTGCTCAGTAATCCCGCAAATTCCGATTCATCGCTGGGGACTGGTAGGAGCCTTTCACCCCCGGCGTGTCGAGGCGCGGCGGGGCGTCCATGGGCATGGACTGAAGATTGTTCTGCGGCGGGCCGCCCGGTTTCTTGCCCGATTCGCCCTGGCCAGATTCTTCTTCGCCCTCGCCAGGTTTCTTGCCGCGCTTCGCCATTTTCTGCCGCGCCTCGCCGAGTTGTTCGCCGACTTGCTGCGCCTTCTTCGCCGTCTTCTCGGAGGGTTTGAGCGATTGCAATTCATTCAACGCCTGCTCCGCGCCTTCGAGTCGCGTCACTTCGCCCTCCGGCGATTCCTGATCGCCGGGCTTCTTCATCAGCTTGTCGCCGAGCTGTTCGAGCGCCTGTTCCAGCTTCTGCTGCGTCTTCTGCGCCTTCTGCGGCAACTGCTTTTGCTGCGGCTGCAACTCGCTGGCCTGCTGGAAATGATCCAGCGCCTCGCTCAACTGCTGCGCCTGCTGCTCCAGTTCCGCGTTCTCCGACTGCTTTTCGAGTTCATCGCCGCGCTGCTCGTGAAGCTGCGCGAGCCGCTGCTTGATTTGCTCCTGCACTTCCTTCGCCATCTGGTGATTGGGCTTCTGCTCGAGCGCTTTCTCCGTCAGTTCCATGCCCATGCGCAGAATACCCAGCTTGTCGTCCATGCGCGGGATCTGCGGCTCGATGTTTTTGTACGTGAGCGCCTGCATGGCGAGTGCGTTGGCGAGACGCTCGCGCCCGGCGTCGAGTTGTTGCGCGATGTTTTTGTCCTCCGGCTTCAACGACGCCGCGTCCTCCAGCATGTTCACGCCCTCGCGAATCTCCGGCACGTTCGGCTGCATGACCATCGGCTGGTTGGGCTTGGGCATGACCATGTTGTTCGCCAGCGTCTTGCGCGTGCCTTCCTCGGCGAGTGCTTGCGCGAGCAAGTCCTTGGATTTCTCCTCGCC
>JBBQYK010000031.1:0-20072 GCA_038208765.1 Verrucomicrobiota bacterium
TGCTGGCGAGCGGTGTGTTCCTCATCGCGTCCATCGGCGCGTTCCGACTGGATGCGGAGGCGGACGCGTGGAAGCGCAGCTCGGGCACGGGCGGCTTCGCGCTCATCGGCGAGAGCACGCTGCCCATCGTGAAGGATTTGAACACGGCGGAAGGCCGCGATGCGCTCGGGCTGAATGAGAAGATTTTGAAGGATGTGAAGTTCGTGCCGTTTCGCGTGCGCGACGGGGATGACGCGAGCTGCCTGAACTTGAACCGCGCGCAACAGCCGAGGTTGTTGGGGGCAAAATCACAGTTGTTATTTGATCGTGCTGCGTTTTCCTTTGCCACGGTTCACAAGGACTCAGTAGGTCGGTTTTGTGAAACCGCATGCATGTGGGCACAACTATGGGAATCCTATACACCGACGCCTAGTAACGAAGTTCCCGCCATCGGCGACGCCGCTTCCATCCAATGGGCTTTGCACAAAAAAATCGGCGACACGCTGCCGTATCGCGATGAGCGCGGGAATGATTTCGATGTGCGGCTCGTCGGCGGGGTGGCGAACTCCATCCTGCAAGGCTCGCTCATCATTGATGAGGCGGAGTTCACGCGGCGTTTCCCCGGCGTGAGCGGTTATCGAATGTTCCTGATTGATTGCCCGTCGAACGCCTTGCCGCAGGTCAGCGCGGAGTTGTCGCGCGCGTTGCAGGACTACGGATTTGAAGTCACGCCGGCGGCGCAGCGGCTCGCGGCGTTCAATGCGGTGCAGAACACGTATCTGAGCACGTTCCAGGTGCTGGGCGGATTGGGGCTGCTGCTCGGCAGTGCGGGGCTGGGCATCGTGGTGTTGAGAAATGTTTTGGAGCGGCGTGGCGAACTGGCGCTGCTCATCGCGGTCGGCTTTCGGCGCGGGCGCGTGCAGAAGCTGGTGCTGGCCGAGCACGCGGCACTGTTGGGGCTGGGACTGATCATCGGCGTGGGGTCCGCGCTGGTGGCGATTCTGCCGAGCCTGCTTTCGCCGCGCGGCGAGTTGCCGGTGATGTCGCTGTCGCTCACGCTGGGCGGCGTGCTGTTGTTTGGATTGATTTCGACCTGGCTGGCCACGCGTGTGGCGGTGCGGGGAAACTTGTTGGAAGGATTGAGAAATGAATGAACTGAATTTTGACCACGGAACACACGGAAGACACGGAATGAAAAAATTCCGGTTCCGTGTGCTCCGTGTTTTCCGTGGTTCCATGTTTGTGGCGCTGGGATGCTCGGCGTGGATGGCTTTCGCCGCCGATACGAAGCCTCTCTACCAAAACAATTTCGCCACCAACGAAGTCGGCAAGCTGCCGGAGGAAATGCTGCTGCTCGACGGCGGCTTCGCCGTGCAGGACGTCGCGGGCAACAAGGTGCTCCAACTTCCCGGCGCGCCGCTGGAAACCTTCGGCGTGTTGTTCGGACCGACGGAGCCGCACGGCCTCGCGTTGAGTGCGCGCGTTCACAGCACGAAGAAGGGGCGGCGCGAACCGGCCTTCGCGCTGGGGTTGAACGGCAACGCGGGCTATAAGCTGCAAATCTCCGCCGCGAAAAAACTCGTGGAGCTTTACAAGGGCGACGACGTGATCGCCTCGACTCCGTTCACCTGGGAATCCGATTCGTGGACGATGCTCAAGCTGCAAGTGCGCAAGGTGAAGGACGGTGAGTTCGCCATCGAAGGCAAAGCGTGGAAGCAAGGCACGCCCGAGCCGGACAAGTGGACCGTCATGCACACGGAAACGGCCGAGCCGAACGCGGGCCGCGCTTCGATCTGGGGCAATCCTTTTGCGGGCACGCCGATTGATTTTGACGATCTGGTCGTGAGCGCGGTGAAGTGATAACCAAAGGCAAGCCTATGACTGTTTATTCCATCACCTGCAATTCGGACAAGTTTCAATCATTTACAATTCTTGATGAAAAGCTGGTGAGTGACAGTTGGACAAACCCAGATGCGATGCTCGAGTTCGATGGACGCCTGAAAACCAAATCATGGAAAGCCCCCAAAGTGAAAATACTGAAACCGAAATTGAAAAGGGGCGACTTTTTTGGCTTCAACGAGGGGGCGTTTGCAGTCTCACCCGGTGCATGGGAGAGGTGTGCAATGTGCCTTGAGATGGCCGGTGAACTCCTCCCCTTGCCCTACGAGAAAGAGAAGTTTGCTGTGTTGAACGTGACGGAGTGCATTGATTGCTTGGACGATAAAAGGTCGGAATGGAGGATAGTAGGGTCCAGTCGCCTAATCAAAAAGCCGGCTTTTGACCCGTCCTTGTTTGGAGAGTCATCAATTTTCAAACATCCGTACAGTTCAGTCAGAATCTATTGTTACGAGGAGTCCGGCGACCCAGAAACCGAATTCAAAGCATTCGTCGAAAAAGAAAAGCTGACGGGATTGAATTTCAACGAAGTCTGGAGCGACGGGAAGAAGCCCAAGGCGAAGAAGCGTTAGGATCTCCAGGTAACCCATCTATTGACATTGAATGGTGCCATTCTACCGTGGCGACCATGAAAGGTTTGAACATCAGCCTCCCGTCCGCGATGGAGGATTACGTGCGGGCGCGCTGCGAACGGGACTACGGGAATGTGAGCGAATTCTTCCGCGAGATGGTGCGAGAGCGCATGGCGAAGGAGATCGAAGCCGACCTGAAGTTCCTCAACTCCACTCGCGCGGGTGCGGAACCGGGGCCGACGGAGGAGGAGGTTGGCGAAGTGATTGCGCTGCAAAAGCGCGTGCGGAAAGAACTGAATGCGCGCGGTGTTTGACGCCAACGTCATCGCCGCCGGCGTGTGCTGGGACGGCGAGGCGTATCTCTGCCTGGTCAAGCTGGCCCGCCGCCAGGTCTTTGCCTACGGCACGGAGGCGACGCTGGCCGAGACGCGGGAGACGGTGACGCGCCTGATCCGGGAGAAGAAGCCGAAGCATCAGGCCACGGCGCGCTTGACGTGGTATCTGAACATCGCGCGCATGGTGGAGGCCGCGCCGCTGGGCAAGCAGCGTTCACGCGACGCCAAGGATGATCCTTATCTCGCTGCGGCGTTGGCCGCGAACGCGTCCTGCCTGGTCACGTACGACAAGGACTTGCTGGTTCTGGGGAAACCCTTTGGCATTCGGATCGTGAAGCCGTCAGTTTTTCTGCAAAGCATTGCCGGGTAGGTTCCACCTAAATCGCGTGGCCCGGCCTACATCTGGGGCAGCCTGTTTTCGAGCGCGCAGGCATTGGCTCCTTGGACAAGCGGGGCCGACGAATGATGATTGCTTGAACTTGGTTTGCATCATATTCTCCACGCCAAGTATGCGAATCACCATCGATATTGCGGCCGGGGATTTGAAGCAGATCCAGAAACTCACGGGGGAAAAGAAAAAATCCCCGGCGGTGGCGCTGGCGCTGGCGGACTATTTGCGCCAGCAGCAGCGCCAGCGTTTCATCGAACGCGCCATCAGCGGCGACACGCATTTTTCGCTGACCAACGAGGAGTTGGAGAAGCGCGACGTGTATGAAGCTCATTGACTCGTCGGCGTGGGTGGAGTTTTTGCGGCGCAAGGGCGATCCGGCGGTGAAGCATCACGTTGCGCGCCTGCTCTCCGTCGATCAGGCGGCCTACACCTGCCCGATCCGCTTTGAACTCCTGAGCGGCGTGAAGCCGGCGGAAGAGGAGGATTTGGAACAGGCGTTTCATCTCAGCCATCACTTTCCCTTTGAGCAAACTGATTGGAAGGCGGCGGCGTTGCTGGAGCGCCAGTTGCGCGCCGCCGGTCTCACGATTCCCCGCAACGATCTGTTCGTCGCCACCGTGGCGATTCGGGCGGGCTTGCCGGTGGTTTGCCGGGACGCGCACTTTGACGCCATGCGCAAGGTGGTCGGGGACCGGCTGATCGTGGAACAGGTTTAACCGGGTTGCCTCACCCCAACTCCACGCGCCTAACGCATTGCTCCCACCCGTGCCTTCCGGTACCGTGCGGCCATGAAACTTTGGCTGGCGTTGCTCTCGTTGCTCCCCGCGTTTTTCTCCGGCGCGGCGGAGGTGAAGGTTTCCTCGGCGGGCAAGACCATCGTCATCATTCCCATTCGCGAGGACATCGCGCCGCCCCTCGTCTATCTCGTCCGGCGCGGCGTGAAGCAGGCCATCGAGGAAAAGGCCGACCTGCTCGTGCTCGACATGAAGACCGACGGCGGGCGCATCGACACCACCGAGGACATCATCAGCATCATCGGCGAGTTCAAGGGCGACACGGTGACGTTCGTGAATGACCGCGCGTTTTCCGCCGGCGCGTTCATCTCCGTGGCGACGAAGAAAATTTACATGGCTCCGCAGAGCGTCATTGGCGCCGCCGCGCCGGTGATGATGGCTCCGGGCGGCCAAGTGCAGGACGTGCCGGGCACGATGGAAATTAAAATGAAATCCGCCGTCCGCGCGTTGGTGCGGCGCGTGGCGGAAAAGAATGGGCACAACATCGAGGTCATTGAGTCGATGATCGACAAGAACAAGGAGTTGATAATCGACGGCGTGGTGCTGAACGAGAAGGGCGACATCCTCACGCTCACCGACACGGAAGCGAGCAAGGAATATGGCGACCCGAAGAAGCCGTTGCTCTCGCTGGGCACGGTGGAGAATCTCGACGCGCTGCTCTTGAAACTCGGCTACGTGAACGTGAAGCGCATCGATGTGAAAGCCACGGGCGCGGAGAAGCTCGGTTCGTGGATTAACATGATCAGTCCGCTGCTCCTCATCATCGGGGCCATCGGCCTCTACATCGAATTCAAGACGCCGGGCTTCGGGCTGCCGGGCATCGTGGGCCTCACGGCCTTCGCGATTTATTTCGCGGGCGGTTACATCGCGGGTTTCTCGGGGCTGGAGTGGATGCTCGTCTTTCTGATTGGCGCGGTGCTGCTGGCGCTGGAGTTGTTCGTCTTCCCCGGAACCGTGGCCATCGGCGTGGTCGGCGCGTTTCTCATGCTGTTCTCCATCGTGATGGCGCTGGTGGATCTGTATCCCGGCGTGCCGGCGGTGCCGAACGGGCCGGTGCCGGCCTGGCCGCGTTTCGCGGGGCCGACGGCGGGCAGTGTGGAGGACGCGTTGCGCACGTTGCTCATCGCGATTGGCGGCGTGGCGATTGGCGTGTGGCTGGCGAGCAAGCTGTTGCCGAAGACTTCGATGTACACCGCGCTCATCTCGCAAGGCGTGAGCGGCGGTGCGACCACCGCAGCCTACGCGGCGCAGGAGGCGACGATGCTCGGCGTGCAGGGCGTGTCGATCTCCGCACTGCGTCCCGGCGGCAAGGCGCAGTTCGGCGAGACGATTCTTGATGTGCGCGCGGATGGCGGAATGATCGGCACGGGGACGAATGTCCGCATCATTGGTTTCAGCAGCGGGACGGCGGTGGTGGAAGAGGTGGTGTGAAGTGCCCGTGGCGTCTCGCCGGGTGGAGACGCGTAAAGGAGAGCAGCACTGGCAAGTTTGGAAGGTTTCACCCGGCGGGACGCCGGGGGCACAGGCTCTGATGTCCGGTGTTGCGTGTTTCCAGTTCGCTTCCTACTTTTGGTGCCATGAAATCACTCTTCGCGCTCGTGCTGGCGGCCACGACGGTTTCCTTGTTCGCCGCCCCCATGCCTCTTTCGGACGGCAAGACCTTCACCGGCTGGGTTGGCGACACGAACCAGACTTGGCGCATCGACACGAACGGCGCTTTCGTGGGCGGCACACTGGAGAAGCAAGTGCCGCGCAATGAGTTTCTCCGCACCGAGCAGTCGTACACCAATTTCATTCTCAAGCTGAAGTTCAAGCTCGTGGGCACGAATGGCTTCATCAATGGCGGCGTGCAGATTCGCAGCCAGCCCGCGACGAAGCCGACGAATGAAATGGTCGGTTACCAGTGCGACATCGGGCCGGGCTGGTGGGGCGCGCTTTACGACGAATCGCGCCGCAACAAGGTGCTCATCAAACCGGACGCGGCTGCGGTGACGAAAGCCGTCAAGCCGAACGACTGGAACGAGTATCTCATCCGCGCGCGCGGCAAGACCATCGAGACGGCGATCAACGGCGTGGTGATGATTCGCTACACCGAGACGGACGACACGCTGCCGCAGCACGGTTTGATCGGCCTGCAAGTTCACGGCGGCGGCGCGGCGGAAGTGAGCTACAAGGACATCACGATTCAAGTTCTGCCGTAGCACCCATGAGCCATTCTCCCGCCCCGGCTGCGGCCGCTCCGATCCTGGCGTTCGGCGTCGAGCGCAACTCCCGTCGCTTCCGGTTGCGGCTCGCGCGCTACAAAGGTCTCGCCGAAACGCTCGCCGCGTTTGTGAAAGAACACCAATCCGCCGGGCGCGGCCAAGTGGAACTGCTCGACATCGCGCCCGGCAGCGGACGCAGCCTGCGTTTCCTCGAAGCCGAGGGCGGGGCGGAGAACGTGAACTGGTCCGGCGTGGACATCAGCGAGCGGCGGCTGGAAACGATTTACAAACCGGAGCGCTGGCAACTCAAGCAAGCTGATGTGACGCGCGGACTGGATTATCCCGATGCGCGTTTCGATGTCTGCCTGTGCGAACAACTGCTCGAACACTTGACCGACACGAAGGGCGTGGTCGCGGAGATTGATCGCGTGCTCAAGCCGGGCGGGCTGGCGATTTTCGGCGTGCCCACGTTTCCGCCGGGCATCGCTTGGCTGCGTCATCTGGCGGGCGTCCTGCGCGAGAAGATGACGGGCACGCACCGCTCGCATGTGCAGACCTTCACCTGCGGCTCGTTCTGCGCGCTGCTGAAAACGCGGCCTTCGTTTGAAATCATCGAGGCGCGCGGCTTCCGCTGGGTGTCCGGCGGCATTCTGGCACCGCTGGAAAAACACGAGTGGTGGTACCGGCTGAACCGCAAGATGGGGGGGCTGGTGCCGTGGCTTTGCACGGAAATCCAGGTCGTGATTCGCAAACGCCCCTGAGCCGAAATCAACCGGGGATTTTTATGGCTCACCTCCTCATACGCGACCTGCCGGAGCAGGAGCGCCCGCGCGAACGGCTCGTGGCCTTGGGCGCGGACGCGCTGCGCCACGCGGAGTTGATCGCCATCATGCTCCGCACCGGGACGAAGGGGGTCTCGGCCGTCGAGATTGCGGAACAGTTGCTGCAAAAATTCGGCACGCTCGACGGACTCGCCCGCGCCTCACGTCAAGAACTCTGCCAGGTGAAAGGCGTGGGACGTGACAAGGCCATCGCGCTGCACGCCGCCTTCAAGCTCGCCGAGCGCATGGCGAAGGAACTCCGCAGCGAAGCGCCCTTGCTGGAACTGCCCGCGCACATCGCCGACCTGCTGCGCGAGGAAAACCGCTTCCTGGAAGTGGAGACTTTTCAGGCCGTGCTGCTGAACACACGCCGCCGGCTCATTCGCGTGGAAAAACTTTCCCAAGGCACGCTCGACACCATTCTCGTTCACCCGCGCGAAGTCTTCCGCGCCGCCATCGCGGCGAACGCCGCGTGTGTCGTGCTCGTTCACAATCATCCCAGCGGCGATCCCACGCCCAGCGAGGCGGACATCAAGGCCACCCGCGATCTGATTCGCGCCGGGCAGTTGCTGAAAATCGAGGTGCTCGATCATGTGATTCTGGGGCGCGCCACGGCCGAGCGGACGAAGGATTACGCGTCGTTGCGGGAGCTGGGTTACTTCTATTCGTAGCCGCCAGCGTGCTGCCAGTTTGCAACTGGCAGGGCTAATCCAGCCCGGCGCACCCGCAAGTTCAGGGCGGCTGCTTTGAACCTTTGCCGCCTCCTGCCGGTTGCAAACCGGCAGCACGTTTTTGTTGTGAACGCGCCATTGACGAAAGCCAGCGCGCTCCCTATTACAAGCGCCGCTCTGACCAAACAGGAAATCTCAACGAAGGAAATTTATGGCCGCCAAATCTCTCGAAAAATCCCCCTCTGAATCCAAAGACGTCAAGTCCACTGAGGCCGCGAAACTCGCTGCCACGCGCGAGCGCGAACTGGACGCCGCCATCTCCAGCATCACCAAAGCCTACGGCGATGGAGCCATCATGCGCCTCGGCTCGGCGCAGGCGTTGCGCAAGATTGAAGTCATTCCCACCGGAGGTTTGGCGATTGATCTCGCGCTGGGCGTGGGCGGGTTGCCGCGCGGGCGTATCATAGAAATTTTCGGCCCGGAATCTTCCGGCAAAACCACGCTGATGCTGCACGTCATCGCCAACGCACAGAAGGCGGGTGGTCTGGCGGCCTTCATCGACGCCGAGCACGCTCTTGATCCGGCTTACGCCAAGAAGCTCGGCGTGAACCTCGACGACCTGCTCGTCTCGCAGCCCGACAGCGGCGAAGAGGCTCTGACGATTTGCGAAACCCTCGCGCGCTCGAACGCGCTCGACGTGATCGTCATCGACTCCGTGGCTGCGTTGGTTCCGAAGGCCGAGTTGGAAGGCGAGATGGGTATGGCCACGATGGGCATGCAGGCGCGCTTGATGAGCCAGGCGTTGCGCAAACTCACGGCCGTTCTCGGCAAAGGCAAAACCACCTGCGTATTCACCAACCAGCTCCGCGAAAAAGTCGGCGTCATGTTCGGCAATCCCGAGACCACGCCGGGTGGCAAGGCGCTGAAGTTTTACGCCAGCGTGCGGATCGACATCCGCCGCCGCGACACGCTCAAGGACGCCGCCGGCAACGCCATGGGCAACGTGACCAAGGTGAAGATTGTGAAGAACAAGGTCGCGCCGCCGTTCGCCGAGGCCGAGTTCGAGATCCTCTATAACCACGGCATCAACAAAGAGGGCAGCATCATCGACGTGGGCCTGACGCACGGCGTGGTGGAAAAAAAAGGCGCGTGGCTGCAATTCGCCGGCGAACTGATTGGCCAGGGCAAGGAAGCCGCCCGCGTCGCGCTCGTCGAGAAGCCGGAACTGGCGAAGAAGATCGTGGACGCGATCATGGAGAAGCGCGCGGGGGCGATTCCGGTGCAGGCGTGAGGAGCGGACGGGTGCTTGCTAATGCCCGGCCCCAAATCTAAGTTCCGCCCGTGAAGGCTGCGAAAAAATCTGATGAAAAGAAAACGCCCGGCACCGTGGCCGTCGAGAATCATCGTCCGCTCCTGAACAAGCTCTCCAACGCCGACCGGCAACGCCTGCGCCAGCGTGCGGCGGAACTTCTTTACGGCCAGGAAACTCTTGCGCCTCTCCGGGAATCGTCGGCGTTGGCAGCGGTTTTGTTGGAAGGCGTCCGCAGTTCGCATCGGCCATACACCCCAGCAACGTTGGCCAAATTCGCAGGAGCGCCCGCACTGAAAATCCAGGTGTCCTTCTCCCCGCAAGTTTTCCACGTTAAGCAACCCGCATCACATGAACTACCCCGTGTTGTTTGAAAAGATTGTCTCTCCCGATTTTCCGCCGGGCCATTACCACGCGCACATTCCCGCGCTGGGGTTGACCACGCATGGGCCTGGCATCGACGGAGCTCGTGCCGCGGCGGTGGATCTGGCCGAGTTGTGGATTAGCGAGAAGGCGGCCAACGGGGAGACGGTGAACGAACCCGGCGATTGTTTGCTCGGCACGTTGGAAATTTGCGGTCATGCCTTACAAAGCGCGTGACGTGCTCGCCCGGCTGCAACGGGCGGGCTTCGTGACGAAGCGCCAGTCTGGTTCGCATGTCGTGCTTCGCCACGCGGACGGGCGCCAAACTTACGTCGCCGTGCACACGGGCGACGTGCCGAACGGAACTTTCCGCAATATTTTGAAGCAGGCCAGTCTCACCGAAGAACAGTTCAAGAATCTCTGAAGAGCCGGTTGGGCTCCGCACCCGAAATCAGTTTGCTTCGACGCCGGTTCTCCCGATATTCCGCGCCCAAGATTTTTCACGGACTGACTATGGCTGACGACAAGAAGCATGTTTACGACGAGAGCAAGATCAAGACGCTCTCCTCCCTCGATCACATCCGCCTGCGCACGGGCATGTACATCGGGCGCATCGGCGACGGGTCGCATCAGGACGACGGCTGCTACGTGCTGATGAAGGAGGTCGTGGACAACACCATTGATGAATACATCATGGGCCACGGCAAGGAAGTGAACATCAAGATCGAGGGGACGCGCGTGTCGGTACGCGACTATGGGCGCGGGATTCCGCTCGGCAAGGTGGTCGAGTGCGTGTCGCAGATTAACACGGGCGCGAAATACAACGACGACGTGTTCCAGTTCAGCGTGGGCCTGAACGGCGTGGGCACAAAGGCGGTGAACGCACTCTCGAAGGAATTCATCGTGCGCTCGTTTCGCGACGGGCAGTTCGTGGAGGCGCGCTTCAAGCAGGGCAAGTTGAAGAAAGAGGACAAGGGCAAGACCAGCGAGCCGAATGGAACCTACGTCGAGTTCGAGCCGGACCCGGAGATTTTCAAGGACTCGGAGTTCAAGACGGAATACATCGAGAAGCGACTGCGCCATTACACCTACCTGAACACGGGGCTGAAGCTGAACTTCAACGGCCAGACGTTTGTCTCGCGTCGCGGGCTGATGGATCTGGTGATCGAGGATTTGGCCAAGGACGGCTCGGAGGCGATTTACGCGCCGCTCCATTACACGAGCAAGACGCTGGAATTCTGTTTCACGCACACCAACAGCCGCTACGGCGAGACGTTTTATTCGTTCGTCAACGGCCAGTACACGAGCGACGGCGGCACGCACCTGAGCGCGTTCCGCGAGGGCCTGCTCAAGGCGGTGAACGAATACGCCAAGGGCAAGTTCGAGGGCGACGACGTGCGCGAGTGCATGATTGGCGCGGTGGCGATTCGTTTGAAGGACCCGATGTTCGAGTCGCAAACGAAGAACAAGCTGGGCAACACGGAGATTCGCACCGAGCTGGTGAACACGGTGCGCGAGGAATTGCTGCACTTCTTTAATCGCAACAAGGACATCGCGACGAAGATCCTTGAAAAGGTCACCGACACGCAGCAGTTGCGGAAGGAACTCCAGGAGGTGAAGAAGCTCGCGCGCGACCGTGCCAAGGCCATCACCATCCGCATCCCGCAGTTGAAGGACTGCAAAAACCATCTCGACAAGAAGCGCGACAAAGGACACGGCACGATGGTCTTCATCTGCGAGGGCCAGTCTGCCGCCGGTTCCATCACGAGCTGCCGCGACGTGAGCAACCAAGCGGTGTTCGTCCTCAAGGGCAAGCCGCTCAACGTGTGGGACCTCAAGCGCGACATCGTTTACAAGAACGACGAGATGTACAATCTCATGCGTGCGCTCGACATCGAGGACAACATCGAACGCCTGCGCTACGACAAGGTGATTCTCGCCACCGACGCCGACGTGGACGGCCTGCACATTCGCAATCTGCTCATCACCTACTTCTTCAAGTTCTTCGAGCAGGTGGTGCAGGATGGCCATCTCTACGTGCTCGAGACGCCGCTCTTTCGCGTGCGCAACAAGCAGGAGACGATTTACTGCTACAGCGAAGCCGAGCGCGACGCCGCGTCGGCGAAGCTCGGTGGCAAGCCGGAGATCACGCGCTTCAAAGGGCTGGGCGAAATTTCCCCGGCGGAGTTCAAGCAATTCATCGGCAAAGACATCCGGCTCAACCAGGTGGAATACGCGCCCAAGGTGGACAGCCAGCAGATTCTCTCGTTCTACATGGGCAAGAACACGCCCGAACGGAAGGACTACATCATGGAGAACTTGGTGGTGACGGTGGAGGAGTGAGGTAATCCTGCGCGCGCTCGCCATCAAGGACAACATTGATGCACCTGCGTGAAACGATAAGGTCATCCTTGCCACTGACGCCTACGTGGACGGCCTGCATCCGGCGACGGCGGGACAATCAGTTGTCACGTATCTCTTCGAGCGCAGTGACGCACCGCTTGCGGACGAAGGTCAGCCATGTGGATGCGGCGCTTCGTGATCTATTGGCCGTCCAAGATATTGGTTGATACGTGACACGACCCAATCTGCCTCCTCTTTCGAGAGACCATAGCCGAAGCGGCTTTCGCCTCCTTGCGTGCCAATCTCAATCCATTGCATAACAGATCCACCTCCGGTATCCCGATAACGTCCGGCCATGTTCTTTCCTGTGAGTCGCCAAGCCTGGCTTTTTTCTGTGATTTCATGTTGCTCGATGTCTTCCTTTCCGAGGAAGACGGTTTTCACAACGTAATGCTTGGGCGTAACGAGCACGGATGTGTCTGTCCAATGCAATGCGCCGAAGTAAATGACGCTGAGCAGCAAGACAATGAAACCCAAAACGCCCAGGAACGGAGGGAGCAACGTCAGGCCCGCTGCTCTGGCATAGAAAAAGGCGGCAATCCAGACGCCGGCAACCAGAGCGATCAATCCTGCTATCTTGAACAGCCCACGATCTGGGCGCGCAGGCAGATGGAGCATCAACTGCCCTTGATCTTCTCGACACTCCAAGCGGCTGCCCTGCGGCGGCTGAATAGATCGAATATCCTCTTTCATCACCAACTCTTTGCCGATCTATGAATCGGAAACCTCACTTAGTTTCGATTCTCAATGGTCCTGGCCTATTCATCGTTTATTGCCCGCCGTCAAAGTGGAGGGTGACAATCTCGGTGTCCTCATGGGTAGCGATGATACATGCGCGTGCTCGACATAGAGGACAACATCGAGCGCCTGCGCTACGACAAGGTCATCCTCGCCACCGACGCCGATGTGGACGGGCTGCACATTCGCAACCTGATGATCACCTACTTCTTCCGCTTCTTCGATCAGGTGGTGCAGGACCAGCACCTCTACGTGCTGGAGACACCGCTCTTCCGCGTGCGCAACAGCAGGAGACGATTTACTGCTACAGCGAAACCGAGCGCGACGCCGCGTCGGCGAAGCTCGGCGGCAAACCGGAGATCACGCGCTTCAAAGGCTTGGGCGAAATTTCCCCGGCGGAGTTCAAGCAATTCATCGGCAAAGGTGCTTCCGCACGGGCAACAGGTGGAATACGCGTCCCGCTTTGGCGGGATGAACAGCCAGCAGATCCTCACCTTCTACATGGGCAAGAACACGCCCGAGCGGAAGGATTACATCATGGAGAACCTGGTGGTGCCGGTGGAGGAGTAGCGCTGGCGCAAAATTTTGTGAGTTTGTGAGTAACGTGTCAGCAGAAGCCAACAACCTTGACTCGCGCTGATTTCAAGGCTGCCATCAAAATCGACAGCAACACGAAACGCAAAACGCCAATGCCAACTGAAGAAAGAGTGCTTTGTTTCCGGCGACAGCTCCTTGAAGAACTCGGTGTCTTTCAGGGACTGAGCCTCGACGTCGAGAAATACCTGCCTACAGTGACCTCGCCTGCTGAAATCCTCTACCTGAACCGAAGCGAAGCCGAGCAGGACAAACGCTACAAGCAACTCATCCCCTACGTCCTGATTCTCTGCCACGATCGCATCCTGCGGTATCGCCGCGGGAAGGGCGGACAGGAAACCCGGTTGCACGGATTGTTTTCGGTCGGTGTTGGCGGACACATTTCAGAGGAAGACCACGGCCTTTTTTCCAACCAGCTCGGCTATCACGAGGGCATGCGGCGTGAATTGATGGAGGAGGTGGACATCGAGGCCGCAAACGAAGTTGCCGTGGCCGTCATCAACGACGACAGCACCGAAGTCGGCTTTGTGCATCTGGGCGTGGTTCATTTGGTGCATGTGGCCAGTGAAGAAATTGTGGGCCGGCGCAGCGGCATCGTCGCGCCGGAATTCGTACCCATCGCCGAGGCGATGAAGGATCTGACGGCCTACGAATCATGGTCCCGTTTTTGTTTGGAGAATCTGGATACGCTGCTCGCCAAGGCGTTGGCCGCAGGTGTCCCAATTCCTGAGCGGGTCATGGGCTGATGGAGGACGGCACGTTCCCTCTGTCACGCGACTTTAAGTGTGAAAACATTCGAGGAGTTCCAGGCGTTTGCGACCACGGTTCCGCTTTCGTTGCGGAACAACCGTGACCGAATTGATCTCCCGGTCACCGGCTTGCGGGAGGAGGCTGGGAAAATCGGCGCGCTTCTCGCAGCAGGACACGCGACTGGTCGTCTCGCACTGACGTCAGAGCAACGAAATGAGCTTCAGGGCAGACTGGCCGACGTGGTCTGGTACGCGGTTCTCCTCTGCCACGAAGCTGGCTTCCCGATGCAGGAAGCTGCGGCCCACAGCGTCGTGCAGTTGCAAGACAGAGTTAAGCGACTCGATCCCGACGCACGATAACGGCGCGTGAGCCAGGTGGAATACGCGTCCCGCTTTGGCGGGATGAACAGCCAGCAGATCCTCACCTTCTCCATGGGCAAGAACACGCCCGAGCGGAAGGACTAATCATGGCGAACCTTCGTCGTGCCGGTGGAGGAAGAGTTGGCGGTGGGAGCGGGGCTTCGTCGGGCTGTGACTGCCGCCGCTGGCGATGGGCGTAGAAAGGTAGTCGCCCTACGGAGTCTTGTAACGCGCTTCATGGCCACGCGCCGTGCGCGTTGGCTCCACCGCAACCCGCCTTTGATTTTGCACTGTCCAAGCGGGTAAAGTGCAAGCGCGCCCCCTACGGAATCACGTGTCACCGGGCCATTTGTTCAGAAAAGGCGAAGAATAGCCTCCGAATGGACTCCGGTATTGTGGCTGCTCAATGAGAGCCATGAAAACATCATTCGCTATTTGTACGGTGGCCCTGTGTGCCATGGCTCTGACCACCTTGACCGCGTGGCAAACCGCCCAGGCCCAGGTCCCGACCGCACCCTCCGTCGGGGGCCAACCTGGCTACACTAACCGAACGCCGGGTTTGACCAATTCTCCCCGGGGGTTCACCAACCGCGTTCCCACGCTCACCAATAATTTTCCCTATGGCACGCAGCCCCGCCTCCGACCTCCCACGCAGAACGAGCTGCTCAATGGCGCGGACCCGAAGGGTGTGCCCTACGGCACGCCCGTCAACCAGGTGCCGCCCGCCGGGATTCCCGCCAACCGGGTGACGCCCGGAGGGATTCCCGCCAATCAGGTGACGCCCGGAGGTATTCCTGCGAATCAAGTCCCGCCTGCGGGTATCCCGGCCAATCAAGTGCCGCTCGGAGGCTATCAGCCGGGACAAGTTCCGCCGAATCAACTGCCCCCCAATCAAGTCCCGCCGAACCAGTTGCCGCCCGGACAGTTCCCCCCCGGACAGGTTCCACCGAATCAGGTGCCGCCCAACCAGCTTCCCCCTGGACAAGTCGAACCCAATGCCCCGCCCAAGCAATTGCTGCCGGCCAACCCCGGTCAACCTGCGGCCCCCGCGCAACCCGCACCGGCTCGGCCCGCCGCCCCGGCCCGTCCGGCCGCGCCGGCAAAATAAAAGTCTCCACTTTCCGTGGCCGACCGCGCGGTGAAAACTGCGCGGTCGTTTTCGCCAGCCTTCATCCCGGCGCGCCGCGCCGAGGGACGGCGGTGAATTTCCCGACACGCGCACCTCTGGTCGTCTTCGTCTCACGTATGCACCAGCCGGTAAAACCCGTGCCCCGCCGCCGCCCCGCCCACATGCACATTCATTCCCGAGACAACCGTGTGATGTTCGTCACCACCGACCGATTGCTCGCCGAGAATGACTCCTTGCGCAGCGGAAGGACTAAATCGTGGAGAATCTGGTAATGCGCGCCGTTTGCTACTTCGGCTCACTGCCCCGGCGTCACGGAGGCCCAGGTGTGGCCCAGGCGGAGTTCGTCCACGCTCCAGGCGGAGCGCGAGTAGAGGAAGAGATGCGTGGCGGTGGCAAGGTCGAGGTCTAGTTTCACCACGTCGCTCCTCGGTTCGGGCTGGCCGGGCGCGGGATTGATGAAGAGGGTGAAGCGGTCGGGGCCTTCCGCGAATTCCATTTTCACGACGAGCAAAACCGTTTCGCCCACCACGACGTTCACGTTCGAGAAAATCCGTCCGGTGCCGCCGCGTTGCGAGAGGTGATACTCGGGCTGCGAACTGGAACGCCCGATGGACAGTTCCCGCCCGGTGCCCGTGCCCACGACCACCACGCCGTAGCCGCCCTCGGCGTCGGGCCGGCAGAGAAAGCTCAGGTAATGCACTGCGCCCGGCACGGCGAGGTCCGCGCCCAGCAGACGGCCCACGCCGCAAATGGCCGGGTCGCCCTCGGCCGGAGCTTCGATGCGGAGATGATTTTTTCCCGAGACGGCGAGATTGGAAAAACTCAGGCCGCCGGGCTGCACACTGAACACGTCCGATTTGCTCACGTTGAAACCGCCCGGCTCCCATGCGCCGCCGAAGCCTTGTCCGCCGTTCGCGCCGGGCACGGCGTCGCCAATCTCGTAAGCAAACGGTTCGGACGCGACCAGCCCCGGAGTGTTCGTGGTCCGGGCCGGGGCGGGAGCAAATCGTCTTTGCAGCAGCCAGAGTCCGGTGAGGAGCGCGGTGTTCACGAGGAACACAAGCAGCAAGACCAGCAGCAAGATGCGTTTCTTTGACCAGGCCATGAATGGAGTGTGGTTGGAACAACGACACCTTTTCAACCATCACGTGGCCTCGGACGGAGCGCGGCTGGGGCGCCGCCCAGCCGCAGCGCCCGGAAATTTTGGACCCCATGATTTCAAGCGAGGCCGCTACGGCTGGGTTGCGCCACAGCCGCGCGCCGGGGGCAGGCGTCAAGTTGCGTCCATGTTGCAGTTCACAATCAGGAAACGCTCGCCCTGCCGGCGGCGGCGATGGGCAGGGCGCGATCTACTGCGACTTCAGCCGGAAAAACTTCGTTCCCATGCTGGCGGGCACGGTGACGGAGATTTGTGCGCCGTTGGTCACGGCCGGTTGAGTCACGGCAGCCCAGGCGTCCGTCAGCGTGAGATCCATGTTTTCCTGCAACTGAAAACTCAGCGCGGTCACAGGCCAGGAGACGAGGGCGGTGTTGGTGCCGGTGAGTGCGAGCGTGAGCAACGGCGCGTCCGGCATCTGCACGGCGAAGAGTGACCAGAATCCGCCGGTGAGCGAGAAAGTGCCGTTGGTCATGGGCTGTGTATTTGCGTCGGGCTGGCCGATGGTGCCGCTCACCGCGAAGACGCCGCCGGTGCTGGTGCCGCCACCGCCGCCGATGGTGAACCAACTCAGCTCAAAGGCACCGCCGCTTTGGGCCTGGATCGCCAGCGCGAAAGCGCCGGACAAGATGAAGGACAAGACAATTGTTCTCATGGGATTTGGGAAGGATTTATTGCCCCAGCGTCACGGCCCCCACGGGGGCGACGAGGGTTATGGGTTTCGTAAAGGTGCCGCGGTTGGCTGAACCCGTGTAGGTGCCGGCGACGATGCTGAGGATACCGCCCGATGGTACGGCCAGTTCCGCTTCGGCCAAGGTGTCGTGTGGTCGGAAAACCGTGCCGTCTTCCACGCCGCTGGGGGCTTTCACCAGATCGAGGTAGCGCGTGTTGGCGCCGGGCACGGTGGCGATGGCGTTTTCCAGCGTGGTCAATCCGAACCAGGTGCCATTGTTCGCACCACCGCCGCTGGTGCATCCGCCAGCGGTGTGGATGCCGATGGTGAATCCGTTGGCCTCCCAGATGATTGGGCTGCCGGAGTTGGCTGGCTCGGTATCCACGCCGTATTGCAGCCTGGAGCCGGTCGCGCCCGTAAAGCCGCCGGTGGAAGTTTGCAGTGTCTGGCTCTGCGCGTTGGGGCCGAAGTGCGTGCAGGTGCCGTTGGTATCGAACGCGGCGCACACCGTCAGGTCGGTTCCCTGTGGGCTGATGTCCACTCCGCAGCCCGTGATGCGCAGGATCTGCGCGACGGCGGGCAACTCGCGCGCCATGCGGAAGAAGCCATGCTGTTCGTGTGCGTATTGTCCGAGGCTATTGGTGTTCAGGCGGCATACCGTCCAGTCGTTGCCGACACCACTATTGACGGTGGTGATGGAACCGGCGAGCGCGGGAAATTGATCCTGTACTGCCGATGCCACCGTGGTGCCATTCGGAAGCGAGGCCGGAATGTTGACCTCGAAGATGCTGCCGGCGGCGACGCCGCAGTGTCCGGCAGTGAGGACGCCGCCGTTGGAGATGAGCCAACCGGTGCAGCCACCAGTGAAGCGTCCCACACGATTGTCCGTTGACGCCACGCGGTTATCCCCGCCGCACAATGTCTTCGCGCGGGCCGCCGGTCCTTGCCAGCCAAGATCCGTAATTCCCCCGCCCACCGGTTCGCCGATCATTCTGTCCGCGACGAAAAAAACTTCCTCATCACCTGGCGCCACGTGCAGTTCCACGCGCACGGAGGAGCCATTGAACATGGCGCTGGTGTCGGACCAATTTTTCAAGGTCGCCCTGTCGAGCCGCTGCTCCTGTCCGTCGTGAATCGATTGCAATCGCACAAAACTCCCCGCGCCAAGTTGGTATTCGCTGAAATGAATCCGGACGCGCGTCAACTGATTCGTGGCCACAACGACAGTCACAAAAGCCAATCGCGGCTCGGCACCGTCATTGGCTTGTATGCCGCTGCTCAAGTTGATCGGCTGAACATCGGCGCCGGCCCGGGCGGTGAACTGCGCAAGCGTCCCAAGAAGCAGGAGGAACTGGTTAGGTTTCATAGGTTATTCCCGTTCGGTTACTGCAACGTCACGAGGACCAGCACGAATCCTTTGCCTTCTTTCAATTCGCTCATCGCTTTCCCCAGAATCGCCCCTTGCGCTTTCGCGTATTCGGTCACTTTCATGGCATGGCCGGGCGTATCCGAAGTAGTCAGCAGGTCGCCAGGCTTGATTGCACCCCCTGTGGCATCTGCCCGGACATAGACACGCCCGCTGAGCGCGACGTTCTGGCCTTGATCAAACGTGCCTTCCTGCTGCAACGAGATTCCGGTGTTCACGCCATTGGCGCCACTGATGATTCCGGCGACGCGCGTGTCGCAAGCCCGCGTGCTGAGTTCCAATTGGCCCGGGTGCTCGGCGTCAATCACCACGACCGAGCCTTTTTCGAGTTCCTTCTCCCGCATCTGGAACGGCTCGGCGAGATCGCAACCGCCCGTAATCGTCAGCACGCAGGTGCGGGTGGTACCGCGCACGTCCAGTCTCGCCTGCGGAGTATCGGTTCCAATACCAACGTTCCCGGCCGTGGTGACGGCGATCCCGTTCAAGGAACCGGGTGGACCGGTTCCCGGCCCTGCCACCATTTTGAGTGATGAGCCATTGAACCTGACATCCGCGCGGTTGCTGCGTCGGATCGACAAGCCGGTCTCACCATTGGGCGTGCCGATGACCACGTTGCCGGGAGCTCCCGGCACCGTCATTATGGTCGAGCCGCCCATATCCACAGTCAGACTGGGCAGGCCGTCGTTGACATAGAAGTTGAGCGGATGGGCGCTTCTCGTCCCCAGCCACGCGCCGTTGCCTTCGTCCAGGTAGGTGCTCAACCGAACGGAACCATCCGTGTGTTCGATGCCGTAGGCGCTGAACGCGCCCGTGGTGCGAACCGTGAGTTTGCTCGATGGGGTGGTGGTGCCAATGCCCACCCGTCCGCCCGTCGTCACGGTCATGCTCGCCGATCCACCGTTGACGAAAAAGTTCAGCGGATCACTGCTGAGCGTTCCCAACCAGCCGCCCGACGCGCTGAGATAGGTGTTCAACCGTCGCGTGCCATCGGTGTGTTCGATGCCGTAACCAGCGGCAGAAACCGTCAGTTTGGAGGCGGGTGCGTTGACGCCAATACCGACGTTGCCCGCGTTGTAATAGGCGCTGCTTCCGTTGACCGACCAGATGTTGCCCGCCGCCACGTCGGGCGCGGCCCACACGAACTGCCCGCCATCGTAGGAAAGAAATTGTCCTGGGGTGGGCGCAGGCCCGGCGGTGTTCAACTGGCCCGCCGTCACGGAGCCGCTCGCCACGCTGCCCGCGCGAATCGCGTAGATGACATGAGTAGTTGGTGGGCGAGCGCCGGAGGCGCTACACCCACCAACACCATGAACGAACAAAAATTAAATAACTCCGAAGTTCGCGCGGAACAAGTCGCGAGCAAGAAACACCAAACCATCAAGCTGGGCCTGGACGTCCACGCCGCCTCCATCGTGGTGGCGCGCATCCTCGACCACAGCGCGCCCCAGCCGGCGCAAAAGTTCACGCCCGCGCAGTTCCAGGTCTGGATCAAAACACAGCTGGCCCTGG
>JBBQYK010000032.1:0-19885 GCA_038208765.1 Verrucomicrobiota bacterium
GCCGCCACCCGGCGGGTGGCCATCAACCTCTTGCGGCAGGACAAGGAAAACAAACGCAGCCTCAAGAGCCAGCGCCTGCGCGCCACCCTCGACCCCGATTACCTCCGCCAACTCCTCGCCAGTTAAGATGCGTCAGCCCTGAATCAGGCCACCGCGAAGGTTGACACGTCAACCTTCACTGATAAGGTTGCCCGCCTTTTCCGGGACGGTCCACCGGAGGGGACGCCGCCCAGCGGCCATTGAATATGAAACGCCAGTATCAGCCATCGAAAATTCGTCGCCAACGTCAGCACGGCTTCCGCAGCCGGAACGCGACGAAGAGCGGTCGTGCCATCTTGAAGAACCGCCGCCGCACGGGCCGCAAACGCCTCACGCCCGTGGGCACCTGATCGCCTTCACCGTTATGACCGCGCCGGCCCGTCCGCTGCGCCTGCGCCGGACGCAGCGCATCCAGCAGACCCGGGATTTTCAGCGCGCCAAAAACCAGGGGCAGCGCCTCGCGGTCGGCTGTCTGGCGTTGAACTGGTTGGAGATGGCCGGAGCCACCCGGCTCGGGGTCATCACCAGCAAGAAAATCGGATCGGCCGTGGTGCGGACGCGCGCGCGGAGACTGTTGCGGGAAGCGTTTCGATTGCATCAACACCAACTCGCGCGTCCGGCGGAACTGGTGCTGGTCGCGCGGAACTCGATTGTGGGAAAATCTTTCGCCGCTGTGGAACGCGATTACCTGACCGCGCTGCAGCGTGCAAAATTGCTCAAGCCAGAATGAACCTCGCCCAATGGATCGTGACGGGCGCGCTGCGCATTTACCAATGCGTGGTGTCTCCGGTGCTGCACACGATCGGCGGACCGTTCGGCGGCTGCCGGTTTCATCCCACCTGCTCGGTGTATGCGCGTGAGGCGATTGCCCGGCACGGGCTCGGACGCGGCGGCTGGCTGACGGTGCGACGGATATGCAAATGCCAGCCGTGGGGACCGTGCGGCGAAGACTTGGTGCCGGAAGCGGAAGGGAGCAGCGGACTGCCGAGTCCGCAGTTCACACCAGGGTCGCCAGACCGCCAGAGGTTGATTCAGCACCGCCGGACATGGCTGTCCGGCGCTCCTCCACTTTCACCGCGCAGTTAGCGCGCTCAAAATTTCATGGATCGCAAAACAGTTCTTCTCCTCGTCGCGTCGTTCGGCGCGCTCTTTCTTTGGCAATGGCTCGTGGGCATCTGGTACCCGCCCGTGAAGAAACCGCTCGGCCAGACCAACCTCATCGTCTCCGCCTCGAACACGTTCGTGACCAATGCCACCGGCACGGTCATCACGAATGTCGCCGCGCCGACGCAGGCCGCCACGGTCAGCAGCACGAACCAGGTCATCGCCATCGCGGCCGACGCGCCGGAAGCGGTCGAAGTTTTCGAGACGCGCGACGCCCTTCTCACCTTCACCTCGCGCGGTGGCGGATTGAAGCAGGTGCAGTTGAAAGGCTTTCTAGAAACCGTGGGCTGTGATCGCCCGCAAGGTACGAACCAGTTTGCCATCCTCAATGATCACGCGCGCGTTCCCGTGCTCGCCATGCAGGCGGGCGACGCGCTCGGCGACAACAATTTCAAACTCACCCGCACTTCCACCACCAGCCTCACGGCGGAAAAAATCTTGCCGTCCGGTTTGCGCGTGGTGAAGCAGTTCGACCTCGGCAGCAATTATCAAATCACCGCGCGCGTCCGCGTCGAGAACACCTCGGCCACGGCCGTCCTCCTGCCCGAGCAGCAGATCAGCGGCGGCACCGCCACGCCGATGGGGCCGCACGACGACATGACCACGATGGGCGTGTTCTGGTACAACGGCGAGAAGCCTGAGCACATCGATCACGCATGGTTCAATGGTGGCTTCGGATGCAACCGCCCGGTGCGCCCAGATTATTCCTCGGGACCGAACCGCATTATGTGGGTTGCCGCGCACAACCAGTTCTTCACGGTGACCGTTGTGCCGGCGAACACGAACTCCTACGGCTCGCAGTTCGCCGCGCACCGCATCAATCTCCCGCCGCCCACCGTCGCGGAGATCGCCGCCGATTCCAAAGTGGTGCGCGAACCGCACGGCCTGGAAACTTCCATGAGCTATCCGGCGGCGACGCTGCCGCCCGGCCAAGCACTCGAACGGCAGTTCACGATCTACGCCGGGCCGAAGAATGAAAAGCTGCTCGCCAGCGTGGGCCGCGGCACCGATGCGATCATGGACTTCGGATTCTTCAGCCCCATTTCCAAACTGATGCTGCGTTTCATGAACGGCATCCACTCCATGGTCGCGCCCATCGTGCCGGACAAGCTGGGCAAGTACGCGATGGCCCTCGTCATCATGACCATTCTCATCAAGCTCATCTTCTGGCCGCTCACGGCCAAGAGCACGCGCTCGATGAAAAAGATGGCGTCGCTCTCTCCCGAGCTGAAAAAAATTCAGGAGAAGTACAAGGCCGACCCCATGAAGATGAACAAGAAGGTCATGGAGTTCTGGCGCGAGAACAAGGTCAGCCCCATGAGCGGTTGCTGGCCCATGATGATCCAGATGCCCATCTTCTTCGGGCTGTTCTACATGATCCGCAGCGCCATCGAACTGCGCGGCCAGCCCTTCCTCTGGGCGTGTGATTTGTCCAAGCCCGACACCGTGATGATGATCGCCGGTTTCCCGCTCAACCCGCTCCCGCTGCTCATGGGCGTGACGATGTTCTTCCAGGCGCGCATGACGCCGGCCACGCCCGGCATGGACCCGGCGCAGCAGGCCATGATGAAATACATGCCGCTGATCTTCATGGTTTTTCTCTACAACCAGCCCGCCGGGTTGACGCTTTACTGGACCGTCCAGAATTTGCTAACGATTCTGCAAACCAAGCTGACGACCACCAAGATCGCGTCTGAAGCGGTGGCCGTGACCATCGTGCCGCCGAAGAAAAAGAAGTGACCAGTGGCGCAAGGCGCGGCGAACGTGGCGGCGGTGAACACGGCGAAATAAATTTATGGCAGCCCAACCGACCGAGACCTTGTTGAAATTGCTTCACCTCCTTGGCTTCGAGGCCAAGGTCGAGGAGCACATGGAAGACGGCCTGTTGCTCGACGTGATCGCCGAGGACTCGGGCCGCCTCATCGGCCGCCAGGGCCAGACGCTCGCCGACCTGCAATACATTCTGAACCGCATCCTCTTTCAGCAGGACCTCAGCGTGCCGAAAGTCACCGTTGATGTCGGCGGCTACCGTTTGGAAGCCCGCGATGTGCTGATCAAGAAAGCCAAGGAGGCCGCCGACAAAGTCCGCCGTTGGGGTGACGTGGTGGAACTGGAACCGCTCTCCGCCTTCGACCGCCGCATCGTCCACCACGCGCTCAAGGACGACCCCGACATCACCACGCAAAGCGTGGAAGTGGACGGCACGAACAAGAAGGCCATGGTGCTCCGCCTGCGCGAAGCGTAGCCGTTGGAGTTCAAGCTTCAGCTTGTTCCGCTTCTGGGAGCGCCGGCTTCCAGCCGGCTCGGACAGCGATTCCATTACGAACGAGCCGGCTGGAAGCCGGCGCTCCCAGTGACGCTCCCACAACAATCCTTTCGCTCCCGCCGCCGCTTGTTCAACATCAGGGCATGTTCAGCCTGCAAAACAAAGTTGCCCTCATCACCGGCGCGGGTTCTGGCATCGGCGCGGCCATCGCGGAAGTGTTCGCCCGCGCGGGCGCCCGCGTCTTCGTGGCGGATCGCGACGAGCGCGGCGGCCGCCAGACCGTGGAGACGATTCATCAAGCCGGCGGTCTGGCGGATTTCCTGAACCTCGACGTGACGAGCGAGGCACAATGCGAAGACGCACGCTCGGCGGTGCATGTGGAATGCCGCCGACTGGACATCCTCGTGAACAACGCGGGCGTCGGCCATGTGGGCACGCTGCTGCAAACGACGGGCGCGGACCTCGACCGCATCTACTCGGTGAACGTGCGCGGCATGTTCAACCTCACGAAAAGTTTCCTGCCTGCGATGATTGAGCATCGCTACGGCGTCATCATCAACATGGCCTCCATCGGCGGCGTGGTGGCGGTGCGCGACCGGCTGGCCTACACCACGAGCAAGTTCGCGGTGGTCGGTTTCACCAAGGCGCTCGCTCTCGACCACGCGCTGCAAGGCATCCGCGCGAACTGCATTTGTCCGGGCCGCGTCGAGACGCCGTTCGTGAAGGCGCGGCTCGCGGAGTATCCCGATCCGGCGAAGGCGTATCAGGAGATGGCGTCCACGCAGGCATTGCACCGCATGGCGCAGCCGGAGGAAATCGCCGCCGCTGCCTTGTATCTCGCGTGCGATGAATCAGCGTTTGTCACCGGCACCGATTTCATCATCGACGGCGGCTGGACGGCGGGGAAGTAGCAGCCTTGGGCTTGTGTTGTTTCGGCCACTGACTATTTTTCGACCATGACGACGACGAATCTTGCCGTGGCCGAGGAAGCGCTCTCGCTCCCGCCCGCCGAACGCGCCGATTTGGCAAAACTGCTGATCCAGAGTCTCGAGGATGACCCGCGCACGGATGCTGAAATCAAGGAAGACCTGACGCAACGGCTCAAAGAGTTGATTGCCGACAAAGATTCGGGCCTGACGTTCCAAGAGGTCTTTGGCAGCCCGCTGTGAAGGCGATTTTCAGCCGTCAGTTTCGTGACGACCTGGCACGCGAGGAGGGCAAGTATCGTGAGATTTCAGAGCGATTGGCTGGCGACTTTCACGAACGCGTTGCGGGGCAGGCGCGCGAAATCATTCGCTGGAATGGTGGAGACCATGTTGGGCCACATGGCTTTCCTTGCCGCCGGTCCAAGCCTTTCCCGTTCTACATCTACTACCAGGTTCATGGTGACACGATTTACTTCCTTGGTTTGGTCCACGAACGCCGGCACCCGGATTTCCTGAAGGAGTTGATGACGACGACAGGCAAACGAAAGCCGTGACGTCAACCATCGACGGCGGCTGGACGGCGGGGACGTAGTGGAGTCCGGCCTTCGGACGAAATGAGTCACAGCAACTCGCGGAGTTGGTCTTTGGTAAGCCCGCTTTGATTGAGGATATCGCGCAGGGTGCCGGGACGCATTTCGCGGTGCATGGGAACGATGGTGCGCCAGTATCCGTCGGCGGTGCGCTTTTCCAGGGAGACGTGGCTGCCCTTCTGCCGCAGAACCACAAAGCCCGCGCGTTGCAGCGCGCGCAAAAGCTGCCGGCCTGAGACTGCGGGGAGGTGCCGGCTCATGCCGCGACTTCAAGGCTGGTGAGATAGACTTCCTTCGGGGGCTGGCCGTCCTTATCGCCCCACGTTTCGAGATACAACTCGACTGCTTCCTGCAGATTCTTTTTTGCGGCGATGAGCGTCCGCCCTTGCGTGGTCACGGGAAAATCAAGGCAGCGCGCGATGAACCACCCGCCGTCATTCTGAAACACTGCATGGATGCTTCGCATGGGACGAAGGTGCCGCAAGCCCGGCGGGCTGACAATGCTTGTTCTTTCGCGCTGCCCCTGCTCCCGTCATTCCTCCACCGGCACCGACTTCATCATCGACGGCGGCTGGAGCGCGGGGAAGTGATGGAGTCCAGCCTTCAGCGTGAGTTGGAGTTCCAGCTTCAGCTTGTCCGGCGTGGGATGGATGCGCGGCGGGGACAAGCTATAGCTTGAACTCCAACTCACGCTGAAGCGTGGACTCCAGCTACGCCGGCAAAACGGCTCCGATACTTCCGCGCCGACCTCGACTGAACCGTGCGCATCCAGATACAGGGCGACGTGGCTTCCGGGCCGCGGGAGACCGGCGGAGCGAATGAATAACCAGACTTCGCCGCACGCGGCGGGAACGAACTGCGCCAGTTCTTTCGGCGGCACGCAGCCTCGCACCACAGCCTTATGGATCGGCTTCGAATTCGTTAGTTTGATGTCGTAGCTCAAACTGTTTGGTGGGCGAATGCTCCAAGCTCAACGGCCAGGTGCGTGAGGCGTGTGGATTGCAACTGGAGCCTAATGCGGCGTTCGCTTTAGTGCTGCTTAGGCGTTTGCGGTCGCATCTGAATAGGGCCGAAGTGAATCTGGACTCGGCAACGTCTTCGGAGCGTCACCGGACAAACCATAAACCTCAAGCCCGGCAAGAACTCCTGCCTGCTCGAAAACAAAGATGCCGCTCAAGTCGGTTTTTCCACCAAATAGAAAATCGGCAATCGGGTCAAGCGGGCCGGATGGCTTCGGCTGCCCTTCGATGCTGAAATCGATGCTGGCGCAGCCGCAGGGACAGCGAGTAGGAAGAACCTGAGCTCGTTCAAGTTGTGGTAGAAACTGGCGAGCCTCTGGCCTGCCGTGCTCAAGCATCCAGCGCACGAGATGCCTTTCCTCGCTCGTCAGATTTCGATTGGATGCGCTCTCATTCACAGGAAACGGGCAGCACATCTAATTCACAATCAAACCTGCGCCGGCATCATGCCGGTCTTGCGCGCGTAATTGAACAGGCCGCCCGCATCCACCACCGGACGCACATCGCCCAGCGGCTTGAAGTGAAACGTCTGGCCCGTGGTCTGCACCTGCACCGTCGCGGCGTCGAGGTCCACCGTCACCACGTCGCCGGTCTTCAGCACGTCGCACAGGCGCTCGGTGGCTTCGCACGGATACAGTTCGCCGGTCGAGACGCAGTTGCGGAAGAAGATGCGCGCAAAACTTTCCGCCAGCACCACGCGGCATTTCGCCGAGCCGAGCGCGATGGGTGCGTGCTCGCGCGAGCTGCCGCAGCCGAAATTTCGTCCCGCCACGATGATGGGATACTCGCTGTCGAGCTGCCCTTCCGGCACGAAGCGCGTCGCGTAGAGCGAATTGGGCAGGCCATACATGGCGTAGCTGCCGAGCTTTTCGTACTCCTCGGCAATGGTCGGCACGAGGTTCAAAAACTGCGCGGGGATGATCTGGTCGGTGTCGATGTTATCGCGCACGACGTAAATGGGACCGGTGAACACGCTTTGCATGGGGCGCGAATGTGCGGTTCGCCTTCCGAAGATTCAAATAGTTTCCGGGCGCGGGAACGTGCGAAGGCGCGGCGCGCAACTTGGCACGTGCCGTCCAAGCGCAGCGGTGCGAATGGCACAAGCGGGTGGACGCCATCGCTACGTTTCGCAGGTTGTAACGCGGCCGGTCCCGATCCAGTCTGTGCTGGCAAACCTTTATGAAACCGAACTGCCTGTCCCGTTGGCGAACCCATCTTCTGGCCGCCGTGCTCCTCTCCTGCTGCGCCCCGCTGGCGCGCGCCTCACAGGTGAACTACGTGGTCCATGTGAGCCTGGACGGGCTGGGCGCAAAGTATCTCCAGTTCTACGTGACCAATGCGCCGGCGCAGTTCCCCTGGTTCAACTGGCTGATCACGAACGGCGCCTCCACCATGAACGCACGCTGCGATTATGACATCTCCGAGACGGTGCCCAACCACATCACCATGTTCACGGGCCGCCCAGTGTCGCAGCCGCTGGGGATGCCGAATACGGTGCATCATGGTTATCCGAGCAATTTCCCGTCGGTCAATGCGACCGTTCATCTCCACGGAAATACCAATGTCCCTTACAAGGCCAGCTTCTTCGATGTGGCGCATGACTTCGGGCGGACCACCGCCTTCTACGCCAGCAAGACGCGTTTGCGAATTTGCGATCAAAGCTACGACGCGACGAACGGTGCGCTCGACACCGAGGGTGTGAACAACGGCACGGACAAGATAGATTTCGCATCCGTCGTGGATTCGTCCGGAACCAGCGTCTCGAACCTGGTCAACACGCTCGTGTTGAACCTGAGCAGCAGCACGCCCACGAATTATTCCTTCATCCACATCGCCGAACCGGACCTCACCGGCCATTCGCTCGGTTGGGGCAGTGCGCCCTGGAGCAACTCCGTGCGCCATGTGGATGCGCAACTGGGCCGCATCATCACCTGCCTCAGGACGAATGCGCTGTTGCTCGACGACGTAGCTCTAATTGTCAGCGCCGACCACGGCGGCTTTGGCAACGTGCATACCAATGCCTCGCTGCTGACGAACTACACGATCCCGTTTTTCCTCTGGAGTCCGGCCACGCCGGCGAACATTGATGTCTATTCCCTCTTCGCCAACCGCGGCAATCCCGGCACCAGCCGCGTCGATTGGGTGGCGATTCCGCAACCCATTCGCAATGCCGATGGCGGCAATCTGGCGCTGTCCTTGCTCGGGCTGCCGCCCATTCCCGGCTCCTTCGCCGTCCCGATTTTTGGAGCGACCCATGTCACGATGAATGTCGCGCGCGCGACGAACGGCACGCACACGATCTGGTGGCCGGGCACGGCGAACGCCTTCGTTCTGGAATCCGCAAGTTCGCTCGGCACGCCCACCAGTTGGCAGACCATCAGCAACGGAGTGATTAACAACGGGGGGATGCTGACCTACTCCGTAACCAATCTGGGCAGCCAGTTCTACCGGTTGAGGAAGTTATAATCCAAAACCGTGCCGTCGCTACCCGCTTTGCCTCACGCGAAGGCCGCGAAGGGCGCGAAGGAAAAGCAGGTTTCAAAGACAGCAACCTGCGGCACGTAATAGTTCGCTGGAGTGAGGGGAAAAAAGGCCGCTGACTTTCTTTCTTCTTCGCGCCCTTCGCGGTCTTCGCGTGAGGATTCCTCCGCCTGGTTTCCCGGTCAGTCACCGTCCGCCGGCTTCATCGAGCGCGCGCCACACTTCGGCTAGGTGCCGGACGTGCGTGAGGTGCGCTTGCGCATCCTCGCCGCCGTAGCTCCAGAGGTGGAAGCGTCCCGCATCGGCGCGGCGGAGCAGCGGGAAATTCGGATCGCGGGTCGCCGGCAGCGAGTTCGTCGCCACGTTTTTCATCTCCACTCCCACGCGCACGGCCAGAGCCGCGGCGCACTCGAAGGAACTGGCGTAGGCGCGCGTCGGCACTTGCGAATGCGTGAACACAAAAGTCTTTTCGCCACGCACCGCTGCGCGCGCGAAGGGAATCCACACGTCGATCTGCGCGGCCAGCGGACGGCGATTGGTCGAGCCATTTTCCTCCAACTCCAGCGAGGCATACATCGAGTCCAGCAGCACGATGCGGCGGATGCTCTGAAACGCCGCCGGCTGTTGCACCAGTTCCCGCACCGCGCCGTAGCCTGCGCTGAAGCTGGACACATCGATGTGCGCCACGCGGGTTTCCGCTGCCGCACCGCGTTTCTTCAACTCGGATTCGACGAGCGCGATCATCCGTGTGAAACGGTTCGGGTCCGTGAACGGCGCGCGGTACGTGCTGGAACCTTCGCCGAGCGCGAACACGATGAGCGGCTCCTTCGCGTCGCGTCGGACATGCTCCTGAATCGCGAACCACGCGATGGTGTGGAAGTGAGCGAACAAAACGGTGTTGCTCGACATCACGTTCGTCCAGCCGTGCGGCAGGAAGAGCGTGAAGTTCGTCCCCCGATCCGTGAGCACGATTTGCGTGCCGCGCAGTTCATTCGTGGACGGCGTGATGACGCGCCTCGGCATCGGCGGCGGCTCGGGCAGGGCGGCGCTGGCGAACGAACCGCAGATCATCAAGGCGAGAAAGAGGTGCGCACATCTCATGGCGTGAATCTGACGAGGTGGCGTGAAGGCGGCAAGCCAGCGTGCGGCCGGTTTGTAACCGGCAGTAGGAAACTCTCTCCATGGTGGCAGGTTTGAACTGGATGGAACGTCACGACCAACTCACGCCCTGCCAGTTACAAACTGGCAGCACGTTCCTCACGGCGTGCCGAGGTAGGCCGAGACCGGGCTGCTCCAGCCGTGGGCGCTGCGCGTGCGGGCGATCACTTTCACGGCGTTGCTCACGGACACGGTCTGCGCGGTGCGCGCTCCTGCTGAGATCGCGCCGCCTGATTGCCGCGGGTCCGTGCCGTCCGTGGTCACGTAAACTTCCCCGGCCGGCGCGATGAAACGGACGACCACGACCGACGGCGCCTCGGTCGTGCGCGCGACGACGGGCGGCGGCACGAACTGCGCGTCCATCCATGCGAAGCGGTTCGTGACCCACGTTTTCATGTTCGCGATTTCCTCCGCGTAAGTTTTGCCTGCGAAGTATTCCTGGCCCACGACGTCCCCGAGGATCGGCCAGCGCTCGAAGTTGCGCGCCGCCGGCTGCTGGAGCGTGGCCGCGAGTTCGTCGATCCGCTTAAGCACGTTCGACGTGGCGAAAATATTCGTGCGCCATTGCGCCCAGCGATCCACGTAACGCTGGCCGAAGTCGGGGTCTTCAAAAAGGCGGCGGAACCACGAGTACTGCTGGTCATTGAGTTGCGGCCAGTACCAGTTCTCCGCCACGTAGCCCTGACGCAATCGCGCGTTGCCGAAGCTCAGGTTCCAGTCCCAGACCGGTTCCATCTTCAATTTCCCGCCGCGGTCCTTCGCGAAGTAGGTGCTGAAACGGTAGCCATCGATGTTCTTCGTCGCCTCCACGAACAGGTGATGATCGATGAACGAGTCCACGTCGATGAAGGCCGCGTAGCCGTTGGTCGGATTCCGAAAATCCGCGCCGTAGAGCGCGGACTCGAAGCGGTTCAAGTAGTTGGTCAGCCACGCACGCTGCACGGCGGTGATTTTCGTCGGCTTGGGATCGACGAAGAAAAACGTGTTGGCCTGTTGCGTGACAAACCCTTCGCCGCTCTCGACCAGTCCCGAAGAACCAGGCGCTGGATCGGGATCGCCGAGCCGAAACACGTTCGTAACCAGGAAATACCGCGTGCTGATGTCCGGCACGCTGGCGATGGTGATGTTCGTGACCGCGACGCTGCTGGTGCTGACGAGCATGTTGGTGAGCACGCTGATGTTGGTCAGCGCGAAGGTGTTGGTCACGATGACGTAATTGGTGCGGAAGGTTGCCGAGGTCAGCAGCGTGAGGGTGGTGCTGATGACGACGGTGTGCGTGTCGATTTGGTTCGTAGTCGCGACGGTGTTGGTGCCGGTGTTCGACTGCGTGGCGACGAGGGCGTTCGTGTTGATCACGGTGTGGCTCGTGACGGCGACATTGGTGACGACGGGATAGTTCGTGCTCACGAGCAGGTTGGTGGCGACGAGGGTGTTCGTCACGCTCACCATGTTGGTCAGCAGCAGGGAATTGGTGCGGACAATCGTGAGGGACGGCGGCGGCACCACGCCCGAGTTGGTGCCGACGAAATTGGTCACGGCCACGACGTTCGTGGTCAGCGATTGCGCAGTGGCGAACAACAGCGGCTCCGCTGGCGGCAGGAAACCATTCGTCGCCGCCGGGAAACCGCCGGGGCCGGTCGGGTAACGTCCCGTCAACACCGGCGGATGTTCCGGTTTCGGCGCAGCAGGCGCTGACGCCGCCGTGGCCTTCTCCAGATGATCTTTCTTGAAGAGATAACCGCCGGTGATTTCCGGTTCGGCCTCGACCTTCGGGGAAAGTTTGCGCAAGGCCACGCGGTGCGGCGCGACTTTGATTTTTTCCTCCAGCACATACACGCCGGCGTAGTGCGCGCGGGCGAGTTGGTTCGTCGAGTCGTTGAGAAACACCTCCACGAAGCGCGTGTGGCTGGCGTAGTGGCCGAGACGTCGGCTCATTTCGTAAGCCAGCACATCGCGCATCAACGTGCGGTCCGGGTAGGGAGCGTAGAGCACCCAGTCCGAATCGGCGGGCATTCCAAGGAGGGACACAGCCTGCTCGTCACCTTGCAGATCCACGGTCTCGACGGAGAGGGACATTTTCGGAAAGCGCAGCGAACTGAAGCCGCGCCGTTTCAATTTCACCGGCCCGGAAAATTCCGTCGCCGCCGTGAGCGCCGCCGTCTGGTTCGCGCCGGGGCTGATGACTTGCAGCCACGCGGGCGTGTTGCTCGGCGTGGGCAGACCTTGGCCGAACGAATGCACCACGATCACCGGCAGCGTGGAATTAAAGCCTGCGAGATTCGTGTTCGCGGCTGTGAACACCGCCGCCGTGATCGCACTCGCGTCCGCGCTGACGTAGGCCCGCGCCTGGAGCAGCGCGGAATTGGTGAGCAGCAGTGGCGCGGCGTAGAGCGGCGAGTTCGTGGCCGGCTCCGAGCCGTCGGTGGTAAAACGAATCTGCCCCGCCGCCGCGCTCAACGTCACGGTGACATTGCTCGTGAAGAGCGCGCCCGCCGGGGAAATGACCGGCGCGACCACCGCCGCCCCGGCCAGGTTGCGCACCAGAAACAGTGCGAGCCAGACGGCGAGGAGCCAGCGTGAACGCTCCATGTTGAAAAAATCCATGCGTTGCAAAGCCGTGTTTGGACGCGCGCCGGTTGTGATCTTGATCAATAAATTTCCGGTTCGTGAAAATTTTTTTCCGCCGCGCGGAGGGGAAATCTTTCGCTGAATTTACCGGCGCCGGCCGGGGCGCGTCACTGGATCATCTGTACGCGGTAGAAGCGATGCGGTTCTTCGCTGGGTGGACGCGGCGTCGCGGGCGGGCCTTCATCACGCCAAGGCAGGGGACCGTCGGTTCCGATGAGGACGGGCGGCACATCAAACCATTGTTCGAGGTCGTGACTGTATTGCCATTGATAGCGATGGCCGGCCTGGGAGGAAAAATCCAACTGCACGGTTCCATCCGGTTGCGGTTGCACCTGGTTCAAGAGCGGAGCCGCGGGCGCGGCCAGCCCGTGAAAGTACCACCAGCGCACATCGTGCGTCTCCGTGTCCGCCGCCGTGGATGCCGTGAAACCGACCCAGGCGCGTCCGTTGTCGAGCGGGAAAAGCTGCGCCAGATCAACCGCGGCGGAAACGGCGGGCACGGCCGCGCCGTCGAGAAACACCTGCAACCAGCCCGGTGTGTAGAGCACGCGCAGCACATGCGGGCCGGTGCCGGTGAGGTTCGGCAGGCCGGTCGTGCGGTCGAGAGCGTAGGGGTTCGCCGAATCGTTGGGCAAAGTGCCGCGCGTCTGGATGCTCAATTCGTTGTAGGGATTGGCCGTGGAACTGCGCGTGTCGATCTCGATGGCGAGGCTGTTGGACACTCCGGCGTAGCCCAGGTTCGCGCCCCCGGTGCCGGGCAAAGTCGACGCGTTGTTTTGAATGACAAAGGCCAGACCTTCCCCGCCCATGCCGCCCAGCGCGCTGATGTGAAACTCGAAGACGCTCTCAAAACCCCACGCCACATTCTGCTTCGTGTTCAAATACGCGGCCCCGGTTCGGTTCGCGGTGTTGGTCGTGAGCCGGAGCGCATTGCTGATCAACAAGGCGTCCTGCAACAGGATCAAATTCGTGGCCAGTCCGAGATTGCTGGCGAAGGGAACCGTCGCCGGCCCCACGGCGATGAAGACCGGCGCGGACGTTCCTGTAACTTTCTGATCATCGGTGGCGTGCGCGGTCAGGCGGTGCAATCCGAAGGGCGCATTGCTCCAGACCAGCGTGAAGGGCGCGTTGGTGATCGTGCCTAGCGCAGCGTCGCCGGCGTGGAAGGTCACCGGCCCCATCGCTCCATCCGGGTCGCCGGCGCTGACGTTCAGCAGGAGATTGGCGCCGGCGGCGAAGCGGTGGCCGGTCGAGGGCTGGGTGAAAACCAGTTGCGGCGGGAAATTGCCGAACGGCGAGTTGGCCAGCAGTTCGAGATCGAAACTGATGTCCGTGCTGGTGATGTCGTATTGATGGATCTCGACGGCGATAACATTGGTGCCGGTCTGCAACAGTCCCGGCGGAACCGGCGCGCGCACCCAGGCGGCCTCCGCCTCCGTGTTGATCACGTTGACTGCGAAGGTGCGGTTCGTGATGCGTCCCTCTGGCAGATTGTCGCGCAAGATTTCCACGCCGTTCAGGTACACAGCGGCGGCGTCATCACGAACCACCGACACGCTGAGATTTGTGAACACAGCGTGATTGGTGACTTGAAACGTGCGCCGGAAATACGTCGTCACGTAGCGGTTGTTCGCCGGGCCGCCGTTGACCACGGTGAGTTCATCGCCGTCGCCGTCGCCCAGTTCCGCCGGGCCGGACGCCCACGCGCTGTCGTTGAAGGAGCGCTGCGCCCAGTTCGTGCCGGGGTCGGTGCCGTTGTCGAGATAGCGCCAGGAGGATTGCGACGTGACCAGCCGTTCCGGCGTGGCGGCATAAACGCGCACGGTCACGGAGCCGGTGGAGCCGAGCCGGTCGTCCGTGGCGCGGGCGCGAATGAAGTGCAGCCCGGCGGGAATGTTCGTCCAGAGCACGGCGTAGGGCGGGGCGGTGGCGAAGCCGAGCGAGTTCGTGCCGGAGAAATACTCCACGCGCGTGATGGCACCGTCGGAATCCGTGGCCGTGGCTTGCAGCAGGAACGCGCCGCCCGGCGTGACGAGGGTTTCATTCGTCGGCGTGATCAGGCTGACGGCGGGCATTTGGTTGGTGAAGGTGGTGACGGACCACGAGCGGATGTCGTGATCTTGGATGCCAAAGCCCACGGCGCCCGTGATGCCGATCCACGCCAGCCCGTTCTCCAGATAAAGATGCTCGTTCAAATCCAGCGGCAGCGAAATGACCGGCGTGAAGAAATCATCGATGAACGCCTCGAAGCGTCCGGGGAAATAGCGCACGCGCAGGCTGTGAACGCCGCCGTCGGTGAACTGCGGCACGGCGGAGTTTGCCGCGAGCGAGTGGTCGTGATGTTCCGAGTTTGCCGCGCGGCCCCGGCTGTGGACGCTCATGTGGCGGCTGCTCGGATCGGCGGCCTCGGGGTTGCCCCAGGTGTCGAGTTCCACCGCGACGCTGTTCGTGACGCCGCTGTAACCGATGCCGCCGCCGTTGTTGCCGAGCGCGGGCGTGACCGCCCCTTGAATGAGCAGCGCGATTCCGTCGCCGCCGCCGTTGCCTTGATTGAGCAGTTGAAATGTGAAGGTGTTCTCGAAGCCGGCGCGGATATTCTGCCGGTTCGTCAGCCACATGGCGCCTGGCCCGTTCGTCGCGGGGCAGACGCGCAGCGCGTACGGCTTCAGTTTCGCGTGGCCTTTCAAAATTAAACCGTTCGTGTCCACGAAACGCGGGAACAAAAGCGTGCGCGCATTCGTGGCGCTGAAAAAGACGCTGACCGGCGCAGACGTGCCGGCCACGCCGAGGCCGTCAATCGCCCGTGCGAAATAGGTTCGCAGGCCGGAGGTCGCGTTGGTCCGCACGAAGGTGGTGCTCGCGCCAACCTTGGTATGAATGAGCGCGCCGTCCTCGTAAATCTCCAGGCTACTGACGCCGCCGTCGTCGTCCGTGGCCGAGGCGGCGAGGGTGAACGGCTGGTTGGTGACGAGGTTCGCCAGCGGCGCGGGCCCGGAGATCGTGACGGCGGGCGCGCGGTTGCCGAGCGGCGTGTTGCCGAGCAGTTCGAGGTTGAAGCTCAAATCCGAGCTCGCGCCGTCCGACTGGTGTACTTCCACTGCCAGCACGTTTGTTCCCGGCAGCAGGAGCGCGGGCGGAATGGCGGCGGGGAAAAATTGATCCTCGTCCGCATTGCTTGCGACTTCGAGCGAAGGCGTGGAGTGGAGAACCGTTCCCTCCGGCAGGTTGCTGCGGAAGATCTCGGTGCCATTCAGATACGCCACGCCGCCGTCATCACGCCGCAGCCGCACCGCGACGTTGGAAATGGAAGCGCGGTTTGAGACCACGAACGTGTGCCGGAAGTAGGTGGTGATGAATTTGTTGTTCGCGTTCGTGCCGAAGCTGACGACCTGCTGCTCGTCGCCATCGCCGTAGCCAAGTTCAGCGGGGCCGGAGAACCAGCCCGAGTCGTTGAAGGCCGCCGCCCGCCATGCCGTGCCCAAGTCCACGCCCGTATCGAGAAACCGCCACGTCGCGCCCGCTGGCACAAGCGCCAACTGCGCCGGGGCGTACACGATCGCGAGCAGCAATCCGGCCCAGACGAACAAGCTGGGCGAGATGCGATGCGGTGATTTGAAACCGGGGAACTTCATGGGCGCATAGTATCTACAAATTTCCCGCAAGAGTAGCAAGTGGGACATCATGGTGTTGTGGAAGAGTTCGTCCGGATCTTAATGCGTCTGGGAGAACGCCCCACTTGACTTGCCAGGCGCACGCACCTAATTCTCAATCACCGTATGCCAAGACTTGTTGTTCTCAGCGAAGGACTCACCGGACGCTCGCACGAGTTGAAGGCGGAGAAGACAACGGTCGGCCGCGTCGAAGACAACACCTTTCAAATCCCCGATCCGTCCGTCTCCAGTCATCATTGCGAAATCATTTTGCGCGGCGCCGAGGTGGTCATTCGCGATCTCGACTCGACGAACGGCACCTTCATCAACGGCCAGCAGATCACCGAGGCGACGTTGAAACCTAGCCAGATTTTGCGGCTCGGCCAGGTCGAAGTGCGGCTGGAGGCCGACCAGTCCGGCAGCGCCGCGCAGAAGCGCACGCTCGATCACACGCAGGTCGTGCCGCAGGGCATCAAGTTCGAGGAACTCGGGCAGATGGCGAAGTCCGGCAATCCCGGCTTTGAGAGGAAGAACAACAAAGGCACGAAGATTTTCATCGTGGTGGCGATCGTCGTCGGCGTCGGGGTCGTAGGCGCGCTGATTTGGTTTTTTGCTCGAATGTAGTGGGTGTCCGGATTCACGAGCGGAGCCACTGCGCCACTTCCTTCGCGGCGTAAGTAATCACGATATCGGCTCCCGCACGGCGCATCGCCAGCAAACTTTCCATCGTCACGGCCCGTTCATCGATCCAGCCGTTTTGCGCCGCTGCTTTGATCATCGAATACTCGCCGCTCACGGAATACGCGGCGGTGGGACAGCCGAATTCCGTTTTCACGCGATGGAGGATGTCGAGATACGCCAGCGCGGGTTTGACCATCACGATGTCCGCGCCCTCGGCGAGGTCGAGGGCCACTTCGCGCAGCGCCTCGTTCGTGTTCGCGGCGTCCATCTGGTAACTGCGCCGGTCGCCAAACTGCGGCGCTGACTCCGCTGCCTCGCGGAACGGCCCGTAAAACGCCGAGGCAAATTTCGCCGCGTAACTCATGATGGGCGTGTCGCTGAAGCCTTGTTTGTCGAGTCGCGTGCGGATGGCGCGGACGCGGCCGTCCATCATGTCGCTTGGTGCGACGAGATCTGCGCCGGCCTCGGCGTGGCTGGCGGCGGTGCGGGCGAGCAGTTCGAGCGTCGGATCATTTTGCACGCGACCGGATTTGTCGCCCGCCTGAATGAGGCCGCAGTGGCCGTGGGACATGTATTCGCACAGGCACACGTCGGTGATGACGAGCAATTCCGGCAGCGCCTTCTTCAACTCACGCACGGCGCACTGCACGATGCCCCGGGCGGCGTAGGCACCGCTGGCGCGAGCGTCTTTCTTCTCAGGAATGCCGAAGAGCAGCACGGCGGGCACGCCGAGTTCGTGCGCGGCGCGGGCTTCGAGCACGAGTTCGTCCACGGAGAGTTGAAAGACGCCGGGCATGGAGTTCACCGCGCGGCGCACTTTTTTTCCCGGCACGGCGAAGAGGGGAAGCACCAGTTGCTCCGCGCTCAGGCGGGTCTCGGTCACCAGCCGGCGCAGGGCGGGGGACTGCCGCAACCGGCGCGGACGATTCGCGGGGAACGGGCTGAACGGTGACGAATTCATGTTGGCGCGACGCTAGCGGGTTGGGGTCGGGAGGGAAATTCCAAATCCCAAAACCCAAATCCAAACGAATTGAACGAACCGCTTGCCAGTTGTTCAAGGCCGGCCCAGCGACTATTCTCCGCCCGTGAAAAATCGCCTGACCTTGGTGTTCGTCGCCATCGCGTTTCTCATCGGCCTGGTCGTGGCGCTGGTGATCGCGCTGATGATTGTCCGGCGCGACGCGGCCCCGAGGTTCGCGGCCACCCCTTCGGTTATCGTGCAGATTCAATCGCTCTCGGAACTGGTCACCGTGAAATACGTGATTGAGAAAGTGGTTTTCGCGGAAGCGGCCAAGACAACGACCCTCGATCAATTGCTTCCCGGTCGGGATGACAAGCTAACCTTGCTGGCGCATGGCGTGGTGAAGGCCGGCGTGGATTTGTCTCGTGTCAAACCGGAGGACGTGGAAACCAGCGCCACGACCATCCGCATCACCGTGCCGCGCGCGGCGCTCACCGATCAGTATCTCGATGAAAAGGCGACGCAAGTTTTGGACCGGCAGACGGGCTTGCTGCGCGCCTACGACCAAAAGCTCGAACAGCAAGCGCGCCAGGAAGCGCTCAATGAGATTGTCCGGGCCGCACGCGTGAACGGCATTCTGCGCGAGGCGGACGAGCGCGCGCAGCAGCAGTTGAAAACCTTCCTGAAATCGCTCGGCTATCAGGAGGTGGAAGTGCGGACGCAGGGAAAGTGAGCGCGCCAAACAATTCCTTGCACCGCTCCGTCCGCTTTGGCTTGATCGCCGCACGTCAATTCAACCGATGAGCCGCCAACAGATGACCGTGCTTTACACGGGCCGGGTGCAGGGAGTCGGGTTTCGTTACACCGTGAAATCGCTGACGACAGGATTTGAAGTCACCGGCACCGTTCGCAATCTGGACGACGGTCGCGTGGAGTTGCAGGCCGAGGGCGCGCGCGAAGAACTGGACGCCTTCCGCCTGGCGGTGCGCGAGTCGGGACTCGGCGGCTTGATCAAGCAGGAAGAGGAGACGTTCGCGCCGGCCACGGGCCAGTTTCGTGGTTTTGAAATTGTAAGGTAGCATTGCCCCAATGAAATACGCGGTCATCGCAGACATCCACGGCAACCTCGACGCGTTCGAGGTGGTGCTGGCGGACGCGCGCGAACAAAAAGTCACGCACTACTGTTGCGTGGGCGATGTCGTGGGCTACGGCGCGAATCCCAAGCAGTGCCTCGACATTGTGCGCGCCATGAACATGCCGTGCGTGAAGGGCAATCACGACGAATACTGCTCGAGCGAGGAAGACCTCGAAGGCTTTAACCCGCACGCCGCCGAGGCCGTGGTCTGGACGCGCAAGCAGCTCAGCGACGATGATCGCAAATGGCTGCGCGACCTGAAATACATCCGCCTCGTCGCGAGCTTCTCGATGGTCCACGCCACGCTCGATCAGCCGGAGCGCTGGGGCTACGTGTTCGACAAGCTCATGGCGGCGGCGAGTTTCACCTACCAGAACACGAGCGTCTGTTTCTTCGGCCACACGCATGTGCCGGTCGCGTTCATCCGCGACTCCGTGGTGCGCGGCGGGACCTACTCGAAGTTCAAGGTCGAGCCGGGCCGCAAGTATTTCGTGAACGTCGGCAGCGTCGGCCAGCCGCGCGACAACAATCCCAAGGCCGCCTACGTCATCTACGATCTGAACGAAGGCTCCATTGAGATTCGCCGGCTCGATTACGACATCGCCGCCGCGCAGAAAAAGATTCTCGATGCGGGCCTGCCGCCGCGCCTCGCGGAGCGGCTGGCGTTCGGGAAGTAGCTGGAGTTCACGCTTCAGCGTGCCGCGGGGCTGGGTCGAAAAAATTCTTTCGGCCCCGGCCTCCGTCCGCAAAGCTCCGCGCCGCCGTTGAAGATTCTCATTCTCAAACCAAGTTCGCTCGGCGATGTCATCCAGGCTCTCCCCGTCCTGCGCCTGCTCAAGCAGCACCATCGCGACAGCGAAATCTACTGGTGGATCGAGACTCGCAACGCGCCGCTGCTGGAAGGCGATCCTGACCTGGCCGGCCTGTTCCACTTCGACCGCGCGCGCTGGGCGTCGCCTTGGCACTGGCATGAAATGGTGGCGTCCGTCCGCGAATTGCGTGCGCACCGTTTCGATCTCGTCATTGATCTCCAGGCCCTGGCACGCAGCGCGGCCACGGGCTGGTTCGCGAATGGAAATTATTTCGTCGGCCTGCACGACCCGCGTGAACTGGCGCACGGCTGGTATGACCTCGGCGTGCCGCGCCCCTCGCCGCAGACGCACGCCGTGGACTGGTATCTCGAAGTG